>DAITAO010000007.1:65084-66339 GCA_036824245.1 Gaiellaceae bacterium | reverse complement strand
GCCGCCGCCACTGCGGCTCCCAGCAAGGCGGCCGCGAGCGGCGGCCAGTCCTCGTGCACCCGTACTAGGGCGGCGGAAGCGGCGCCCACGGCGACGAAGGCGCCCTGGGCCAGCACGGGCAGCCCGGCCAGCCCGACCGAGACGGCCAGGCCCACGGCGGCGAGTGCCAGATAGAGCGTCGTGGCGAGCCCCTCGAGAGCAAGCGGATCACTGACGAAAAGCGGCACGAACGCCGCGCCGGCGAGAGCCGCAGCGAGCGCCGACTGTCCGATCCCCCAGGCGCCGCGTACGTCCCGGGCGGCGCCGGCGAGTGAGTCGGTGGTGCGGCTCAGCGCGGCTGTCACCGAGCTCACTCCTGCTCCTCCAACGCTTCACGCGCGGGACGTAACGCCACGATCAGCAGCACGATCGCCAGGGGCAGCACCTCGCGGTACTGGGATCCGAGCTCGTGGCCGAACACGGTGAGGCCGGCGATCGCAGCCTCGGCGACCCCGAGCGCCACTCCGGCCGTGAAGGCGCGCCAGGGAGAGGCGAAGCGCACGAGCAGCGCCACCACGAGACCCTTGAGCCCGAGCAGCACACCGGTCTCCGTGTCGAACGGCACGCTGGGAGCCGCCGTGATCGCGGCCAGAGCCGCCAGACCACCCGCGAGACCAAATGCGGCCGCGACCAGCAGACGCACGGGGACGCCCACGACCCGCGCACCTTCCACATCGGCTGCAATGGCCTGGAGACCACGGCCGAAGCGCGTTCGGTCGAGCGTCCAGGTGGCGGCCGCCGCGAGCGCAAGGCCGACTGCGACGACGAAGAATGCGCGCACCGGAACCTGTACGTCGCCCACCGCGAAGAAGCCGTCGCGAGCCACGGCCCGGAACGGGAGGGGGTCCGGGAACACGTAGCTCGATCGCGTGAAGACGAGCGCTAGCAGCGCCTTCACGGCGAACGCCACGGCGAGCGTGGCCCCCACCCAGCCGAGCGTGGAGCCCCTCGACACGTACGGCTCGATCGCGTACAGGTAACTCCCCGCCGATGCGGCAACACAGACCAGAAGGCCGGCGAGGAGCGCGAGCGCGAACCGGCCGCCGCCGACGCTCGTCTGGCTGACCGGCCCTGTACCGGCCGCGACGAGCAGCGTCGCGAAGACCCCGAGGCCGACGAGGTCGCCGAGCGCGAAGTTGACGACGCCGGTGAGGCGGTAGACGAGCGAGTGGCCGACCGCGACGAGCCCGTAGACGGCACCGGCAGCCGCACCCGT
>DAITAO010000007.1:0-64984 GCA_036824245.1 Gaiellaceae bacterium | reverse complement strand
CGCGCGTCGGGGACTGACCCTCACAGAAGCAGCAGGTCCCGCGAAAGCGCAGGAGCGAGCAGCGAAAGCGTCCGCAGCACGAAGGTGGTCGCAACCCGGCGTCAGCACGCAAAGAGGGCCGCCCCCAGCGGACGGCCCTCTTCACAGCAGAACTGCCCCTCGTTACGGCAGCTTGAGCTCCCACGCCCCGAACCCGTGTGTCGCCGCGTAGAGGACTCGCCTCTGCGGAACGATCACGAGATGCGGGACGTTGACCGCCGGCAGCCCTGGTGCGGCAACGATCCAGTCGGGCGACGGCGAGATCCGAGCGGCCACGCCGAAGTCCGTGCCGACGAACAGGTTGCCTGTCTGGGGATCGCGTGCGATGTCCGCAACGGGCAGGTCGCCGAACGCGCCCGAGCCGCTGCCGTCCAGCGACGTGAAGGTCGCCGAGTTGGTGGCCGGGCTGTACGTGACCTCGAAGATGTGTCCCGGCGTGGACGGCGTCATGGCGTTGTAGCCGCTGTACGTGATCCACGCGTGGTTCGGGTTCTTCGGGTCGATGGAGATCCCGGACGGGTAGCGGCCCGGATCGACGGACGAGGACGTGTCGATGCGGTTGAAGACGACCGCACTCGGAGTCGCCGTGCGAGCGTTCTTCGAGATGAAGATTCGGCCCCCGCTCGTGGCGGCCCAGAGCGTCTGGCCGTCGCTGGCCCGCTCGACGAACGAGACGTGCCCTCCCGAGCGGTCCTCACCGTAGGGGTAGGGCGCCGGGCAAGCGACGGCCGGCGGCCCGAGGGGCGTGGCCGGGCAGAGGGCCGCAGGCCCGTAGGTGAGCCGTCCGCGTGGCTCCGGGTTGCCGAGCGGCTTCCAGTCGTCGCAGATGTCGACGAACGGCTCGTAGGCCCCACTCTCGTTGATGTCGCCGTCACCGGTCCAGCTGTTGCAGTGCTCCTTGACCTTGGCCTTCGGGAACGCCGGGTTGATGCCGCCGTTCGTCGACCGGAAGACGTGCTCCCGCCCGTGCCACATCGTCTTGCTGTAGATCGGGTCGAAGATCGCCGGTGCGATGAAGGCCACGACCTCGAAGGCATACGGCGGGATGACGGCCAGCGTGTCCGCGACCCACGTCTGGTCGACCTGGTCGACGAGCGTCTCGCTGATCTGGATTGCGCCGGTCTGGTACGAGGTCATCGAGTAGTTGGGCAGGGCCGCGTCGAAGCCGTTGAACCCGCCGTCGGCGACGTTCGTCTCGATCCAGGTCTCCCGGTCGCCGTTGGTCATCCACGATCCGTTGTCCTGCGTGCCGCCCGCCAGCACCGACGGGTTCTTCGGGCTGTAGGCGAGTTGGTAGAAGTGCAGCGCGTTGATGCCCTTGTTGATCGGCGTCAGCCGCTCGGGCACTCGTGAAAGCACCAGCTGGCAGAAGGCCAAGCGGGCACCCGTGTAGCCCTTGGGGCTCGTGCAGTCACCTGAGTCGTCGACGAAGTTGCCGTTCGAGCGGACGATGCCGCCGTCGCCGACGTCGAAGAACTGCCGCCAGTTGCTCGGGTTGGTGACGAGCGCATGGTGGTCCGGATGCAGCGCGTTCGGGTGGAAGTCGTCGGCGTCGTCCTCGGTCATATCCGTGAAATGGACGCCGGCGTTCGTCGACAGTAGGACGGCGCGGCCGTTCGAGCGGCCGGTCACCCAGTTGTTCTCGTTGTACTCGTTGTCGCCCGACAGGTAGACGATGTCCGGATCCCACGCCGACCCGTCGGCCTTTTTCGGCACGTAGACGTAGTTGTCGTAGGCGCACTGCGGGTCGCAGTAGCCGAAGCTCGAGTAGGCGGGCGTGTTCTGTGTCGAGCTGGTGAGGTCGATCCAGCCGGCCGCCACCGTGGCCGCTGCGGGGCTCCGCACGTTGTCGTTGCGCCGGAACCTCGCGGTCGTCGTGCCGCCGCCTCCGACGCCGACGTACATGCGCGTGTTGCCGCCCGGGAGCGCCACGACGTCGAACTCGGCGCGCTCCACGCCGGCGCCGGTCGCACCGTTCGCGGCGTCGCTGATGGGCGCCATGATCCGCTCCCACGTCGCGCCGTTGTCCGTCGAGCGCCAGATGCCACGCGCGAGAAAGGACGCGTAGACGACGTTGGGATCGACCGGATCGACCTTGACCCGGCGGGCGCCGCGCGGGGAGCACGGCGTGGTGTTGAAGAACACCTCGGACGGCGCGTTGCCCGTGCAGAGCGCGGTTGCGCCCTGGCTCACGAGCCCGAACGTCTGGCCGCCGTCGCTCGACTTCCAGAGGCCGAAGTGCGGCGCCCCGGGAATGTTGCCGCCCCGGTCGACGCCCGTGCAGCAGGAGTTGCTGATGCCGCGCGAGCCCTGGGCGCCGGAGCCGACGTAGACGATGCTCGAGTTACCAGGCTTGATCTCGATCGAGCCGATGCCGCGGCCGTTGAAGTACTCGCCGCCGATCGGCCCGGTCCAGGTGTTGCCGCCGTCCGTCGACTTGTAGAGGCCGACGCCGGCGAGGCAGCCGCTGCGACAGATGTTCGGCTCGCCCGTGCCGACCCAGAGCGTGTTGCCGGTGGGATCGTTCGGATCGAGCTCGATCGCCGCGGTGTTGTTGTGCTCGAACGGTGACGACAGGTACTTCCAGGTAGGCGTCGCGGCAAGCGCGTTCTCGGTCCGCCAGATGCCGCCGCCCGCGTTGGCGATCCAGATGCGGCACCGGGACGCGCCGCAGCTCGGGTCGATCGCGACGTGCGAGATCCGCCCGGTGGCGACGTACTCATTGGCCACGTAGACGGAGCGGTCACGGAACGGGTTGAACGGATAGAGCGCGTTGCTGGGCCCGAGCCGTGTCCAGAGCCCGCGGTTGGCATTCAACCCGCCCGGAAGTCCCTGTTTTTGCAGGGCTTTCCAGTCCTGCCGTGCGCCAAGGAACTGCGCCAGCGGGATGTCGGTGGCCGGATACGAGTGCATGAACCAGTTGAGCTCCGACGGGCCGGCCGCCTCGTCGAGTGGTCGACTCGTCGCCAGTCCCGGCGTGAACTGCTGCGCTGCAGCGAGCTTCGTCGCCAGCGCTGCGGAAAGCTCACCGTCGGTTGGAACGGCCACCTGCGGTGCCTTGGCGGCGCTGTCGCTTCCGGTCAGAGCAGCCGCGGCCAGAGCGGCGGCCATCATTCCCAGCGCGGCCAGGGCGGCCACGGCGAGCCGTAGATGCTTGGGTGACATTCCCCTCCCCTCGAAGTGTCGAGACGGCGCGCGTCGGAGGCGCGCGCGAAAACGCGACTGATCGGGTCGGCAGTTGCGATCCGCTACGGGGTTTTCGGGCACTGCCAGGAGCTCCCCCTTCCCAGCGATATCAGGCGGTTCTCCCCATCCGCCGCGCGGGCGATCCTACCACCGTCCAGGTGGCCGACGAGGGCTGATATCACACCTCAGGCAGCCGAGTCCACCGCAGCCTCGGACGACGCCTGGCGCGCCGCCGCCAGCAGCTCTTCCCAGGTGAGCAACTTGACGCGCGGCTTGCCGCGCGGCTGGCCGGCTCCGCGCTCATGGGCGTCCAGGGCCTCCCAGCCCGCGTAGGAAACGGCGTCCACGGACCGCTCGGCGAGCAGGTCGAAGGGCGCGTCCGCACCCGGACGCTCTGGCGGCGGCAGAAGACCCGCGCGTGCATCGGCGAGCAGGCGTTCGACCGTCTCGTTCGCGTCCTTCTTGTTTGTCCCGATGACGCCCGTCGGGCCCCGCTTGATCCACCCCGCGCAGTAGACGCCGGCCAGAGAGGCGCCGTTTGAACCGAGGACACACCCGTCGCGGTTCGCCATCGTCCCGCTCGCCTCGTCGAAGGGAAGCTCGTCGATCGGCACGCCGTGGTATCCGACACTGCGGAACACGAGGCCCGCCTCGATCGTCTCGCGGTCGCCGGTGGGCTCCGCGCGTACGCGACCGCGGTCGTCGACCACCAGCCTGTTGAGCACGATCTCCACGGCCTCGACCCGCCCGTCGCCGAGGATCGAAACCGGCGAGACCCCGAACCGGAGCCGTACCGTGCGCGGCTTGCCGGCCGGCTTCCGCGCCGCAAAGTCGCGCAACACCTCGAGGTTGCGGCGTGCGTTCGTGTCCGACTCGAGAGCGGCCTCGCTCGCCGGATCGAGCACGAGCTCGGCGGCGTCGACAAGCACGTCCGCGCCGGCCAGGTCGCCCAGCTCCTTCAACTCCGGCGTGGTGAACGCCGCCTGGGCAGGCCCCCGCCGGCCCAGGATGACGATCTCTCGCAACCCGGAGCCGCCAATTGCTTCGATGGCAAGGTCGGTCGTGTCCGTCGGATCGAGCTCCTCGCGCGTCAGGGCGAGCATCCGCGCGACGTCCAGCGCCACGTTCCCCGCGCCGACGACCACGGCCCGCTCCGTCTTCAGGTCGAAGGAAAGATCCTGGAAGTCCGGATTGCCGTTGTACCAGGCGACGAACTCCGTCGCACTCCACGAGCCCGGGAGATCCTCGCCGGGAATGCCCAGCCGGCGACCCGTCTGCGCGCCGACCGCGTACACGACCGCGTCGTAGAGGGTCCTGAGGTCGCTGTGCTTCAGATCGCGTCCGACCTCCACGTTGCCGAAGAAGCGGAAGCCGGGCCGCTGGGCGGTCCGCTCGAAGGCCCGTGAGACCTCTTTCAGCTTCGGATGGTCGGGAGCGACGCCGAGTCGCACGAGACCCCAGGGCGTCGGCAGGCGGTCGTACATGTCCACCTCGACCGGGATGTCGGCGGTCAGCAGCGCAGAGGCCGTGTAGAAGCCGGCCGGGCCCGAGCCGACTACTGCAACGCGAAGGGGGCGGCCCACAGCTGTCATGGCATCCATGCTACGCGGCTGTTGCCGTGTTTCCGGCTCGGGTCGCACCGGTCGGAGCTACGCTGAACCGGCGGTGAGGAGCGGCGCGGGTGGGGTCTCTGCCGGGTGCGCCGTCCTCGCCGGTCGATGAACCGTGTTTCCGAAGCCCCTCCTCACAGCGCTCGCCTCAGCCGCCGTCCTCGCGCTCGTCGCGGCGCTCGGCTGGGCCGGCCATGCGTGGTGGTCGAGCCGCCTGCCCGAGTCCTACAGCGTCATGGACTACGGCACTCTCGACGGCGGTGGAGGCCCGGTCGCAGAGCACTCGGCCCACACCGGGGGCGTGAGCGTCGCCGCCCTGCACGGGCCGCGCGGAAGACCCGATGCCCGCTTCACGCTCACGGCGCAGCGGACGCCCATCCGGCTTGGCTCTGACCGGACGATCGACGCGCTCACCTTCAACGGCCGCTCCCCCGGCCCGGAGCTGCGCGTGCAGCGCGGCGATCTCGTCGAGGTGACGCTGCTCAACCGGGACGTCGAGTCGGGCGTGACCATCCACTGGCACGGAGTCGACGTGCCGAACGCCGAGGACGGGGTCGCCGGCGTCACCCAGGATGCGGTGCTCCCCGGCGGCAGGTACACGTACCGATTCCGCGTGAACCAGGAGGGGACCTTCTGGTACCACACCCATCAGGTCTCCTCGAAGGACGTCAAGCGAGGGCTCTTCGGCGCGCTCGTGATCGAGCCTCGCGGACCGCGCCGAGCGGGTCTAGACCTCCTCGCGATTGCGCACGACTTCGCGGGTGTTCCCACGATCAACGGGGTGGACGGCATCGAGCGCAGGGCAGTGCGGCCGGGGACCCCGGTGCGCCTGCGGCTCGTCAACTCCGACAGCACGCCGCAGCGCTTCGTGCTGGCCGGCACGCGGTTTCGCGTCGTGGCGGTGGACGGCACCGAGCTGGAAGCGTCGCCCGCGCTGCGCGGCCGGACGCTCGAGCTGGCCGGGGGCGGACGCTATGACGTCGAGTTCACGATGCCCGAGAGGCCCGTAGGGCTGACACTCGTCGGCGGAAAGACCGCGCTCGCACTGAGCGCAGACGGCATGGCAGCGCCGCCGCCTCCCGAGCCCGGCCCGGAGCTCGATCTCACGAGCTACGGCAGCCCCGAGCAGTCCATCGCTCCGGAGAGCCCGTTCGACCGCACGTTTCGCCTCGAGATCGACCGCAAACCGGGCTTCGTGGACGGCGATCCGGGCATGCACTGGGCGATCAACGGCAAGCTCTTCCCGGACGCTCCCGTATTCGTCGTGCGCGAGGGCGACCTCGTCAAGATGACGATCCAGAACGACACGGGCTCGGTTCACCCGATGCACCTGCACGGCCACCACGTGTTCGTGTTGAGCCACAACGGCCAGCCCGTCGCGACGCCCTGGTGGTCGGACACGCTCAACGTCGAGGCCGACGAGAGCTACGAGGTCGCCTTCAGGGCGGACAACCCGGGCGTCTGGCTGAACCACTGCCACAACCTCCCCCACGCGGCGGAGGGCTTCGTCATGCACGTCGCCTACGAAGGCGTCCACACGCCCTTTCGCGTGGGCGGGGGCGCGCATAACCACCCCGAGTAACCGAGGGGACGGTTCGGCGGGTTGTCGAACGGCCTAGACGGCGGGCGTCCCGACGGGCCCGACGCCGCCGCGCCAGGCGTCCCAGACGAGCCAGCCGCTCAGGCCGGTCAGGACGAGCGCGTTGACCGGGTGGAAGAACCCGATCACTGGTGCCTCGAAGCCAAACCAGGCCAGCAGTACCTGAAGGATGCCGAGTCCGAAGAGGATCCCGACGCGCGTCACACGCTGACGCCCCGGCCGCGCCACGAGCGCGATGATCAGGAAGAGAAGCATCACCAGCACGACGAGGTAGCCGACCCCGGCGTGAAGACCGAAGGCGTCTTCGAAGAAGTCTTCGTCCACGGTGCCGCCGTCCGTCTGCTTCGCGACGTCGAAGGCACCGTAGCCCGCGAAACCGACCTGCAGCACGATCAAGAGCAGAACCAGCGAACCCCAGTAGCGATAGACGGTCAGCACGGCGACCTCCGGCTCGATTGACGCGCGGAGATTAAGGCTTGCGCCGGCTGCTGTCTACGGAAATCCGGGTTAGTGGCTGCAGCCTGAGCCGCAGCCTGCGCCGGCATCGGCAACCGGCTCGCCGGTCTCGTCATCGACCTGGAAAGAGTGACCGCAGCCGCAGGCCGCCGAGACGTTCGGGTTGTTGATGGCGAAGCCGCCCTGCAGGCCGTCCACGAAATCGATCTCCGTGCCCTTGAGGTACGGCGCGCTGAACGGGTCGACCACGACGTCCACGCCGTGCAGTGTGATCTCATGGTCGCCTTCCTGGGCGCCACGGTCGAAGCCGAGCGCGTACTGGAAGCCGGAGCAGCCACCGCCCTGCACCGCGATGCGCAGGACTGCCAGCTCCTCGTCGGAGTCCTCCGCCATCAGCTGCTTGATCTTGACGGCCGCACTCTCGGTCAGCGAGAGAATCGTGACGGGCTGCTCGGTGGTTGCCATCGAGACTCAGTGTAGCGCGGCAGGCGGGTCTTGCAGGTACGCGGAGGAACCCGACTTTGTAACAGCGCGTACACGCACGGTTGAGCGGTTTTCGCTTGACCTCGTGCGGCCGCCGGGGAGTTGGTAACTTGCCCGCGTCGGATGCTCGATCGGTGGCTGCCGTTCCTGATCTACGGCGCCCTCGCGGTGATCATCCCGGCATCCATGATCCTCATGTCGTTCGTCTTCGCGCAGCGGCCGCGCTCTCGGAACCGGTCGCGCATGCTCCCGTTCGAGTCGGGCGTTTCCCTCGGCCCGCCGCCCGAACAGCGCTTCACGGTCAGCTTCTACCTGACGGCGATGCTCTTCATCGTCTTCGACATCGAGATCGTGTTTCTCTATCCGCTTGCGGTCGTCCTGGAGCCGCTCGGCTGGTTTGCGTTCTGGGAGTTCCTGTTCTTCATCGGCATCCTCGTGCTCGCCTACGTCTACATCTGGCGCAAGGGAGCGCTGCAGTGGCGGTGAAGGGCGAGAAGCGGCTCGCCGATTTCGGCCTGCGCTCCGAGCGAGTGCTGATGCGCGAGCGCGGCCCCGGCGTGTTCGAGCAGGAGCTGGGCGGCGACCTGGAGCAGAAGCTGATGCTCACGACCATGGACAAGGCGATCGCCTGGGCGCAGTCGAAGTCCATGTGGCCGGACACGTTCGGGCTCGCCTGCTGCGCGATCGAGATGATGGCGATCGTCTCCGCGCGGTACGACATTGCGCGCTTCGGCATGGAGGCCTTTCGCTCGTCGCCGCGGCAAGCCGATCTGCTGATCGTCTCGGGGCGCGTCGCGCACAAGATGGCCGCTCCGCTTCGCCAGATCTACGACCAGATGCTCGAGCCGAAGTGGGTGATCGCCATGGGCGCGTGCGCGAGCTCGGGAGGCATGTTCAACAACTACGCCGTGCTGCAGGGCGTGGACAAGATCGTCGCCGTCGATGTCCACGTGCCCGGCTGCCCGCCGCGGCCGGAAGCGCTCATGGAGGGCATCGTGCGCCTCCACGAGAAGGTGCAGGCGGGCATCCCGCCTGCCTATGAGCTGCGCGGGGTGGCGAGTTGAAGTACGACAGCGTCCCGGGACTCGTTGAGACGCGAGATGCCTACGGGGAGACGACGATCGTCGTCGACGCCGAGCGGCTCGTGGAGGCGTGCGTGCACCTGCGTGACGAGCTCGGCTTCTGGTTTCTCTCGGACGTCAGCGCAACCGACTACCTGGGCTGGGGCGAGCGCGGCGTGGCGGGCTACATCGGCACCGCCGCCGGCCGCGACATCAACGCGCCCGGCTCCCAGGGCTACGCGCGGCTGCCCGAGGGGAAGCCAAAACGCTTCTCGGTCAACTACCACCTGCTCGCACTCGCTCCCCGGTCGCGTTCCTGGGGCGCCGCTGGCGGTGCGGGGCCGGAGGGCACAGTGTCAGGCAACGCGGCCCCGGAGAGCACTGTGCCGCCGGCGGCGTCAGGCGACGGCGGAGCCGGGCGAGACGAGGAGGCGGCAGACGGCGTAGCGATTGGGTCGACGGCTGGAGCCGCCGACTCCGGAGCCGTTGCCGGCCAGGTGCGCGAGGGAGCATCGCGCCTACGCGTACAGGTGTGGCTCGATGATGGAGAGCCGGTACCGAGCGTCGTCAGCGTCTGGCCTACTGCCGACTGGCACGAAAGGGAGGCCTACGACCTGATGGGCATCCCCTTCACAGAGCATCCCAATTTGACGCGCATCCTCATGGAGGACGACTGGGTCGGTCACCCGCTGCGCAAGGACTACGCGATCGGCGGGGAGCCGGTGCGCTTCTCAGGCGAGGAGTAAGGCGGCAACGTGGCGATCGCCGAGCGCCCCGAGAGGACCAGCGAGCCGCGCTCGATCTACGAGGGCACGCGCATCCCGGCACGAGTTCCGACCATTCTCGAGGTGCCGCAGGCACTGCGAGAGAGCGGCGACGTGCTCGAGGTGAACTTCGGGCCGAACCACCCTTCCATGCACGGTGTGCTGAGGCTCGTCGTCGAGCTGTCAGGCGAGCGCGTGGTCGGCCTGCGGGCGGTCGTCGGCTACCTGCATACCGGCTTCGAGAAGAACATGGAGCAGAAGACGTGGTGGAAGGCGATCACGTACCCAGAGCGGATCGACTACGTCTCCTTCCAGAACAACGAGCTCGTCTTCGTGCTCGCCATCGAGAAGCTGCTCGGCATCGAGGTGCCGCGCAAGGCGTCGTGGATGCGCACGCTGCTCTGCGAGCTGAACAGGATCCACTCGCACCTGGTCTGGCTCGGCACGGCCGCGCTCGAGCTCGGAGCCATTTCGATGTTCTGGTACACGTTCCGCGAGCGTGATCTGATCCTCGACCTCTTCGAGCTGGTCACCGGAGCGCGCATGCACACGCGCTACTTCCAGGCGGGCGGCCTCTCCGAGGACATCCCGCCGGGCTTCTTCCCGGAGTGCCGCAAGTTCGTGGACTGGATGCCGCGGGCGGTCGACGAGTACGAGGCGCTCGTCGACCGTAACGAGATCTGGCTGGAGCGCACGCAGGGCATCGGCCTCCTGTCGGCCGACGACGCCATCGCGCTCGGCCAATCGGGGCCGGTCCTGCGCGCTTCGGGGATCAACTGGGACCTGCGCAAGGACCAGCCGTACCTCTCCTACGGCGAGCTCGATTTTCGCGTACCCGTCTACCACAACGGCGACGTCTACGACCGCTACCGGGTGCACATGGAAGAGATGCGCGAGTCGACGCGCATCGTCTCGCAATGCCTCGACCGGCTCGAGGCGATGGAGGGGGAACCGTGGATCGCCGACGACCGCAAGGTGGTGCTGCCGCCGCGCCACGAGCTGCACACCTCCATGGAGTCGCTCATCCACCATTTCAAGATCGTCACGGAGGGCTACCTCGTGCCAGAGGGCGAGATCTACACGACGATCGAGTCCCCGCGCGGCGAGCTGGGCTGTTACGTCGTGTCGGACGGCGGGCCCCGGCCGTGGCGCGTGAAGTTCCGTGCGCCCTCCTTCGCGGCGCTCGAGGCGACCGCCACCTGCATGAGGGACGCGCTGATCGCCGACTTCATCGCGATCGTCGGCTCGCTGGACAGCGTCATGGGGGAGGTTGATCGGTGACCTCGGCGCGGAGCGCTCCGCATCTTCCGCGGGTGCGATCTTGCGCCTTCATCTCGCTCGGGAGGATCGGGTGAGCGCTCGCCCGCTCGCCAAGGCAATACGCGCGGTGATGGCCGAGTATCCCGATCCGCGCTCGGCGACCCTGCCGGCGCTGCGCCTCGCACAGCAACGCTACGGCTGGCTGCCGCCCGAGGCGCTGCGCGAGGTGGCCGCCGCGCTCGGCGTCACGCCTGCCTACTGCCAGTCGGTGGCGTCCTTCTACGACATGTTCCATCTGGAGCCGGTCGGGCGACACCTGATCGAGGTCTGCACCAACATCTCCTGCGGGCTGCTGGGGGCTCAGCAGGTGCTCGAGGCCTTCCAGGAGGAGCTCGGCGTGCAGGCGGGCGAGACCACCGAGGACGGCGGCTTCACGCTGCGCACCGTCGAGTGCGCCGGGGGCTGCGGATGGGGCACCGTGGTGGCCGTCGATCACCGCTACCGCGAGCCGGTCAATCCGGACGACGTACCCGGAATCGTCGCGGAGATCCGCGGTGCCTAGGCTCGAGGTCGTTCTCGAAGGCGCCTACGAGCGCGACCTGAGCAAGCTCGACGAGTACCGGGCGGTCGGCGGGTACCAGGCGCTCGACCGCGCCCGCCGGATGGAGCCGACGGCCGTCGTAGACGAGATCACCGGCGCAAACCTGCGCGGCCGCGGCGGCGCCGGCTTCCCGATGGGCCGCAAGGCGAGCTTCCTGGCCAAGGGAACGGCAAAGCCGACCTACCTGGTCGTCAACGCCGACGAGTCCGAGCCGGGGACGTTCAAGGACCGCGAGATCATGCTGCGCGTCCCGCACCGGCTGATCGAGGGCTGCCTGATCACGGCGCACGCCATCGAGTCGCAGAACGTGTTCATCTATCTCCGCGGCGAGTACCTGGACTGCTTCGAGGTGCTACAGCCGGCCCTCGAGCAGGTGCGGGCCGCGAACCTGCTCGGCGACGTCACCATCGTCCTGCACCGCGGTGCCGGCGCGTACATCTGCGGCGAGGAGTCGGCGCTCCTGGAATCCCTGGAGGGCAAGCGCGGGCAGCCGCGCTCCCGCCCGCCCTTCCCCGCCGTCTCGGGTCTCTACGCGTCGCCGACGCTGATCAACAACGTCCAGACGATCGCGACGGTGCCGCCCATCATCCAGAGGGGCGCCGCGTGGTACGCGAGCCTCGGCCCCGAGAACTCACCGGGCACGATTGTCTTCTCGCTCTCCGGGAACATCCGCCGGCCGGGCAACTACGAGCTCGAGCTCGGCACGCCCTTGCGGGAACTGATCTACGACCTGGGTGGGGGGCTCGACGCTGGCCGCACGCTCAAGGCGATCATCCCCGGGGGCTCGTCGGTGCCGGTGCTGATGCCCGATCAGATCGACACGCCGCTCGACATCGCCTCCGTCGCAGAGGCAGGCTCGCAGCTCGGCGCGGCGGCCGTGATCGTCATCGACGACCGCTGCTGCATGGTGCAGCTCGCCCTGCGGGCGACCCAGTTCTACATGCACGAGTCGTGCGGGAAGTGCACGCCGTGCCGCGAGGGAACGCGCTGGATGGTGCAGCTGCTCGAGAGGATCGAAGAGGGCCGTGGCAAGCCCGGCGACCTGGAGCTGCTGGTGTCGATGTGCGATCGCGTGCTGGGCAAGAGCCTCTGCGCCCTGGGCGACTTCGCCGCGGCGCCCGTCGCAGCCTACGTCGACCGTTTCCGCGACGAGTTCCAGGAGCACATCGACCGCGGCGGCTGCCCATTCAAGGGCCGGTCGACGCTCGAGAACCTAATGGCGCCGGTAAACCAGCGCGCACACAGCCCGGTGGCGGCCGAGGTCCCGGCGTGACGGCCGTAACAGTGACGGTCACTGCTGAGAGCCGAGGTGTGCGATGAGCACGCCCGAGCTCGTCAGCGTCTCGATCGACGGGCGCGAGGTCGAGGCGCCCAGGGGCCAGGGGCTCGTCGAGACGGCCATACAGGCCGGTATCGAGATTCCCGTCTTCTGCTACGAGCCGCGGCTCGGGGCGGCCGTCGGCGCCTGCCGCATGTGCCTCGTGGAGGTCGAGGGGATGCCGAAGCTGCAGGCCGGCTGCACGCTGACCGCCCAGGACGGCCTGGTCGTCCGTACCGCGCAGACCTCCGAGCAGGCCGCGGACGGCCAGAACGCGACGCTCGAGTTCCTGCTCATCAATCACCCTCTCGACTGCCCAGTCTGCGACAAGGGCGGCGAGTGCCCGCTGCAGGACCTCACCTTCCGTTGGGGCCCGGGCTCGACGCGCATGACGTTTCTCAAGCGGACGTTCGACAAGCCGATCCCCATCAGTCCGCTGATCGCCCTCGACCGCGACCGTTGCATCCTCTGCTACCGCTGCACGCGGTTCTCGGAGAACGTTGCGGAGGACGGCCAGCTGATCGCCCGCGAGCGCGGCGCGCATTCGATGATCGCCACGTTCGAGGACGAGCCGTACCGGGCGCCATTCTCGGGCAACGTGATCGAGCTCTGCCCGGTCGGCGCGCTCACGTCCACGACCTACCGCTTCGACGCGCGGCCGTGGGAGATCCAGAACGTGCCGACCGTCTGCGGGCTATGTCCGGTCGGCTGCAACATCACGGTCACCACGCGCGAAGGCAAGGTCAAGCGTGTCCTGAGCCGCAACCACCCCGAGGTCGACGAGGGGTGGCTGTGCGACAAGGGACGCTTCGCCTACCCGTCGCTGTACGCCAACGACCGCGTTACTGCGCCGCTACGGAAAGCAGGCCCGCGGCGCTTCGAGGAGCTCTCGTGGGAGCAGGCGCTCGACAGGGCGGAGGAGCTCCTACGCGGCGCCGAGGGACGCATCGTCACCGCCCTGTCAGGCTCCGAGACGGTCGAGCAGGCCTACGCACTGGGACGCCTTCTGCGCGGCGGGCTAGGCGCTCATTCCGCATTGCTCCCGGAGCCGACCAGCCCGGCGCTCGACGCCTTCCGTGGGCCGCTCTCGACTATCCGCGATGCCGAGCTCGTCGTGGTGATCGGCGACGATCCAGTCGCGGAGCGGGCGCCGATCGTCGACCTTTGGATGCGCTCGGCGAGCCGAAAGGGCGCCGACGTGGTGACGGTCGGCGTAGCCGGTTCCGTCCAGGCACCACCGGGGAGCGCCTCCGAGGCCTGCCGCCGCCTGGCGGCCGGCCGGAGTGCACTCGCCCGCAGGCTGCGCGCCAGCGAGCGGGCAGTGCTCATCTGGTCCAGCCCGGGCGGCGACGGCGGCACCGAGCTGGCGGCGTGCGCGCGAGCCCTGGGGTTCGCGGACCGCGAAGGCTGCGCTGCGTTCTACTTGCCAGCCACGCCCAACGCCCGGGGCGTCGCCGATGCGTGGGCGTGCTGTGAGGACGCGGACGAGCACGATCCGCACCCCATCCGGCTGCTCGTCGTGTCGGGAGACGAGGCTGCGGCCGACCCGAGCGTGCGCTCGCTCGCAGAGCACGCCGATGCGGTAATCGCGTTCGCGCAGTACCGGCGGCCGCTCGTCGGCTGGGTCGACCTGCTGCTGCCCGGAACGAGCTACCTGGAGCGCGACGGCACGAGTCTCAACCTCGAGGGCCGCCTGCAGCGCCTGCGGCGCGCCTCCATCCCGCCGGCAACGGACGAGGTGGGCGTCATCGCCGAGCTGGGACGACGGGTCGGCGTCGACATCCCGCACCACATACCCGACCTGTTCGCCGAGCTCTCGAGCCGCGGCTACGGCGGACTCGGCTTCGGCGACGTCGCCGACCAGGCCGTCCTGCCTGGACGCGTCCAGCCGCCGGCGGCAGAGGCGCCGGACGAGCTCAGCGCGCACGAGGAGGACGGCGCCGGATTGCGGCTCGTCACGTACCGGCCGCTCTTCGCAGGCCCGGCAGTGGAGCGCGTGCCGGAGCTGGAATTCCAGCGCCCGGCCCGGGCAGTCGAGCTGTCGGAAAAGGATGCGGCGGCACGCGACATCGCGACCGGGGACAACGTGATCGTGAGGTCGAACGGGACTGCCATCGCACTACGCGCGATGGCCAGGAAGGAGCTTGCGGCCGGCGTGGTGCGCATCGCCGAGGAATACGCCGTCGGCCTCGGCCTATACGTCGACGTCGCGCCCGTCCGAACCGACGTCGAAGAGGGTGCCGTGGCGTGAACGAGCCGTGGTGGATCGACGTGGCCAAGTCCCTCGTGATCGTCAACCTCGTCATGGCAGCGTTCGCGTACACGACATGGCTCGAGCGCAAGCTGCTCGGGCGCATGCAGCTCCGCTACGGCCCGAACCGAGCCGGCCCGTATGGTCTGCTCCAGCCGATCGCCGACCTCATCAAGCTGATCCGCAAGGAGAGCTACTACCCGCCGACCGGCGTCGACGTGCTCTACATCGGGGCGCCGCTCCTGTCCGCGGCCACGGCGATCGCGGCCTTCGCAGTCATCCCCTGGGGACCAGGCTGGACAGTGGGCGACTACGACATCTCGGGCGTGATCGCAGATGTGCCCATCTCGCTCATCCTGCTCTTCGCGCTCGGCTCGCTGGGCATCTACGGCTTCATCGTGGGCGGCTGGGCGTCGGACTCGAAATTCTCACTGCTCGGCTCGATGCGTACCTGCGCCCAGCTCGTCTCGTACGAGGTGTCGCTGGCTTTGAGCGTGCTCGGCGTGGTGCTGATGGCGGGCTCGCTGTCGCTGGTCGAGATCGTCAACGCGCAGGAGGACGGCTGGTGGTACGCCGCGCCGCAGATCGTCGGGCTCCTGGTCTTCTTCGTGGCCGGCGTCGCCGAGACGAACCGTGCGCCGTTCGACCTGCCCGAAGCGGACACCGAGCTCGTCGCCGGCTACCAGACCGAGTACAGCGGCATGCGCTGGGGACTCTTCCAGACCGCCGAGTACATCAACATGCTGACTCTCTCGGCGCTGTGCGTGACGCTCTTCTTCGGCGGCTGGGACGGGCCGATCGGCGACGACTACGGGCCGCTTTGGTTCGTCCTCAAGGTCTTCGTCTTCGTGTGCGTGTTCATCTGGATACGCGCGTCCCTACCGCGGCTGCGCTACGACCAGCTGATGGACTTCGGCTGGAAAATCCTGCTCCCGGTGGCCACGATCAATGCCGTCGTCACAGCAGCACTCGTGGTGGCGATTTGATGATGCTGGCCCACCGGCGACCTCGCCTCGCGTGTTGCGAGGTCTCGAGAGGCGCTTTCGCGTTCCTCGGGCGCCGGTCGCGGTGCGGGGCCGGAGGGAACAGTATGGGTAATACGGGCCCGGAGAGCCCCGTGCCGCGAGCGGCGTCAGTCGGTGGCGGAGCCGGGCTCTGCCCGGCGGGAGCCGCCGCCGGCGAGGGACGCGAATGAGTCCCCAGCCAATTGACAGTGTCAAAGGGTTTGGCGTCACCCTGCGGCAGATCTTCCGGAAGCCGATCACGCAGCAGTACCCCGAGTACAAGCGGCCGGTCTATCCGCGCTTCCGCGGCCGCCACCGCCTCTGGCGGCATGAGAACGGCCTCGAGAAGTGCGTCGGCTGCTCGCTCTGCGCCGCCGCCTGCCCGGCTGACTGCATCCGCGTCGTGGCAGAAGAGAACACGCCGGCCAACCGGGTCTCGCCGGGTGAGCGCTACGCCCGCATCTACGAGATCAACCTGAGCCGCTGCATCTTCTGCGGCTATTGCGAGCTCGCCTGCCCGTTCGACGCGATCACGCTGGAGCAGGAGTTCGAGTTCTCCGAGTACTCGCGCGACGACCTCATCTACACGAAGGACATGCTCCTCGCACCGCCCGTGAAGCGGGTGCCGGTCGCCGACCGCGCTCTCTACGACACGCCGATCCCCGCATACAAGGCCCGCAGCTAGTTGGCGGCCCAACCGCACCTTTCGCGATCTGCGCAGCTCGTGACCGCTGATGGCTGACTTCCTCGTCTGGGTTGTCTGGTTCGCGACCGTGTTCGCCTGCCTCGGCTCGGGCGTGGCCGTGATCAGCTTCTCCAACCCGTTCTACTCCGCCCTCGCGCTCATCGGCAACCTGGCCTCGCTCGCCGTCCTCTTTCTCATGCTGAACGCGGAGTTCGTCGCCGCCGCGCAGGTGCTCGTCTACGCGGGCGCCGTGATGGTCATGTTCCTGTTCGTCATTGCCTACCTCGGCCGCCGCGCCGATGCACCGTGGGCCGGCGGGCCGAACGTGCAGACGCTCGCGGCCGTTGTCGCCGGGGGCGCGATCCTCGTCGAGGTGATCGCCGTGATCGGCCTCGCAGTGGGGAACCGGCTCTCGGACGAGGCACCCGTCCCAGAAGGCTTCGGCAGCCCGGCCGACATCGGGCGCAGCTTCCTCACCGACCACCTGCTGGCCTTCGAGATCACCTCGATCGTGCTGCTGGCCGCCGCAGTCGGGAGCGTCCTTCTCGGCTTCGAGCGCGAGCCGCCGCCGGAGGAGACATGAGGGGCCCCGACATTTCTTGGTACCTGGCCGTTTCGGCCTTCCTGTTCTCGACCGGCGCGGTGGGCGTGATGCTCCGCCGCAGCCCGCTGATCGTGCTGCTCTCCCTGGAGATCATGCTCAACGGCGCCAACCTGGCGCTGATCAGCATGGCCCGCCACGTGGGCACCTCCGAAGGCCAGGTGTTCGCGCTCGCCGTGATGGCCGTTGCCGCCGCGGAGGTCGTCGTCGGGCTCGGTCTGATCGTGGCGATGGCGCGCGGGCGCCTCGTCCTCGACGTCGACAGGCTCAAAGCCCTGCGCGGCTGACGCGTGGTCGGAGCAGCCTGGATCTGTCTCCTCGCGCCGCTCGGCGGCACACTCCTCATCACGCTGGCCGGCACCCGCATCTCCCGGCGCGCGGCCGCCTACCTCGGAACGCTGTCGGTCGCCGTCGCCTTTGTCGCGGCCGTCATCGCCTTCGTGGACATGCTCGGCCGCGACGCAGAGGAGCGCACGGAGTACACGAGCGCGTGGACGTGGCTTACGGCAGGCGATCTCGACTTCCGGCTCAGCTTGGTCGTCGACCCGCTCGCCGTCTTCATGATGCTGATCGTCACCGGCGTCGGCTCGCTGATCATCGCCTACTCGATCGGCTACATGGACGGCGCCGACGAGGAGCGCCGCTTCTTCGCCTACATGACGCTCTTCGTCTTCTCGATGCTGCTGCTCGTCCAGGCGGGCAACCTGTTGATCATGCTGGCCGGGTGGGGCCTGGTCGGCCTCTGCTCGTACCTGCTGATCGGCTTCGAGCACGAGCGGCCGGCCGCTGTCGCGGCGGCCAAGAAGGCGTTCATCATGAACGCGGTCGGCGACGCCACCTTTGCGCTGGCGCTCTTCATCCTCGTCGTCAACACCGGGACGATCGAGCTGCCCGGCGTCTTCGAGGCGGTCGAGAGCGGCGAGCTCGGCGGGGGCAGGCTCCCCGAACTGGTCGCGCTCGGGCTGCTCGGCGGCGCGGTGGCGAAGTCGGCGCAGGTGCCGCTGCACACGTGGCTACCGGACGCGATGGAGGGCCCCACGCCCGTGAGCGCGCTCATCCACGCGGCCACGATGGTTACCGCAGGCGTCTACCTGATCGTCCGTACCCATCCGATCTTCGAAGCGGCGCCCTCGATCCACGACCTGGCCGCCGGGCTCGGCGCCGTCACGCTGCTCGCCGCCGGGCTGATCGCCCTGGTGCAGACGGACATCAAGCGCGTCATCGCCTACTCGACGATGTCGCAGATCGGCTACATGTTCGTGGGCGCGGGCGTCGGGGCGTACGCGAACGGGATGTTCCACCTGATGACGCACGCCTTCTTCAAGGCGCTGCTCTTCCTCGCGGCCGGCATCGTCATCCACGCACTCGTCGGCCAGCAGGACATGCGCAACATGGGCGGGCTGCGCCGCTACCTGCCGCGAACCTACGTCGCGCTGCTCGTGGGGGGGCTCGCGCTTTCTGGCCTGCCCCCGCTGTCCGGTTTCTTCTCCAAGGACTCGATCCTCGCGTCGGCGCTCGCCGACGAGAGCGCCTGGGGTTACACCCTCTTCGCCGCCGGCCTGCTCGGCGCGCTGCTCACGGGGCTCTACACGTTCCGGATGATCTTCATCGTCTTCGGCGGCGAGCCCTCGCCGTATGTGCGCGAGCACTTCCACGCGGAGCACGGCGAAGGGCAGTTCTGGATGACGTCGACCGTGGCGGTGCTCGCCGTGCTCTCCGTGATCGGCGGCCTGATCCAGATCCCGGGCGTCTGGCATCCTCTGGCCGACTTCCTGGAGCCCTCCGCGGAAGCGCTCCTCGAGCCGTCCACGAGCCAGGACCTCCTTGCGAGCGCACTTGCCGTCGCGGCGGGCTTGATCGGCATCGCCGTCGCGTGGCGGATCTACGGCGCGCGGGAGGCTGACGCACCACGGGTACCCGCGCTACGAACGCTGCTCGAGCACAAGTTCTACGCCGACGAGGCGTATGAACTGCTCTTCTACCGGCCGGCCGTCGCGCTGGCGGGCGCCTGGCTCCGTTTCATCGAGCAGCCGCTGATCGCCGGGTCGCTGCGTGGCCTCGGCTTCGCGACGCGCGGCGCCGGTGCGCGCCTCGGGGAGGCTCAGACGGGTCTTGTGCGCACCTATGCCCTGGCGCTGGCCGGCGGCGTCGCGCTTCTCGCCCTCGTCTTCGTGGCGGCCCGATGAGCCAGTGGCTCACCACCATCCTGATCTTCCTGCCGGTGGCGGGCGCGCTCGTCATCTGGGTGCTACCCATGCAGGCGCGCACCGCGGGCTCGCTCGCGCTGCTCGTCGCCCTCGCCGAGGTTGGCTTCTGGATCACGGCGCTTCGCGAGTTCGAGTTCGGGACGCGGGGGCTGCAGCTCCGCGACCACGCGGAATGGTCGTCCGACCTCGACGCCGCCTACCACGTGGGCTTCTTCGGCTTCTCGATCTGGCTGGTCGGCCTCGCGGTCATCGTCGCCGCAGCGGCGATCGGCTACGCGTTCTGGGTAGGGCGCGAGCGGGCTCGGGCCTATTTCGGGCTGTCACTCTTCCTCACCGGCGCGATCGTCGGGGTCTTCACGGCGCAGGACCTGCTGCTCTTCTACGTCTTCTTCGAAGTCATGCTCATCCCGCTCTACGTGCTGATCGGGGTGTGGGGCGGCGCGGGGCGGCTCGCGGCGACGCTCAAGTTCGTCATCTACACGGTGGCCGGCTCGCTGCTGATGCTCGTGGCGATCATCGCGCTCGGCCTGCAGCAGGGCACGTTCGACCTGACGAGCTCCTTCACGAGCGACAACGAGTGGATCTTCCTGGGCTTCGTGGCCGCCTTCGCGGTGAAGGCGCCGCTCTTCCCGCTGCACGGCTGGCTGCCGGACGCCTACCGCGAGGCGCCGGCCGAGATCGCCGCCGTGCTCTCGGGCGTCGTCTCGAAGGCAGCGGCCTACGGCTTCCTCAGAATCGTGATCGCCAAGTTCCCAGAGCCGGCTGACGACTTCCAGCCGCTCCTGCTCGCGCTCGCGGCCGTGACGCTCGTGTACGGCTCGCTGGTCGCCTTCCGCGCACCCGACCTGCGCGGCGTCGTGGCGTACTCGAGCATGGCGCAGATGGGGCTCGTCACCCTCGGGCTCTTCTCGCTCAACGACGCCGGCCTCCAGGGCGGCGTCTTACAGGCCGTGAACCACGGGCTCGTCTCGGCTGCGCTCTTCCTGCTCGCGGGGACCATCGAGCGGCGCACGACGACCGGTGACTTCGCGCGCCTGGGCGGCATGGCGAAGGGACGGCCGGCGCTCGCCACCCTGCTGATGACGACCGGGATCATCGCGCTGGCCGTACCCGGGGCGACCACCTTCGCCGGAGAGTTCCTCATCCTGCTAGGCGCGTTCGACGTCGGCTGGGGGTGGGCAGTTGCGGGGGCCGCCGCGATCGTGCTCGCCGCCATGTACATGCTGCGCCTGATCTCGGCCGTGCTGCACGAGCGGCCGGGCAGCGCCGTGCCGGAGGAAGCGCTCGACCTGCGGCCGGCAGAGCTCGCCGTGGTGGTCCCGATCGTGGCCTGCCTGCTCGCGCTCTCGGCCTGGCCGGCGGCGATCACGGAGCGCTCGTTCGCCGATGAGGGACCGGCGGCGCTGGTGGAGTCGCAGTTCCTCGCCGCGAGCAGCGACTTCGCTGATTCCGGATGGACGGGCTATGCAGCTCTGCCGTCCGAATGCGAGGACGAAGCGCGTGAGGCTCGGGCGGAGGCCCGGGCTCGTGGCGACAGCACCGTCGTCTTCGTTTGCGCCGCAGGAAGCGCCGAGGCTGACCCGCCCGACTTGATGGGGCCCGCGCCGTGAAGCCGTCCGTCGACTGGTTCGCGCTCTCGCCCGAGCTGATCATGCTCGGCGCGGCGGCCGTGTGCCTGCTCGCCGCCGTTCTGCTGCCGCCCGCCTGGCGCCGCCCGCTCGCAGCGTGGACGTGCGCGCTTGCTTTCGTGGCCGCGGGGGTAGCCGCCGCCCTGCTCTTCGCAGATAGCGCCGAGGGTCGCAGCATCGTCGCCGACGGTGCGCGCCGCGATGAGCTGGTAGCGCTCGCCAAGCTCGTCATCGCGGGCTGCGGCCTGCTCGCAGTCGGCGTCTCCTACACCCACGGTATTCGGGAAAACCGCGTGGGCGAGTACTACGCGCTGCTCCTCACAGCGGCCGCCGGGATGGCGTTCTTCGTCTCAGCACAGAACCTGATGACGCTCTTTCTCGGGCTCGAGTGGTTCTCGATCTCGCTCTACATCCTGTGTGCCGTCGACGTCGACCGCGACGAGTCGCTCGAGGCCGGGCTCAAATATCTGATCGTGGGCAGCTTTGGCTCAGCGGTGCTGCTGTTCGGCTCGGCGCTCGTCTACGGCGCGACGGGCGAGCTCGGTTTCGACCGCATCGCCGCCGCCACCAGCGAGCGCGGCCTGGCCGGGGACTCACTCCTCGTCGCGGGCCTCGCGATGATGCTGGCCGGCCTCAGCTTCAAGGCGTCGGCTGCGCCGTTCCACATGTGGACGCCGGACGTGTACCAGGGCGCGCCGACTCCAGTGACAGCCTTCATGTCCGCGGCCACGAAGGTGGCGGCGCTCGTGCTGACGCTGCGCGTGCTGGAGACGGCTTTCCCGGAGCTGGACGCGCTCTGGACGACGGCCGTAGCGGTGATCGCCTGCGTCTCGCTCGCCGTCGGCAACCTGGCGGCGCTCGTGCAGCGCGACGTCAAGCGGCTGCTCGCCTACTCGTCGGTCTCGCACGCCGGCTTCATGCTGATCGCCATCGCCGCGAGCAACGAGCTGGGCGGCCGCGCGCTGCTCTACTACCTGATCCCCTACGCCGCCATGTCGATCGGCTCCTTCGCCGTGGTCGCGGCCCGCGAGCGCGAGCTGAACCACGCGGTATCGATCGACGACCTCGCCGGCCTGGGTTGGGAGCGGCCGCTGCTCGGCCTCGGCATGTTCGTGTTCATGCTCGGCTTCGCCGGCCTGCCGCTCACCGGAGGCTTCTTCGGGAAGTTCTACGTCTTCGCGGCTGCGTACGACGCGGGCTGGTGGTGGCTGATGCTGGTGGGAGTAGCCGCCACGGTGATCAGCCTCTACTACTACCTGGGGATCATCCGCGCCATGTACATGCGCACGTCCGCCGAGCTCCAGTTCGTCGTCTCCGGCGGCTCGCCGCCGCGGGAGTGGCTGCTGAGCGCAACGGTTCTCGCGGCCGTGGTCATGACCGTGGGCTCGTTCTTCGCCGTCCAGCCCCTCATAGACGTGGCTCGCGACGCGGCGGAATCGCTCCCGCTGTAGGCACGCTAGTCTCACGAACGTTCACCACGAAGGAGGAAAAGATGGCGGACGTCTCCCTCACCTGGCTCGGCCACGCCGCGTTCCGCTTCGACACGCCGGGCGGCAGGCGCATCTATCTCGACCCGTTCCTCGACAACCCGAACTGCCCCGAGGCCGAGAAGAGCCCTGAGCGCGTCGACCTCATCGCGCTGACGCACGGCCACGACGACCATGTGGGCAACACGGTCGAGCTGCACAAGCGCTTCGGCTGCCCCGTTATCGCGCTTCTCGAGCTGCGCGGCTGGCTCGCCGGACAGGGCGTCGAAGCGGACATGGCACAGGCTCCCAACAAGGGAGGCACCGTCGAGTGGGAAGGCGTCAAGATCACGCTCACCGACGCGAACCACTCGTCCAGCGCCTACGAGAACGACACCTTCGTCTACCTCGGCGAGCCGGTAGGGCTGGTCTTCGAGTTCGAGAACGGCTACACGGTCTACGCATCCGGCGACACGAACGTGTTCGGCGACATGCAGCTGATCGCCCGCATCTACCAGCCGGACGTGGCAATCCTGCCGATCGGCGGCCACTTCACGATGGGACCGCGCGAGGCGGCGGTGGCGCTCGAGCTTCTGGGCGTGCGTACCTGCGTGTCCAGCCACTACGGCACGTTCCCGATCCTGCGCGGCACTCCCGAGGAACTGCGCGAGCTGGCACCGGACGTCGACGTGCTGGCGCCGCAACCGGGCGAGACGATCACGCTGCCTGCCAAGGTCGCTGCGTGAGAGAGAGGTGGTTCGGGTCTACGGGCCGCAGAGTGCCCGAGGTGATCGTCGAGGGCGATCCCTCACATGATCTCGACGAGGCGCTGATCCTCGACGACGCCGAAGACGTCGCGCGCCTCGAGCGTGCACACGCGGAAGGAGTCCCGGTCGTCGTGCGCACCCGCACTCCCGAGCAGGTGAAATCCGCGCTCGCGAGGCCGGAGGTGGCGTGCGTCCTCGTGCCGGCTGACCGGGCCGACCTGCGCGACCTCGATCTCACCGAGCTGACGTACGGGTGAGCCCGTCGCGTCCCTGGCCGCCGGCTCCCGCCGCTCGAACGCGAGGAATCGTCGCCACCTACTCGATCGCAGCCTGCGACCTCGAAGCACAGCAATGGGGCGTCGCCGTGCAGTCGAAGTTCCTGTCCGTCGGCTCGGTCGTGCCCTGGGCCGAGCCGGGGGCAGGAGCCGTCGCGACGCAGGCGTTCGCCAACCCGCGGTACGGGCCGCAGGGACTCGCGCTTCTTCGCGACGGGCTCTCGGCCGAGAAGGCCGTCGAGCGCCTCACCTCGGCCGACGACGGCCGCGAGCACCGCCAGGTCGGCATCGTCGACGCGGACGGGGGTAGCGCGACGTTCACCGGCTCCGAATGCTTCGAGTGGGCCGGCGGCCGCACGGGCGGCGGGTACGCCGCGCAGGGAAACATCCTGGTCTCGCAGGAGACGGTCGACGCGCTCGCCGAGACCTTCGAGGGCAGTTCGGGCCGCCCGCTCGCGGAGCGGTTGATCGACTGTCTCGCCGCCGCGCAGGCGGCCGGCGGCGACCGGCGTGGCCAACAATCGGCATCGCTGCTCGTCGTAGAGCGCGACGGTGGCTACGCGGGGCTGTCAGACGTGCTCATCGACCTTCGCGTCGACGACCACGAGCAGCCGATCGGGGAGCTGCGGCGCATCTACGAGCTCCACGACGCCATTTTCGGCGAGACGCCCCGAGAACGGTGGCTCGCCGTCGATGAGGCGCTCGCGGAGGAGCTTTCTGCGCGGCTCGGCCGGCTCGGCTTCCACGGCACGCTCGACGAGTCGTTTCCCGCGTGGGCCGGCAACGCCAATCTGGAGATGCGCATCGACGGCGTCGAGCGCATCGACCCGGTAGTTCTCGAAGAACTGAGGAGGCAGACATGACCGCGACCGAGCAGCACACGAGCGCCCAGCTCTCCGATGTCTGGAGCACCGGTAACTGGCTAGGCGTGCGGCGCCATTTCGGCATCGAGGCGTTCGGGATCAACGCCTGGAAGGGCGACGAGCCGGGTGCCGACGTGATCAGCGAGCACGACGAGTCCGGGTCCGGGCACCAGGAGCTCTACCTCGTACTAGACGGACATGCCGAGTTCACGGTCGGCGGCGAGACCATCGACGCTCCCCGCGGCACGCTCGTGTTCGTGCGGGATCCCGAGGCGCGCCGCGGCGCCAAGGCGAAGGAGGGCGGGACAACGGTGCTCGCGATCGGCGCGACCCCTGGCAAGGCGTTCACCGTTTCCGGCTGGGAGTACTCGGCCGAGGCCTTCCCGCTCTTCGAGCAGGGCGAGTATGCGAAGGCGAAGGAGATCCTCGCAGACGCCCACGAGCGCTACCCCGAAGGCGGGGGCATCCTCTACAACCTTGCCTGCGCCGAAGCCCGCCTCGGCGAGCACGACGCGGCCCTCGCGCACCTGAGCCAGGCGGTCTCGCGCGAATCGCAGTTCGCCGAGTACGCGAAGACCGACGACGATCTGGTCTCGATTCGAGACGACCCGCGCTTTCCCGGATGAGCGACTACCAGGTCGCTCACCTGGACGAGCTCGAGCGGCTACCTGTCGACGAGGAGGGGCTCGTGTGGCGCCCGGTGCGGCGCCACTTCGGAATCGAGGCCTTCGGCAGCAACGCGTACACGGCCGCGCGCCGGCGACCGGGTCGTCGAGGAGCACAGCGAACGCGAGAACCAGCACGAGGAGCTCTACTTCGTCTTCGCCGGCCGGGCTGCGTTCACCCTCGACGAGGAGGAGATCGACGCGCCCGCCGGCACGTTCGTCTTCGCGCCGCCGGGAACGCGTCGGGGCGCGATCGCAAGAGAGGACGACACGACCGTTGTCGCGGTCGGCGCGAAACCTGGTGCACCGTTCGACGTATCGGGCTGGGAGTTCGGCTTCGCCGCCTTTGCCTACCAGCGGGCGGGCGACGACGAGCGTGCTCTCTCCGTCATGCGCGAGGGGTACGAGCGCGACCCGGATGACTGGGCCGCGAACTACAACTACGCCTGCCTCCTGAGCCTCGTCGGCAAGCGCGACGAGGCACTCGACAAGCTTCGCAAGGCGATCGAGGCGCACCACGAGGCGGCCGAGTTGGCCCGTGACGAAAGCGACTTCGACTCGATCCGCGACGATCCGCGGTTCGCAGCCGCTACCCGGCCCGACGCAGGTAGCAGCGGGTGATCCCGCCGCCCGTTTCGGCGAGCTAACCCCCTGGCAAGCGGCGAAACGACCGGAAGAGGTCGAGGAGATTCTCGTGGACTGAATCTCGCGGCTCGGCCGGTGTGAGGTCGAGACGCGGGACGTCCTCCGTGCGCACCGGCCGGACGTTAGTTGTCGCCGGGCAAACGAGCCTGTCCGGCGGCGGCGCGCAGCGCCGGAACGGGGTCAGCCTCCGGGCGTGCCACGAGCAATACGGCGCCGTAGCCGTCGCCTGCCAGCGCGTCCACGAGCGTGTGCAAGCCGACCGCCAGGGCGAATGCCTTGTGCGCGTGCTCGCCGCCGAACGGGACGAGCTCCTCGGGAGCCGCCGCGCCGCTCAGCACTTCTCCGTACGTGACGCGCCCCATCGAGACGTCAGCGACGAGCGGCTGCCCGTCGGAGCTCGGCACGGCGATGGCAAGCGGGTTCGTGCCGGCGAGCGCCGGCCCGCCGGCCGGGTGGGCAAGGCGGCGCGGAGACGTCGCGGTGAGCACAGCCGCGAGGCCGCCCTCCGCAAGCTTCCGCACCCAGTGCCCGAGCATCCCGGTCGGAAAGGTGTTGGAGGCGACCACGACTCGCGCGCGCTGCGGCGGATCGTCGAGCTGCGCGTCGCAGATGGCAGCGAGCGTCAGATACCCGAGCGCACCCCGCCCATCCCAGCGCTCGAAGCCGGGCTCTCGAACGAGCCGTTCGGGACGCGCTTCAGGGTCGAGTTCGGGCAGCGTCTCCAGCCATTCGATCCGGGACAGGCCATGACCGCGCTTCCCGCGCCCCTCCGCATCGAGGAAGTGGTCCGTGAGCACGCCTGCCTCGCGCTCGGGAAAGCCCAGCGCCTCCACACGCCGCCGCGCCTGGTCGGGAGAAATCACTCGATCGAGCCTAGTCCCTCACAGAACTCTTACAGCCCGCTTGTCCCCACCTGACAACTGATCCGCACGGTGCGGTCGGGGCAACACGACAACCTCAAGGAGGTTCCGCATGAAGCGGCTGAAGTTCTGGACCGGGGGGGTTCTCGTCGCTCTCGCGACAGCCGGCATCGCGGTTGCGCAGGACAACGGTGCGCAAACGCAGACGGTGTCTGCCACGTTCTCGGCCGAGGCCAAGCGGGTGCTCACCCGCACCTGCAATGGCTCGGACGGCAAGTACACGATCACCCGTGGCATCTACGTCGGCTCGATCGCGAGCTCGGACGACCGGCGCCTGAACGGCCGGCTGCGGCTCAACATTCACAGCGTCTACAACGAGGACGAGGACGCCGGCTGGATGTCCGGCATCGTGCACATCCGCAACGAGGACGCGGACACTCGCGCTGTGGCTCGTCTGAAGGCCGTCAACGTCGACGGCAACGTGGAGGGCCTGCTGGTCGGTGCGGCCGGCGGACCACGCGTACACCTGCTGGCGAACTTCTCGGCCGGCTTCTCGGCCGACGCGTTCACGAACGGCATGCTCGGTACGGGCGGCTCGGCGAACGCGGCTCTCGTCTATTCAGGTCACTGCAAGAAGCGTGACGACGCCCAGGCTCGACACGAAGAGAAGAAGCAACGCCCCGAGGGCGCGAAGAACCGCCCCGAGGGAGAGAAGTCGAAGGAGGAGCCCGGCCGCTAGGCCGTCTCCGCGGCGACGTTGGACGGGCGCCTGCGGGCGCCCGTCCGCCTTCTAGGACATCAGGGGCAGTGGCCGGACGATCTCGCCGGTACGGCGGCTGCGCACGGCAGCCGCGATCTCCTGGATGGCCAGGGCCGCCTCGGCGTCCGGCTCGACCTCGACGAGCGCCTCGCCGGCGTCGGCGCACTCGCGTAGGCGTGGATCGAACGGCACGCTCCCGAGCAGCGGCACCTCGATCGTGTTCGCCAACTCCTCGCCGCCGCCGGAGCCGAACAGCTCCTGCCCGCTTCCGACGAGGTACGACATGTTCTCGATCACCCCGAGCAGACGCATGCCCGTTTTCTGCGCCATCTGAGCCGCGCGCACCGCGACCTGTTGCGCGGCCGGCTGCGGTGTCGTAACGACGAGCACCTCGGCCCGGGGCAGCAACTGTCCGAGCGAGATGGCCACGTCGCCTGTGCCGGGTGGCATATCGACGAGGAGCGTGTCCAGCTCCCCCCAGTGCACGTCGGACAGGAACTGCTCTAGCGCCTTGTGCAGCATGGGCCCGCGCCACATGACCGGCCCGTTCTCGTCGAGGAAGAAACCGATCGACATCAGCTTCAGGTCGCCCTTCACGGGCGGCACGATCATGCGGTCGACCACGACAGGGCGCTGGTGGATGCCGAGCATGTGCGGGATCGAGTGCCCGTAGATGTCTGCGTCGAGGATGCCGGTGCGATCGCCCAGCGCGTTGAACGCGGCGGCGAGATTCGCGGTGATCGACGACTTTCCGACGCCACCCTTCCCGGAAGCCACGGCGAGCACGCGCGTGCCGGGGTCGAGCGAGATACCGCGGCGCTCGACGCCGCCGCGCAGGCGGGTGACGAGCCTGGTCTTCTCCTCCGGGCTCATCACGTCGAAGGCAAGCGCGACGCTCTCGATGCCTTCGACTGGCAGCACGACCTCGCGCACCTGCTCCTCGAAGCTGTGGCGAAGCGGGCAGCCCGCCACCGTGAGCGCGATCGTGACCGTGGCGTGCGAGCCTTCGATGTCGACGGAGCGCACCATCTCCAGCTCGGTGACCGGCCGCTTGAGCTCGGGGTCGATGACGCGCTCGAGCGCGGTCAGGATCTGGTCTCGTTGCGCGGCCATCGGCTCGAGCGTAGCACCGACCTGACCCCGTACTTCGTGGCCGGATACGTTCAGGCGGGCGCCTCTGCGACCAGGTCGTGCGCCGCGGTTTTCGGCCTTCGGTCGTTGTCGTCGCCGTTGCGGCGATATTTACGGCGACCGCGGCGGCCAGCGCCTCACCTGCAGACAACCCGCGCATGACGGTCGCCCGCCCGGCAAGCTGCCCGTCTCCCGACTCGCTGACCTTCCGCAGCCAGACATACGTCCACCGCACCGTCTCGTCCAGGCGCCACCTCGTGCCCGCGGGCATCGTGGGCCAGGCGACTACCAGGCATTGCTTCGACACCTGTGTCGTGCCCCTTCCGTGTCGGGCGGGGCAGACCCGTGAGACTCACGTGAACGTCTACGCGATCGACCGAGTCCGGCCGGCCGCCGCCGTAGCCTCGGCTCGTCCGTGTACGTCGTCGCCCACCACTGCGCCCGCGTGCCGACCGCCACGCTCTGGCGGTGTCTCGAAGGCGCGTCCCGAGCACGCCCACCACTGCCCCCCGAGTAGCGGTCAGACTCCTACCAACTGCTTGAGCCGCAGCCCGTTCCGGACTGCGTAACCCATCCAGTCGTTGTTGAAGTAGGCGAAGACCTCCACGCTGCGCCGCCAGTCGTGGAACCGCCGCGCCCACTCGTGCAGCTCCCGCTCGGAGTAGTTGCCGCCGCGCCCGCGCCAGCCGTGGTGGAAGCGGACGAACGTCCAGTCGGCAGTCAGCTCGTGGGTCTGAAAGGGCCGGCGCGGGGTATCGCCGATCACCAGCGCAACACCGTGCTCGCGCAGAAGCGTGTAGACATCCTCGACGAACCAGCTCTCGTGACGAAACTCGAAGCAGTGACGACCGTGCGGGAGCTGGGCGAGGGCCTGGGCCAACCGCTCGTCGTCTCTTCTGAACGTGCCTGGTAGCTGCCAGAGCACCGGGCCGAGCTTGGGCGACCTGACGAGCGGCTCGATCCGCTCGTAGAAGAGCGCCAGGCTCGGCGCCAGGTCTCGCAGCCGCCTGATGTGGGTCACGTAGCGGCTCATCTTCACCGCGAACAGGAAGCCGGGTGGGGTCTGCTCGACCCAGTTCGCGACGGCTGCCTGGCGCGGCAGCCTGTAGAAGGTCGCGTTCACCTCGACGGTGTCGAAATGCTGCGCGTAATAGTCGAGCCAGCGGCGCGGCGGGAGGCGCGGCGGATAGAAGACGCCGTTACGCCAGTGCGCGTAGTTCCAACCGGAGCAGCCGATGCGGACGGGCTTCACACGGAGGTGATGGCCGCCGCGACCCGCGCGCACACTTCGTCGCTCACACCTGCCACGACGCGCGATCTCGCCTCGACGTCGAGGGGCGCCTGCGCAAACGGGCCGTCGTCGAAGAGCTCGATGCAGAGGCCACACTCGCGAACGAGCAGCTGGGCGGCGGCGATGTCGACGGCCCGCGCCGGCTTGAGCGAGCAGACTGCGTCGACACGCCCCGCCGCCAGGTGGCAGAGCGAGAGCGCCAGGGAGCCCATGATGCGCAAGCGCACCGCGAGGTCGGCAAGCGCGGGCGCCACGTCGGCTACGAGCGACGTGCGCGTCGCCTCGCAGACGAGGATCTCGATCCGCCCATCGCGGTGCTCGGCTGCCAGGCCCCGCCCGTTGAGGCGGGCGCCCGCTCCGCGCACCGCGGTCCATTCTTCGCCGGTGCCGAAATCGTGGACGAAGCCGAAGGCGACGTCGGCCATCGTTGAACCCTCGGCGACGGCCAGGGACAGCGCGAAGTACGGCACGCCGCGCTTGGCGTTCAGTGAGCCGTCGATCGGGTCGAGGACGACTCGTAGCGGGCCGCCTCCGAATGATCGCTCGCCCAGTTCCTCTGATACGAGCGTGAACTCGACCCCTTCGGCGTGAAGCTCTTCAAGGCGGCGCACCACGGCCAGCTCGGCCGCTGCATCGATGGCCGTCGTGTCGTCGCCGCCCCGGCCCCTGCCCACGACGGGCTCTCGTTCGCGGCGGGTGGGCAGCTCGGCGAGCAGGCCGCGGACATCGTCGGCCGCCAGCCGCGACAGCTCGAGCCAGCGATTCACACGACGTGAAAGAGCAGGCCCGACAGAAGCTTGGGGTAGAAGTAGGTGCTCTTCTGCGGCATCGTGGTGCCGGACTCGGCGACTGACCGCACCTGCTCCATCGTCGGCGGCCGCAGGAGAAAGGCGGCCGCGGCCTGGCCGGAGTCGACGAGCGCCACAGCCTCCTCGGTGCGCGGCGTGTAGCGAACGCTCTCGATGCCGAGCTGCTCGAGTGCGACGGTGTCGAGAACACGCTCGGCCGGCGCCTCGACGATCTCCACCTGCCCGGGCCGGTAGACGACAAAGGCCGGATGGCCGTGCTCGATGCGCTCGAGGAGCTGCAAGCCGTCGTGGGCGCCGCCGTCGACCGGCGTGACTCGAAACCGCCCGTTCAAATCCGGGAGCTCGCGGACGACGCGGTGCGTCGGGAAGATGATCAGCCCCTCGCCAACGGTGTTCGAGAGCACTGCCATCACGAACGCGCCGCTCGGTGAGCCATCCTCCTCATGGAAGGCGAGCGCCGTCTCGTAGCGGTGGTGGCCGTCGGCGATCACGAGCGAGCGGTCCGCCAGCGCCGCGTGCACCTCCTCGATCGCCTCCCGGTCCGTGATGCGCCACAGCCGCGTGGTGGCCCGCTCCTCGACGGCCTCGAGCGTGGGCTCTCCGTCGGCCAGCGGCGCCAGCGTGTGACGCGGACCGTGGCCCGGATCGTCGTAGAGGAGCATGATCGGAGACAGGTTGGCGCGCACGGCACGAAGCAGCTCGAGCTGGGAGCGCTTCGGCTCGTCGTAGGTACGCTCGTGCGGCAGCACCACGCCGCGCTCGTAGGGCTGGAGCTCCACCAGCGCGAAGAACCCCTCGCGGCTGTGACGCGCGCCGTCGGGCCCGTCGTAGTCCTCGCGCAGCCACCACACGGCCGGCTCGGGCTCCTGCACGAGCACGCCGTCGTTGCGCCAGGAACGGAACAACTGCGCCGCGTCGCCGGGCGACTCGGGCACGATCAGGCGCGCCACGTTGTAGGGGCTGCGCTCGAGATAGCCACCGCGCTCCTCGGCGGTGATGACGTCGTAGGGCGGCGCAACCAGACGCGCGAGCGGCCCCGTCCGCCGCTCGTCGTACCGCAGCGCGCGGAACGGCTGGACGACGGCCACGGGCCGCAGCGTACCACCCGGACCCGCGCCGGCCCGCGTCCGTCTGCCTCCTTAGACTCGGGCCGTGAGCGCGATCGCAGAGCTCGAGCACGACCGGGTCGTCGAGGGGATCTACGCGGTTGCCAGAAAGGAGCGGCGCCGCACGAAGACCGGCGCCCCTTACCTGGTGCTCGAGCTCGTCGACCCGAGCGGCCGCATCGATGCGCGCGTCTGGAACGACGTCGAGCTGCTGGACAGCCGCTTCCGCGAAGGCGACGCCGTCCGCCTGCTCGGCCGCGTCGAGCGTTTTCGCGACCGGCTACAGCTCGAGGTGCGCTCACTCGAGCCCGCAGACGATGTCGATCCCGCAGGCCTGGCGCCGGCGCTGCGACGTGACGCCGACGAGCTCGACGGCTTCCTCGACTTCCTGGCCGGCGAGCTTTCCCATGTGGGCCTCAAGGCAGCCGTCCAGCGCGTGCTCGCAGACGACGGCGTCCGTGAGCACATGCGCCGCCTCCCCGCCTCGGATGGTCACCACTCCTACGCGGGCGGGCTACTCGAGCACACGGTGGGAGTGGCCACCCTGTGCCGCGAGACCGCCCAGCTCCACGGCCGCCTGCGAACCGACCTGCTGCTGGCTGCGGCGCTGCTCCATGACGTCGGGCGAACAGTCGAGCTGCGCCCCGGGCCTAGCTTCGCTGCGACCGAGGAGGGCCGCCTGCTCGGGCACGTGCACCTCGGGCTGCGACTCATCGAGGAACGCGCGGCCGTCCTGGAAGCCGACGTTCGAGCGGAGCTGCTTCACGCCGTCGCCTGCCACCACGACGCGCGTGCCGCGCGCACGGCCGAAGCGGCGGTGCTCTACCACGCGAACCAGCTGGACGCCGTTGCCGCGACGCGACCTGTGGGCGACTAGAAGTCAGACGTTGAAGCGGATGTTCAGCACGTCGCCGTCCTGAACAGGGTAGGCCTTGCCTTCGAGGCGCTGCAGGCCCCGGTGGGCGGCCTCGGCGCGGGAGCCGCACGCAACCAGGTCGTCCCAGCGGATCACCTCGCAGCGGATGAAGCCACGTGCCATGTCCGTATGGACAGCGGCAGCCGCTTCGACCGCCGTACGGCCGCGCTGCAGCGTCCACGCCCGTGCCTCGTTGTCGTTGGCGGTGAAGAACGTGATCAGGTCGAGGGCCGCGAACAGTCTCGCGATCACCTCGTTCAGGGCTGACGGGCCCTCGCGAAACTGCGCCGCCTCGTCTTCGGGCAGCTCGGCGAGCTCGGCCTCCAGCTTGCCGTCCAGCCCGGCCGGGCCGTTGACGAGCGGGATGAGCGGCTTCGTCGTGAGCGGTTCGAGCTCCGCCGGAAGGCCTCCCGGAAAATCGCGCAGGCGGCCGCCCGCATCGACATGCGCGAGCACGCGCTCGAGCTCCGCCACCTGTTCGCGAAGCCCCGCCTCACCTGACTTGGCCTGTGTACGCACCCGCTCGAGGCGGCGCTCGACATGGTCACGGTCGGCCACGAGCAGCTCGAGCTCGAGCGTCTCCAGATCCGCCTCGGGAGTCGCATTGCTCGAGAATCCGTCGAGCACGGCCAGCAGACCGTCAACCTGGCGGAGATTGCCGAGCAGCGCGGGCCCGGTGCCGGGCACGTCCACCACGCGAACGGCCGCCGGCGTCACCTTCGGAGAGCCGATCACGGCGGCGACCTGTCCGACCCGCTCGTCCTCGATCGGCGCCATGCCGACATTGGGCTTTCCCGAGACGGTCGCATAGGCGGTGATCTCGGCGCCCGCGCGCGTCAGGGCGTTGAAGATCGTCGTCTTGCCCGAGTTCGGGAGCCCGACGATGCCGACCTCCAGGGCCATGCGGCGGCGGCCGGCGGGCGGCTAGGCGACGCGCGTGGCGCCCGGAGGCTCCAGCGCGCCGAAGCCGACTCTCGTCTCGCGGGCAAAGCGCTTGACGAAGACCACGCGGCGCAGGGAGACGGTGTAGTGACCGTCCTCCGCCTCGAGCGTGAAGACGCCGTCCGATCCGGAGGCGAGAGCTGCCTCCAGCTGCTCGGCATGCTCCACAGGGACGAGCGCGGCGAGACCCTGACCGCCGTCGAAGCCGATTTCGATGCGAATGCGTTCAGCCATCTGCAACCAGTTCTGAGAGGACGCCGTGCGCGGCGTCGGGGTGGACGAATGCGACCTGGAGGCCGAACAGGCCGGGGCGCGGCTCCGCGTCGATCAGCTCGGCGCCTTCGTCGCTCAGATGCGCGAGCTCGCGGCGCAGGTCGCCGACCTCATAGGCAACGTGGTGCATGCCGGGGCCGCGCTTGGCGAGGAACCGGCCAACCGGTGTTTCCCGCCCGAGCGCCGCGAGCAGCTCGACGCGGCCGGCGCCCAGGCGCAGTGAGGCGGCCTCGACACCCTGCTCCGGCACGGTCGCCCGATGCTCGACCTTTGCACCGAACAACCGCTCGTACGTGGCGACGGCCTTGTCGAGGTCGTCGACCGCGACGCCCAGGTGGTGGATGTCGCGCGGAGTCACGCAGTCGATGCTACCCGCGCGGTGCCCGTGCCCAGAATCGGCATGGGTTCGGGCTGCTGCCGCAAATGTGGGACCAGAGAACGGCTAGGACTTCTTACCGCGGCCCAGCCACTTGCGGATTTTCTCGATCAGGCTGTTCATGGGGCCGAGTCTACGCCGTTCATCGCCCGATCGCAGGTCAGGACTCCTGGGGTCTGTTCCTGCGACGCATCGCTACATAGACCGCCTCCCAGTGGCCCGAGATCTCTTCCAGGGCGTGGGCCGTCGTCAGTGCGGCCTCCTCCAGCCGGGCATTCACTTTTCTCGACCTCGGCCATGCGCTCCCTCAGCTCACTGACCTTCTGAGCAAGGCTGCTCAGCTCCTGCGCGATCAGCTCATAGTCCTGCAACCCCTGCGATCATCAAAGCGGCCTGGCCGAGAGTCAACCGGGCTCGTTTTGCCGATCGCCTAGTCGGCGGCGGGCACGACGCGCGGCGTGCCGACCGTCTCCGAGGCGCGCGACTCGGCGTCGACGTCCAGGAACAGCGCCTCGAGCTCGGTGCGGTCGAGCGTTTCCTTCTCGAGCAGCGCCTGCGCAACCCGGTCGAGCGACACGCGATGCTTCTGGAGCAGTCGTACTGCCTCGCCGTAGGCGACGTCCGTGAGCCGCCCCTGCTCCTGGTCGCGCAGTCTCTTGGTCTCCTCGGAAAGGGCGTAGTTGTCGGCACGCATGGTGCGTGACACGACTCCTTCGGACATGCCGTACTCGAACACCATGGAACGGGCGAGCACCGTCACGCGCTCGAGGTCGTTGGCGGCGCCGTTGGTCACCCGGCCGAAGACGACGTACTCCGCGGCGCGGCCGGCGAGGAAGACCTTCATCATGTCCACGAGCTCCTCCTTCGTGTGCATGTAGCGGTCCTCGGCGGGCAGGTTGAGCGTGTAACCGAGCGCTTGACCGCGCGACACGATGGTTGCCTTCTGGACGGGCATGATGTCGCCCATCAGGTGAGACATGAGCGCGTGGCCTGCCTCGTGATAGGCAAGGATGCGCTTCTCCTTCTCGCTTACGACACGCCGCTGCTGCATGCCGGCCACGACCCGCTCGATCGCCCCCTCGAAGTCGACCATGGTGATGAAGAGGCGCTCCTTGCGGCCGGCGAAGATGGCCGCCTCGTTCGCGATATTGGCGAGGTCGGCTCCGGTCAGGCCGGCCGTCTGGCGCGCGATCAGGAAGAGGTCGACGTCCTCGGCGAGGGGCTTGCCCCGCGTGTGCACGCGCAGGATCTCCTCACGGCCGGCCACATCCGGCGGCGCCACATGCACCTGCCGATCGAACCGTCCCGGCCTGAGCAGCGCCGGATCGAGATCCTGGAGGCGGTTCGACGCGCCCATGACGACCACCTGGTCGCGGTCGGCAAAACCGTCGAGCTCGACGAGCAGCTGATTCAGTGTCTGATCCTGCTCGCGGTTGAACCCGTGCCCCGTACGGGCCGCGCCTACGGCATCGAGCTCGTCGATGAACACGATCGCGGGGGCGTTCTTACGTGCCTCCGCAAACAGCCGCCGGATCCTCGAGGCGCCGAGGCCGGCGAACATCTCCACGAACGCCGAGGCGCTCTGCGAGTAGAAGGACGCGCCCGACTCGTGGGCGACCGCCTTGGCGAGCAGCGTCTTGCCCGTGCCGGGCGGCCCGTAGAGGAGGATGCCCTTCGGGACCCGCGCACCCAGGCGGGCGAAGCGCTTCGGGTGTCGGATGAAGTCGACCACTTCCTGGAGCTCGTCCCGCGCCTCCTCGACCCCGGCCACGTCCTTCCAGGTCACCGAGGTCGACGAGTTGGGATCGATGGAGCTCGGCTTCACGCGCGGCATGAGCTGCAGCGTGCGCCAGAGCAGGTAGACGATCAGGCCGAAGAAGACGAGCGGCAACCAGGTGAGGAGATGCCCCGGCAGGTCGTTCAAGAAAGCCCCGATGTCCGGCACGAGGCCTACATCGGCAGCGGTAAGCATGACCTGTAGCTCGTAGACTCCCAGGGTGAGCGAGCTCGGCGACTTGCTCGCCTAGACGCGCGCCGCGAGCGGCTCGAGCCAGCTTTCGATCGGCTCGGTGGAGCGCACCACGTGCATCCCGGCTTCCGCGAAGCGGAGGAAGGCAGCGTCCGCATCGTCGGTGTAGTCGATGACTCCGGGGACGACGACCGGGGAGGTGCAGTCCTCGAGCAGGTAGACCTTCTCGGCGAGCCCCCGGTCCACCGCGGTGATGCCGGTCAGCAGGTCGTCGACCGTCCAGGCCACACAATGGCTCTTCGCCTGGCCGGCGATCAGCAGCGCGTCGAACTCGAGCAGCGCGTCGAGGAGCGGCTGGTCGCGGGATGCGATCGGAGCGCCCGTTTGGTCTTCGGTCACCTCGGCCCCGAGCACCGAGTAGTGCTCGGTGAGCGCCACGTTCCCCTTCACGCGGAAATCGGGCTGGCTGCGACGGGCGATGCCGTGGAAGAAGACTGCCTCCTCGACCGCGGAGACGAGCGCGTGGCCGATCCCGCCCAGCATGGCGTGGTAGGGCCAGATGGTCAGCGCGTACTTGCCGCCGCTGGCTAGCTGCTGGGCGTAATGAACGAGGTAACGGCGCAGGTAGTCCTCGTCCATGCCGATCGCCTTCGGCAGCGCCGGGTTGATTTGCCAGCGGCCGGCCAGCACGTCCCGCGCGGAGACGAGCGTGTAGGGAGGGGGATGGTTGCCGTCCTCGTCGACGAGCCAGACCGCGTGGAAGACCTGCATCGTCATGTGGGTGTCGAGGGTGGGGACGATCTGGGTGATGACGTCGAGGTTCCGGTAGACGAACTCGCAGAGCCGCCGGTTGTCGTCGATCGCACCGGTGCCAGAGCGGCCGGCCACGAAGAGCTCGAAGTCCGGCAGGCAGAACGTGTTCTGGACGTCGACGCACACGAGACCGACGCGCAGCGTGTCGTCGCCGGCGGCCTGCAGGGCATGCTCGCGCGCCCACTCCTCGGCCGCGGCGGCGCGCTCCTCGTAGCGCACACGCCAGACCTCGCCGACGTGCTCCGCCATGTAATGAGGCGGCAGCGGCAGGCCCGGCATCAGCCGACGAGTTCCAGCTGCGGGTTGGGCCTGAAGCGGCGGCCGACCTTGGCCGAGGGGCGCCCGTCCGTCATCACGACGTCAGCTGTGAAGTCGTTCTCGCCCCGGATCAGCCAGGAGCCGACGCCGTACGAGTCCACCCGCACACCTCGTTCTTCGAAGGCTCGAATCTTCTCGACGGTGAAGCCGCCGGAAGCAACGATCTTTACCCTCTCGAACCCGTCGCGATCGAGCGCGTCTCGCACCTTCGAGACCAGACGCTCGTTGACGCCGCGCGGGTCGAAGTCGCCGAGGTCATCCCAGAGCGAGCGATCGACGAGCTGCGCAGAGGTGTCGAGCCGCACTCCCCACAATCGCGGGCCGAGCGCGCGAGCCACGTCGAGCGCCGTGCGCACCGAGTCGTTCTCGAAATCGACCAGGACGACGATGTTGAAGTCGTCGGCTGCCCACTCGGCGAACTTGGTCGCAGCGAGAACCGTGTTGCCTCCATAGGCGGCGATCAGAGAGTGCGGCACGGTGCCGATGCCCCGCCCGCCCCACCACGAGGCCTGCGCGTCGGTGGTCATCCCGATCGGCGCCCCCAGCAGCGCGCCTGCCACGTAGGCGGCGTAACCGTCTCCGGTCTGCACGCGGTGGTGGTCGTGGCGCGCTGGCATGAAGATGATCGGCTTGCCGTTCGCCGCCTCGAGCACGCGCGTCACGTTGCTGGCGATCAGCGTCCGGCGCGCCAGCGTTCCCAGGTAAGGGGTCTCCAGGTGCGCGAAAAGCGTGTAGTCGCCTTCGATCGTCATGACCGTCTCCCAGGGCCCGACACGGTCGCCGTCGTGCAGGGCGTGCACGGTCAGGGCATCCCAGTCGTCGGAGCACAGCTTGAGAATGGCGATGGCCTCGTCGACGCCGCCCAGCACGGCGTCGTGCTTCTGAAAGACCTGCATAAGCACGCGCGGGTGGCGGGCGTCGGCGAGCAGAGCGGCGCGCGTGTGGTTGAAGTACGCGTCGGTGTAGTAGCCCTCCCGCATCTTCTCGATCGGGAGATCGAAGATCTCGGCAGGCAGCCGCCCCGCGCGCCTCTGGCCGGTGACGGCTCCGCCGACAGCTGACGCCGCTGCCGGCTCGACGCTCTCCGGGGCCGTATCACCCATGCTGTCCCGGCCGGCCCCGAACCGTCACCGGCGACCCAACGACGCGCGCGGAACTAGTCCGCTCGCCGAGCGCCACTGGTCTCCAGCTCGAGGCAGGCGGCGAGCGCGGCCTCGGCGACCTCGAGCTGCTCAGGGGTCGGCTCGGCCGTCGCGAAGCGATGCTGAAACTCGTGGCCGGGGCGCGCGAGCGCACGTGCCACCCGATGGTCGGGGTTGCGCAGCATCCAGCCGAAGACCTCGGTGGCAGCGGCGAGCGCGCCGAACGTCGCGCCGAGGCGCCCGGTCGAGCGCAGGGAAGCGGGTAGCCGCGCGACAAGCACGTTGGCGAGCGTCACAGCGACGAGCAGCGGCCCCACGAGGTGCGTCCCGCACCGCTCATGCTCTCGCTCCCGTCGCTCGTCGTGCTCGTAGCTGCCGATCGAGATGTGCTCGGCGCCGTGGTAGGCGGACAGCTCGCTGCCACGCATGGCCGCTGCAGCAGGCGCCAGCGAAGCGGCGGCGCCCACCAGCTCCTGGGCGAGCGCGGGCATCCGCGCACTACTGCGGGCGACGTGAACGAGAGCCGCGCCGAAGGCCATGGCCGCTACCACGGCCGGCCGCTCGAAGGGCAGCCGTGCCTCCGGCAGACGGCTGCGCACGCGCGGCAGCAGCGCGAACACCTCGGCGACTCGCGCGGGGCCCTGAAGGACCCGCCCTTTTACACGCGACGCACGTAGCGGCTTGTAGCCGGACGCCACCTTGAGCTCGCCGGTTTCGGTGCGCACGGCGCACGCCCACGCCTCGGGGCCGTGCACGAGCACGCCGTTGGCGAGCGCCATGCCGCCCAGCCGCACCTTCTCGTCACTCATGCGAGAGAGAGTACCCCGCGGCGTCGCGGATACCGCGCGTAGCGATACGTGCGCCTTCCGGGGCAGTGCCTGCGCAGACTCGCGTGCCCGACCCCGCTACGATCGACGCGGGGAGGAGGTTAGGGGTACCTGCCCGCGGACACGTCTCCGATGGACCTGGCCACGTGCCGCAGGAAGCCCACGCCAAGCTCCAGATCGGCCACCGCCACCCGCTCGTCGGCGGAATGGATGAGGCGCGCGGCCAGCTCGGGATCCATCGCCCGCATCGGGAAGAAGCCGTAGGCCACCGTCCCGAAGCGGCTGCGCACCCAGTGGCTGTCTGTGAATCCCGGCACGATCGTCGGGACGGCCTGTGCACCCGGCTCGTTTTCCTCAACCCATGTGGCCACCGCATCCCAGAGCGGCGTGTCGAGCGCCGATCGCGTCCCCCCCGCCCCCTCGATCCACTCGAGCTCGTAGTCGTCCTTCCCGAGCCGCTCGCGGATCAGCATCTCCGCCTCGGCAGGAGTCTGTCCGGGCAACAATCGACAGTCCACCGTCACCTCGCACACAGCCGGAATGACGTTGCGCTTCCTGGACGCCTCCACCATGGTGGGCGAGACGGTCAGCGAAAGCAGCGGCTCGATCGTCTCCGCGGCGAGGGGATCGACCTCACGCGCGCGAACCAGCGCGTCCGCAGGGGACGGCGCCGACTCGCCTGCGACAGCTTCCAGGAACGCCCTCGTCTCGAGCTCCAGGCGTGGCTCCGGAACCCAATCTCCGAGCCGCTCGATCAGGCGCGCCGCCTTGACCAGCGCGTTGTCGGCGATGCCCGGCATCGAAGCGTGGCCGCTCCGGCCGTGCACGCGCAGCAGGAAGGGCGAGCTCATCTTCTCGGCGACGCCGCACAGATAGAAGACGCCCCCACCCAGGACGAGGCGGTCTCCGGCCCCTTCGTTCACGGCGTACTCGGCCGCGACCGCCCCCGGATGCGCGTCGCACAGCCACTCCAGCCCGAAGCCGTCGCCGACCTCCTCGTCGGCGCAGGCCGCGAAGATGAGGTCGCCGGACGGCTCGAAGCCCTCGCGTGCCAGCGAGGCGATCGCTACGGCGCTCGCGGCCACCTGGCCTTTCATGTCGAGTGCTCCCCGCCCCCAGACCTCACCGTCCCGCAGCTCGCCCGACCAGGGATCGAGCCGCCATTCGGCGGCATCGGCCAGCACCGTGTCCGTGTGGGAGAGCAGCAGAAGACGAGGCCCGCCGGCCTTTCCCGGAATCCGCGCAACCAGGTTGGCCCGCTCGGGAACCTTGGCAAAGAGCTCACAGGAGACGCCCTGCGACTCCAGGTACTCCCGCAACAGGTGAGCGGCCGCCGTCTCGTTTCCAGGCGGGTTGACCGTGTCGAGGCGGATCAGGCGCTGCAGAAGGTCGATGACCTCCTCGCGCAGAGAGATCGTCGCCATCAGCGCCGCAGACCGATCGCAAGCAGGTAGGCCTGCGGCACGCGGACTCCCCCGTCGACTCGATAGCGCTCCTGGTACTCGACCCAGCGGCGGTGCAGCTCCTCACGACGCTCCGGCTCGAGGCTCTCGACCATCGTCTTGATCGGGCCGCATGACTCGAGCGTGATCTGCCACGCCGCTTCCCCGGACTCGTCTAGCCAGTAGTGCGTGCCGGTCTCGACTTCGAGCTCGAAGTCGGCCTCGAGCCGTGCGCGCACGTACTCCTCTCGCCCCCAGTCGCCTGGATCGGCGGCGGCGGGCTCGGGCGGCGGGCGGTAGTCGGCCATGACCGCCTCCCATTCGGGGTTCGGGCCCCAGGCGACCAGACCCAGCCGCCCGCCCGTTCGGCAGACGCGCGCCAGCTCGCGCGCCACTGCGACGTGGTCTGGGGCGAAGATGGCGCCGAGGGACGAGGAGACCACGTCGAAGCTCTTGTCCTCGTAGGGCAGCGCTTCGGCGTCGCCGAGGTCAAAACGGATGCTGAGGCGCTCCTCGTCGGCCAGACGTCGCGCCGTGTCCAGGAGCGCCGGAGCGATGTCGAGTCCAGTCACCTCCGCGCCGGCGCGCGCGGCACGAAGCGCGACGGCCCCTGTGCCCGTCGCCACATCAAGCCACCGCTTGCCGCTCCGGGGCTCAAGCTTCGCCACAAGCTCGTCGTGGAGCGGCGCGATCAGGTGCACGATGCGCTCGAACGGCGCTGCTCCCCAGACGACGCTCGCGCGCGCCTTCAACTCCTCGGCGGAGCTCAACGGCCGTGGCCGGGCGTGGGCGCCGAGTCGGCCGCGCCCTCCTCCTTGGCGAGCTCGGTGAGCTCGTTGCGCGCCTGCCAGAGCTCCGGGTAGAGCTTCTGGTGGATCAGCTTGCCGAGCAACTCCACCGGCGTGCCCTGTGTGCCGACTACATCCTCGCCGATGATGCGCCCGATCACCTTGAAGTGGCGCACGCGCCACATCGTGACGCGCTCGTCCCACTCGATCATGAGCTCGGCGACCTGGTACAGCTCTTCGAACTCACGGCCGCGCTGGTAGAGCTCCACGACGGACACTCCCGCGGCTCGCCGCAGCTCGTGGAACGCGGCGCCGAGCTCGGGCGAAACCCGGCGAACGCCGCTGAAGCCCGGGGAGTCGAAGCCGCTGCCGTGGCCGAGCACGGGGCGGATCCAGCGCGTGTACTCCCACGGAGACATGTGCTCGAGCATGTCGAGTGCGTCGTGGACGCGCACCAGTGAGTCCACCGAGCGGCGCAACAGGCGGATCGCGGGCGCCGCCTCTCCACGACGCAGATGGTCGGTCGCCACCTCGGCCTCGTTCCAGGCCAGCTGGAGCCACAACTCGGACGCCTGGTGGACGGTTTGGAAGAGCAGCTCGTCGTGGTGCGCGCGCTCATCCTCCGGCTTCTGGAGTGCCAGCAGATCGTCGGTGCGCAGGTAACGCTCGTAGTCCGAGCCGCCCTTGCCGGGCAGGATCGGCGCGTAATCGTCCTGGGGCGGAGCGGTCGCCATCGTCCTGCGGGGAGCATACTTCGGGCGCATGGGCGACCTCTTTGCCGACGCCGCCAGAGGGCGGCTCCCGGAGTTGGCGCCGCTCGCACTCCGTCTGCGACCGCAGACGCTCGAGGAGTTCGTGGGTCAGAGCCAGGTGCTCGGCGACCGCTCGGCGCTGCGCCGCGCGATCGCCGACGACCGCGTCACCTCGATGATCCTCTACGGGCCACCGGGCACCGGCAAGACCACCCTCGCCCGCGTCGTGGCCAACACGACCGGCGCCGAGTTCGAGGAGCTCTCGGCCGTCTCGGCGACGGTGAGCGACGTACGTGCGGTGCTGGCCCGGGCGCGCGACCGGCTGGGCGGCACCGGGCAGCGCACGATCCTGTTCCTCGACGAGATCCACCGCTTCAACAAGGCGCAGCAGGACGCATTGCTGCCCGCCGTAGAGGAAGCGCTCGTCACGCTGATCGGAGCGACCACGGAGAACCCCTACTTCGAGGTGAACTCGGCCCTGCTCTCGCGCTGCCAGATCTACGAGCTCGAGCCGCTCGCCGAGGACGACCTCGAGACGATCGTCCGCCGCGGGGCCGCCGCGCTCGACGCGCGGGTGCCCGATGAGCTGGTCGCGCTCATCGCCCAGCGGGCCGGCGGCGACGCGCGTAACGCTCTCAACATCCTGGAGCTCGCCTGGCAGACCGCTCTGGCCGAGAAACTGGCGCTCGAGGAACGACACATCGAGGATGCCGCCCGCAAGCGTCCGCTCGTCTACGACAAGGGCGGGGACGCGCACTACGACTTCGTCTCGGCCTTCATCAAGTCGATGCGCGGCTCAGACCCCGATGCCGCCGTCTACTACCTGGCGGTGATGCTGGAGGGCGGCGAGGATCCGCGCTACATCGCGCGCCGCATGATCGTGTTGGCCAGCGAGGATGTCGGCAACGCCGACCCGCGCGCGCTCCTGGTCGCCGTCGCGGCGGCACATGCCGTCGAGCACGTCGGGCTTCCCGAAGCACGCCTCAATCTCGCGCAGGCGGCCATCTATCTCGCCCGCGCGCCCAAGTCCAACTCGGTCATGAAGGCGCTGGGGGCAGCGGCTCAGGACGCCCGCGAGCACGGGCATCTGCGCCCGCCCGACGCATTCCGCGACGCAAGCTATCGCGCTGCGAAGAAGCTGGGCCGCGGCCGGGGCTATGTCTATCCGCACACGGACCCAAGCGGCTTCGAGGTGGATCACCTGCCCGAGGAGCTGAAGGGCCGCCGGTACTACGAACCGTCGGACAGCGGCGAGGAGGCCGAAGCGGACTCCTAGAGGATCCGCGCTCCGAGCGCGCTCGCGATCAGCTCAACGGCCATCTCGGCCGTCTGGTTTTCGCGGTCGAGCACCGGGTTGACCTCCACCACCTCGAGCGAGCCGGCCAGCTCTGATTCAGCGACCAGCTCGAGCGCGAGGTGGGCCTCGCGGTAGGAGAGCCCGCCGCGTACCGGCGTTCCGACGCCGGGCGCCACCTCGGGGTCGACCACGTCCATGTCGAGGCTGACGTGCACGAAGCCCGGTCCCGCCACATGGTCGATCGCGGCACGCATGACCGGCTCGACGCCCATCCGGTCGAGATCGCTCATGGTGAATACGCGCGCGTCGAGCCTGCCGAGCAGCTCACGCTCTCCGGCATCCAGCGCACGCACCCCGACGAGCGCGGCGCGGCCCGGCTGGACGGCGGGCAGCGACCAGGCCTCGCTCGCGAAAGACGGCCCTGCGATGCCGAGCGCCGCCGCCAGCACCATGCCGTGCACGTTGCCGCTCGGCGTTGTCTCCGGACTGTTCAGATCGGCATGCGCGTCCAGCCAGAGCACCCCGCCCGGCCCGCGCACCTTGGCGAGTCCGCCGAGAGTGCCGAGCGTGACCGAATGGTCCCCGCCCAGCACGAGTGGCAGGTGCCCACCCTCGACTGCGCTCGCAACCAGGTCGGCGACACGGGCGCACGTCGCCTTGATCGGAACGAGGTAGCGCAGCCGCTCGTCTCCCTCGTCCGTCGCCTCGGGAACCGGGGCCTCAACGTTGCCGAGGTCGACGACCTCCATGCCAAGCTGCTCGAGACGCGCGTCCAGGCCCGCGTATCGGATCGCCGAGGGGCCCATGTCGACGCCGCGACGGCCGGAGCCGAGGTCGAGGGCCGCGCCGATCACGGCGACGGAGCGAGTGGCGGGCGGCGCGCTCATCGGCGCGCGAGAGGCTAGCGGCAGCCCTTGCCGATGCTCTTGGCGAACGGGTCGGCCGGGATGGCCTTGCCATTCTTCACGTGCCATGCAGCATAGCCGGGCAGGCCGCGCACCTTCACGTCGACGGTCACCCGCCAGCCGAGCGGAATACGAGCCGCCCGGACCTTCTTCATCGCGAGCTTGCAGCGTCCCGCGTTCCTGCGCACGATGCCTCTCACCATCGAGATCGCCTCGGCCTTCGTGGCGACGGGCGCCGACTGGGCACCGGGGACGAGCAGGGCTGCGACTACCAGCGCCGCCAGAAGAGTTGCGAGTGGACGCGTCATCCCATGGAGTTTAGGACGGATCCGAGCAGGTGGCGAGGGCCGGATTCGAACCGGCGACACCACGGTTTTCAGCCGTGTGCTCTACCAACTGAGCTACCTCGCCGCGGCGGCCAGTGTAGCGAGCAACCAGGCAAACCCCTGCCGCGGTGCCGGCTTGGCCGGTGCCGGCACGAGCGTCGGATCGGGCGCGTCCCTGTCCGGCCGGTCGCGCGACACGATTCCAGCCCACTTTGCGAACTCGGCCCGCAGTGAGCGCCTGATTTCACTGGCGCACCACAGCGCGACGGGCTACCCTCGTGCGTACAAGAACGTTCGTGGCGCGGTCACACCGGCCCGGACGTTCTTTTTTGGTCCCCGCTCAGGTCTCGATGCGACGAAGCACGATGCCGTCGCCGGGCTCGATCGAGAACGTCTCTGCGGCGCTCCCGCGTGAGATGGCGATCGAAACGTTCTCGTACGCGTCTTCGTACACGACGATCTCGCCTACCCCCGCTTCGGCGAATGTCTCGGCAACCACGGCGTAGTAGCGCTCAGTAGGAAGCTCGATCTCGACGCGCGACCCGGGCTCGATGCCGATCTCCGTGAGGTGCTGCGCGTGGACGTTGAGCTGCACGTTCCCGAAGCGGTCAACGGTGATGCAGCACGCGCTCACCGACCCGGCGAGGATGCGCGGCTCCGGAAGCGCGAGGCGGACGAGCGTCTCCGGCGCCACCGCCGGCCCCAGCTCGTCGAGCGAGACCCCTGCGGCCAGGTGGGCGGCGACCGGCGAGAAGATGTCGCGCGCGTGAAAGGTGCGGGACACGCGCTCGAGCCAGTAGGAGCGCCCGGTCAACTCGTGCGCGGCGGCAATGCCGCCCAGCCGCTCCGCTGCCGGCAGGAGCAGGCCGTTGTCCGGCCCGACGTAGAGTCGGCCGTCGGAGCCGCGCAGTGCCACCGGGCGGCGAGCCCCTCCCACGCCGGGGTCGACCACGGCAAGATGGACGCCTGCGGGCATGTAGGGCAGCGCGTTTGCCAGCACCAGCGCACCTTCGAGCACCGCCTGGGGCCGCACGCCGTGCGTGATGTCGATCACGGTCGCATCCGGGGCGATCCGGTGGATAACCCCGTGGCAGACTCCGACAAAGTCGTCGTCGAGCCCGAAGTCGGTCAGAAACGTGATGATCACGGCGCGACGTTAACGCGCGGCGGCCGCCACGGCTGCGACGAGGCCGTCGAGATCGTGCCGCTCCGCTTCCGCGACGACCGTCACACCCGCCGCCCGAGCCGCCGCGGTCGTCTGCGGACCGATGGACACAGCAGGTACGCCGGCGCCGAGCGTGGCGTACACCCGTGCAGCCGATGCGGAGGCGAGCACGACGAGGTCACCGGACGGCGGTTCCGACGGCGGTGCCGGCACCGTTCTGTACAGAGGCACCACATCGGCGTCGAGCGCACGTGCCAGAAGTGGCCGCGCCTCCTCCGCGCCCGCAAAGAGCACCCGTCCGATCGGCCTGGGCAGCTCCTTCACGAGGCCCTCCTGAGTCGACACGGCAGGTACCAGATCCACGCGAATGCCCCGCCGCTCGAGCTCCTCGGCCGTGCCCGGCCCGATCGCGGCCACGCGGACTGCACGCCCTGTTAGCCGCCGAGCCAGCTCCGCCGCACCGTTTCTGCTCGTCACGACCAGCCAGTCGTACCCCGAGGCATCGACGGGCTCGTCGCCGAGCGGCTCGACTGCGATTAGCGGGCTCGACACCACCTCGTGGCCGAGCGCCCGCAGACGCTCCGCGAGCTCTCGTTCCTGACCGGCTGGGCGGGTCAGGACAATCCGCGCCATCGGCCGGACCCACCCACAAACCCCCCACCCACCCTAGGGGGGAAGCAGGCTAGCGGTGCGCAGCGCAAGGGTGTGTGCCGATTCGGCGCCGGATTGGTCATGGCGCGACGAAGGCCAACAGCTCCGCCGCCACGGCAGCCGGATCGTCGCCGCTGCGACGCTCGACCCAGGTTCCGTCCTCAGCGACGACGAGCGCGGTGAGTGTCCGGCCGTCGTGGTGCGCCGCGACCGGGGCCAGGCACCCGCCGCCGATGGCCCCCACGCAAGCGCGCTCCGCCTCGACACGCCTGCGTGTCTCTGCGTCGTCCGCGGCCGCCACAAGCCCTTCATCACCTGCGCGTACCTGCAGCGCAAGCGCGCCCTGGCCCGCCTCGGGAAGCATTTCCTCGGCCTCGAACCGGCGGTCGATCGCCGCCTCCAGACCCAGGCGCTCGAGGCCGCACGCCGCGAGCACGACGGCGTCGAGCCCGCGCTCAGTCCGCTTGCGGAGCCGCGTGTCGATGTTGCCCCTCAGCGGCTCGATGGTCAGCTGGGGCTCGAGCACGAGCAGCTGCGCGCGGCGTCTCACGGAGGCGGTGCCCACACGCATCCCGGGTTGCAGCGCCGGCGCCCCACAGAGTGCATCGCGCGCGTCCTCGCGCGGCAGATAGGCCCCGACGGCAAGCCCCTCAGCGTCCGTGGACGTCATGTCCTTCGCCGAATGAACTGCCACGTCGATGCGGCGGGCGAGGAGAGCCTCCTCGAGCTCCTTGACGAAGACGCCGCGCGCGCCGATCTCGCCGAAGGGCTTCGTGCGGTCGAGGTCGCCCGCGGTCGTGATCGGCACCAGGGCGATCTCCACGCCTGGTCGCCGGAGCGCATCGGCGGCGAGGCCGGCCTGCGTCATCGCCAGCCGGCTGCCGCGAGACCCGACCCTCAGTAGCGTTCGTCCTCCGGTCGCTGGTCGAGCCCGAAGAGGTGCCGCACCGCGTCGGCGTAGGCGACTCCCTCCGCGCCGGCGGCGGCCTCCTTGAGCCGCACGGTCGGCTGGTGCAAGAGCTTGTTCACGATGCCGGCCGTCACCGACTCGACAAGGCGCCGCTCGCTGTCGGGCAACCGCTCGAGCAGGCTCTCGGCGCGGGCCAGCTCGCCGGCTCGGATCGCCTCGGCGCGCTCCCGCAGGAGCGCGATCGCGGGCACCACATCCAGCGACGCGTGCCACGCGGCGAAGCGCTCGGCCTCCCGCGCCACGATCGCCTCGGCGCGGAAGGCCTCCTCGCGCCGGCCGGACAGGCTCTCGGCCACGACAGCCTCCAGATCGTCGATGTCGTAGAGGTAGCAGCCGTCCAGTTGGTGGATGGCCGGATCGAGGTCACGAGGGACGGCAATGTCGATCAGGAAGAGCGGCAGTCCCTTGCGCGGCGCGAGCGCGCCCGCCACCTGCTCCTCGCGCAGCACGTAATCCGGAGCGCTGGTCGACGCGATCACCACGTCGACGGTAGTCAGCACCCCCACCGCCTCATCCAGCGTCACGGGACGCGCGCCGAATTGCCTCGCCAGCTCCTCGGCAGGGCCGCGGGTTCTGTTGGCCACCGCGGCGATCGTGGCGCCCCGCTTGGCGAGGCTGCGCGCCGTCAGCTCGGCAGTCTCACCCGCACCCAGCACGAGCACCGAGCGGCCTTCCAACTCCCCGAACACCTGCTCGGCCAGCGCCGCAGCCGCCGCGGCGACCGACGTGGGCCGCTCTGCGATGGCCGTCTCGGCGCGAACCTTCTTGCCTGCGTGGAGCGCGTGGCGGAAGAGCCGGTCGAGGACCGGCCCAACCTGACCTGCCTCGTAGGCGGCTCGCACCTGACCCAGAATCTCCCCCTCGCCCGGCACGAGCGAGTCGAGGCCGGCGGCGACTCGGAAGGCGTGCAGCGCAGCGGCCGAGTCGTGCAGCCGGTAGAGCACGGACGAGAGCTCCCCGGTCGTGACGTCCGCCAGACGGGCAAGCGCCTCGACGGCACGCCGCTCCGCAACGCCGGGCTCGCCCTCCACGAGGTAGAGCTCGGTGCGGTTACACGTCGACAGGCACACCGCTTCCCCGCCGTCCGCGAGCTCACGCGCGAGCGCCGCGGCACCCGCGCCGTCCAGCGCCACACGCTCGCGCACCTCGACGGGCGCGTGGTGATGCGAGGTGCCGACGAGGACGAGGCTCATGCGAAGTGCACCACGGGGAGGACGAGCTTGAGCGCGACGACGAGCACGAAGGCGGCCAGCACAAGCCTGGCGACCCGGCGGCCGCGCCACTGGAAGCCGAACCGCGCGACCAGGATCGCCGCGTAGACAGCCCAGGTGACGAGCGTGACCGCGATCAGCGCATCTACGCCCTCACCGCGCTGGAGCAGGAGCCCCACTCCCACCGCTATTCCGATCGTCAGCGCCGGAAGCGCGAGCGCGATGCTGCGCGCGGCCAGCTCGTCGAGCGACCCAAGGGAGGGTACGGCGAGCCGCAGCACGCCGGCTGGACGCTCCTTGAGGCGACGCTCCTGCCAGAGATAAAGCGCTGCAAGCCCTGCCGCCAACGAGAACCCGGCGAAGGCAGCGAGCACGAGGCCGACGTGGAGGAAGAGGAATGCCGTCGACGAATCGGCCGCGCTGCGCCCTCCGATCCCGCCCGCCGCGTACGAGACCGCGAGCAGCGCGACCACCGGCGGCATGACGGCTAGCCCCAGCAGCCGGAAGCGCGGCCGGCAACCCCAGATCAGATAGACCGTCACGAGCAGCCAGACGAACAGATTCAGCGAGCCGGCCCACGTCCCCCACGGGAAACCGTCGGCCCGCGCGGCTTCGGTGACGAGCAACGCGGTCTGCACGAGCCAGCCGATGCGCACGCCCCAGGTCGCGAAGCGTCCGAGCACACCCGGATGTCTGGCATTGCCCGCATAGGCAACAGCAGCCTCTCCATAGGCGACGAGCGCCGGCCAGAAGAGCAGCTCAGCCAACGCGTGCCTGCTCGCGGTTCTCGACCGCAGACGGTCCTCGGTCGCGCTCACGAGCCCGCTCGACCAGTTCCGAGAGATCGCTCTCGAGCCTCGCCACCTTGAGCGCGATGATCACGAGGTAGACGAGCACGACCGCGAACACCACCACATAAGCGGCAAAGACGCTGCGCTCGGCGAAGCTCACGCGAGCAGCTCCCGCAGCTCGCGCAGGCTCGCGTCCAGGCGCTTTCCGGACAGCTCGACGCGGTACAAGGCCGAGGCGAGCGCGAGAGTCCCGGCCAGGCAGACGCAGAACGTGAAGAACATGCTCGCCGCCATGTTGGGCCCGTCACGGTCGAAGACGACCGGGTGGATCAGGCCCTCGGCGAGACGGATGGCCAGGAAGCTGATCGGAATGAGCACGACGCCGAAGAGCGCATAGACCGCCGACATGTTGGCGCGCTGGCGACCGGGCTCGACGGAGTAACGCAGCATGAAGTACGCCGAGTAGAAGAGGAAGAGCACGAGGAACAGGACGAGCTGCCGCTCGCCCCAGCTCCACCAGACGTCCCACGACGCCTTCGCCCAGATCGAGCCGGTGGCCAGCGTGAGCACCCCGAAGATGACACCGAGGTGCACTGCCACGTAGCTCTCGAGGTCATACCGCTCGTCGCGCTGCCAGAGCAGCCGCAGCGCCTTCCAGGCGGCCCACCCGAAACAGGCGTACGAGGTCAGAGCGACCGGCACGTGGATGTAGAAGATCCGCTGGCTGAAGCCCTGGTCGGCGTCCTCGGGCGCCCAGAAGAGCGCGAGCGTCAGCCCGCTGACGAGAAGGGCGAACGCCGCGACGGCGAGCGCCACGCCCTGGTTATTCCGTAACGACGTACTCAAAGCTCGCCCAGGAGAGGATCGCAAAAACGAGGTCGTAGAGGCCGAGAAAGGCCAGGTATCGCCATGGTTCGTCCTCGACTGTGGCGCCCACCCCGCCGACGACGATCGGGATCCCGAGCGGCAGAAAGAGGAGCGGCAGCAACAACTCGCGCGCCCGGCTCGCCGCCGCCATGGCGGACAGCAGGGTGCCCACCGCCGCAATGCCGATGTCGGCGAGAACGACCGCCGCCAGCATGCTCCACCCGATGGGCTCGAAGAAGAACCAGTACGCCGGCAGCGCGACCGCCTCGGCGAGCCCCAGGAAGACCACGATGCTGAGACCCTTGCCGAGCCAGATGGCGCTCGCGTCGCGCGCCGCCAGCACGAGGCCGTCCATGAGCTCCTGCTCACGCTCGGCGACGAACGCACGTGTCAGGCCGAGCAATGCGGTGAACACGAGACCGATCCAGAGCAGGCCGTTGGCAGCGTCCTCACCTGAGCCCGCTGGAAGCGCGAAGTGGAAGACGACGAGCGCGGCGACGACGAAGAGCAGCATGGCCGGCACCGTGTCGCGTGAGCGCAGCTCGAGCAACAGGTCCTTGCGGGCCAGCGCGGCGACATCCCCGAAGTACCCGGTCACGAGAGCGCCAGGCGGGCGGGCGCGAGCGGCTCGAGACGCTCGGGCGCGTGCGTCGACACGACCAGCGTGCGACGACCGGCCAGCTCGCGCAGCTCGCGGTCGACGAGTTCGGCGCCCTCCGGATCGAGCCCCGCGAATGGCTCGTCGAGCAGGATCAGCTCGGGCTCGTGCAGGAGCGCGCGGCAGAGCGCCAGCCGCTGCAGCATGCCCTGCGAGAAAGTCCCGACGCGAGTGCGGCGCTCCTCCCAGAGGCCGAACCGCTCGAGCAGCATGCCGATGCGCTCGCGGCGCTCGGGCACCCGGTAGAGGCGCCCGTAGAGATCGAGGTTCTCGACCGGCGTGAGCTCGCGGTAGACGAGCGGCTCGTGGCTGAGGAAGCCGATCGCGGCACGCTCGGCGTCCACCTCGAGCTCGCCGGTCGTGGGAACGGTCAGACCGGCACACAGCCGGAGCAGGGTCGTCTTGCCCGATCCATTCGGCCCGGTGACGACCAGCAGGGCGCCCTCTTCCAGGACGAAATCGAGCCCGTGCAACACGCGCTTGGCGCCGAAACGCTTGGAGAGACCCCGGGCCCGGATCACGCGGATCAGTCTAGTTTCGGCCACCCGTGGCAGCCGACTTGACCTTGCACCAGTCTGTTGCTTGGGTCCGCGTCAAAGCGAGTCGGCGAGCACAAAGGCGAAGAAGACCACGCTGATCAAGCCGTTCACGGTGAAGAACGCCGCATCGAGGCGGCGCAGGTCACCGGGCCGGATCAGCCGGTGCTCGTAGAGCAGGAGCATCCCCACAGCAGCCACGCCGAGCCAGTAGGCGGCGCCGAGCTCCAGCCCGAGCCCCACGGCCGCGAGCAGCGCCACGGTCGCCGCGTGGCAGAGTCGCGCGCCCCGGAAGACCGCCTGCTCCCCGAACCGCACCGCCCAGCTGTGCAAGCCCTGGGCGCGGTCGATCTCGACATCGAAGAGCGAATAGAAGAGGTCGAAGCCGGCGATCCAGAGCGCGACGGCCGCACCGAGCAGCCAGGCGTCGAGCGGAAGCTCGCCCGTCAGCGCCACCCAGCCGCCCACGGGCGCCAGCCCGTCCACGGCACCGAGCCAGAAGTGCGAGAGCCACGTGAAGCGCTTTAGATACGGATAGATCACGAAGCCCGCCACCGGAATCGGCCAGAGCCAGCGCACCAGTGGATCGAGTTGCCAGACGGCGAGGAGAAAGATTCCCAGCGAGGCGACGCAGAAGGCCAGCACCTGCCAGGGCAGCAGCGCGCCGGCGGGCAGCTCGCGGGCGGCCGTGCGCGGATTGCGGGCGTCGACAGTGCGGTCGATCAGGCGGTTCAGGCCCATGGCGAGCGAGCGTGCTCCCACCATCGCCACGGTCACCCAGACGAGGTCGCCCGCGCCCGGCACGCCGTCGACGGCGAGGAACGAGCCCACGTAGGCGAACGGCAGCGCAAAGACCGTGTGCTCGACCCTGACGAGCGACGCGAACCGCCTCGGGTAGGCGGCCAGGCCGGCGACGCTCACGTCTGGCGGTGAGCCGTCCGCTCGCCCGCCAGCAGCGAGACCGCGTGCTCGAGGGCGGGCTGCAGCACGGCGAACCCGTCCCGGCAGCCGCCCGGTGAGCCGGGAAGATTCACGACCAGCGTCCGGCCGCGCACACCGGCCACTCCACGTGAGAGCAATCCGTGTGGCGTCTTGGCGATCGAGTCGGCGCGCAGCGCCTCGGCGATCCCAGGCGCGAGGCGTTCGATCACTTCCAGCGTCGCCTCGGGCGTCACGTCCCGCAGCGCGAGCCCGGTGCCGCCCGTCGTCAGGACGAGTTGGGCTTCCTCGGCCAGCTCCGCGATCGCCTCGGCTATCGCGTCTCGCTCGTCCGGAACGACCCGCCGCAGGACCTCGTGCCCCTCCCCGGAGAGCAACTCCTCCAGCACATCGCCGCTGCGGTCCTCGCGTTCACCCGCGGCCACGCCGTCCGAGACGGTCAGCACGGCAGCTCTCACGCCGGCGACTTCGTCTTCTCGATGAGCCGCACCTCGCTCACCACCAGGTCGCGGTCAATCGCCTTGGCCATGTCGTAGACGGTCAGCGCAGCGACGGAGGCCGCGACGAGCGCCTCCATCTCGACGCCCGTCTTCGCGGTGGCCTCGGCAGACGCCGTGATCTCCACCCCTCCCTCCCCGACCTCCACGCGCACGTCGATGTGCGACAGCGGCAGGGGATGGCAGAGCGGAATCAGGTCGCTGGTCCGCTTCGCGGCCATGACGCCCGCGACTTGCGCCGTCACGAGAGCATCTCCCTTGGGCAGCTCGCCCAGCCGCTCGGCGGTCTCGCGACGCATGCGCACCGTCGCACGGGCAACTGCGCGACGGTGCGAGTCGACCTTGGTGCCGACGTCGACCATGCGGACGCCGCCGCTCTCGTCCACATGGGAGAGCTCGCTCACCGGCCCGCCTCCAGCGCCTCCGCACGCGCCGGCTGTGCAACGTTCAGGTCGTGGAGCTGGTCGCGGATCCAGCGGTCGATGTCGTGCTCGCGGACCGCGCGCCGGATGCCTTCGATCCGCCGCCGGCGCTCCTCCGGCAACATCGTGAGCGCCTCATAGATCGCGTCGGCCTGCCCGGCCACGTCGAACGGATTGACGGTGAGTGCCCATTCGCCCAGCTGCTCGTGTGCGCCCGCATTCTCGGAGAGTACGAGTACCCCGTCACGCTGGTTGACGAGCGGAGCCTCCTTCGCGACCAGGTTCAGGCCGTCGAAGATCGCGTTGACGAGCAGCACGTCGAACTGCTTGTAGGCGGCTACCGCCTGCGGAAAGTTGTCGGCGATCTGCAGGTCGAGCGGCGTCCAGCCGGCGTGCTGGAAGCGGTCGTTCACGGTGCGCGCGGCACGCTGGATCGCAGCCAGGTACTCGGCGTACTCGGGAATGTCCTGGCGCGAAGGATCCAGGAAAGCGAGCATCTGGATGCGGCCGTAGAACTCCGGGTGAGCCTCGAGGAAGAGCTCGTAGGCACGCAGCCCGCGCACAACGTTCTTGGACGGGTCGGTTCGATCGACACGCAGGATGAGGAACTCGCGGCGCGTCTCCATGAGACTTGCCTCTGCGGCCAACACCTCCTCGCTGCGCGCCAGCTCGTCGAACTCTGACGGGTCGACCGAAATCGGACGTGAACGAGCCGCTACGCGCCGGCCGCCGTACTCGACCTGCGCTGCCGCGTGGTCGATCCGGCCGCCCACGATGTCCTCGCAGCTGCGCAGGAAGTTGCGGCGCCAGCGCTCGGTGTGGAAGCCGACCACGTCGTTCGCGAGCACGCCCTCGTGTACGGCCCGGCGAATGTCCTCGGGAAGCACGCGCCAGTAGTCAGCGCCCGGCCATGGGATGTGCACGAAGTGGGCCAGTGTCGCATCGGGTGCACGTTCACGCACAAGCCCCGGCGCGACGTAGAGGTGGTAGTCGTGAAAGAAGATCGCCGCGTCGGGCTGCTGCTCGAGCTCGTCGAGCACCGCGTCGGCGAAGTTCGCGTTCGCCACCACGTAGCCGTTGTGCCAGGCGTTGTGCAGCCCGTGATCCCAGTCGGGGGACGCCGCGAGGTCCCAGAGGTAGTGCTGCGCAAACCAGAGCACCGGGTTGGCGACGACGTTGTAGTACCAGTCGTAAACCTGCAGCTCGTGCAAGACGAGCCTGAGCCTGTATTCGGCGCCGTCGCGGGCGCGCTCGCCGAACGCGCCGCCGCCGTGACGCTCGGACATCACCCGGTCGCCCTCGCTCATCACGCTCGCGATCCAGGTCACGTCGTGATGGCTGACCAGGCTGCGCAGGGCGGTCACGAGACCGCCGCCGCCGCGCCTGGCCTCGAGCTCGCCGGCCGGGTCGAGCGTGTAGCCGACCGGGCCGCGGTTCGAGACGATGATGAGCTTGCGCCGGGCCTGCACCTGCCCGGCACCCTAGTTACGCGGCAGTCGCGACGACGAGCTCCGTCTCGCCGGTGTCGTTGCCGGTCAGGCGGTTGAAGAGCGCCAGCCAGTCGCGCAACAGGCGCGGCGTCAGGTAGTTGCGGCGCACGATCTCCTTGCCGCGCAGCCCTCGCTGGCGCGCGCCGTGCGGGTCGTCGAGAATCTCGCGGCAGGCTTCGGCGCACTCGGCGGCCGAGTCGACGAGCCAGCCCGATTCGCCCTCGATGAGCTGGCGGACGATGCCACCCACCCGGCCGCCGACGGTGGGCCGCGCCTTCCAGAGCGCCTCCGTCACGGTCAGGCCGAAGCCCTCGCGGATCGACTTCTGCAGCACCGCCGCGGAGTGCACCTGGAAGGCGTTCACCTCCACCGAGCCGACGTTGTTGAGGTTGGACAGGATGAAGATGTCCGGGTCGCCGGCCGCGTAGGTCACGGTCTGGTTGTAGAACTCCCAGCCCTCCGGGTCGTCGTGTGCCATCGAGCCGACCAGCGCCAGCTGGGTGTCGGGATGCGTGCGCTTCACCTCGCGGTACGCGTCGATGACGCCGAGCGGGTCCTTCCACGGGTCGAATCGGGAGACCTGCGTGAGGAGCGGCCGGTCGACGTCAATGCCGAACTGGTCGACGATGTAGGCGGCGTCCTCCGGGGAGAGGGCCATGTTCTTGGGCGTCAGCGGATCGATGGCGGGCGGCCAGATGTAGGCGGGCGGCAGGCCCGCGATGGCCGGCACGTACTCCGGCATATGAAAGATGGCCGCCTCGTAGCCGGCCAGCGCCGGGCCGAGGAACTCGAGGACCGGCAGGAACGGCTCCGACAGGTCGATGTGGCAGCGCCAGATCCAGTGAGCCCGTGACTCGCCGACGTACTGGAGCATCGCCGCCGGTTGAGGGTCGTGGATGATCACGAAGTCGTAGTCGTCCTCGAACGCCTCGGCGTTCGTGCGGTTGTAGCGGTGGTACGTCTCTTCCTGCTCGGGAGTCAGGCCCTCGGGACGGCCCTGTAACGCGTTGTGGATCCGCTTCGTGACGTCGAAGAACTCGTCCTGGCCGCCGATGATTCGCCACTCCACCTCCAGGCCGGCGTCCTGCATGAGCGGCACGAGCGTGTAGTTGATCTCCGCCACGCCGCCGCCGAAGGCGGTTGCAGACAGATGCAACACACGGCTACCCGCCAGCGGCGCGGCCAGGCGCCGGATCTCGTCCATCAGCCCACGCGTAGCGATCGTCGCGTAGTCCGCGAGCGCCTTGTGTCCGACATTGACGAGCTGGAGCATGGGAGGGTGTGCGCGAGCGACCACCTCGCGCGAGGTTCGCGGGTAGCGGCGCCTACTCCTTCAGCAGTTTGACAAAGCGCAGCCGCAAGCCGGCGCCGTCCGGACCCGTGCTCACCTCGAACTCGTCGGCGAGCGACTGGATGATCGCGATCCCCAGACCGCCCTCGTCCAGCTCGGCGCGCGGCCTCTGCGCGTTGTGGACGAAGCCCGAGCCGTTGTCGGCCACCTCGACGACCAGGCGGTCCTCGCCGAGCTCGTAGAGAACGTCGACGACGCCGTCGTTGGTGCTCCTGTAGGCGTGGCGGACCGAGTTCGAGCACGCCTCGGTGACGGCCAGCTTCAGGTCGCCCAGCGTCTCGTCAGGCAGCGGGTGGAGATCTGCGAGACCGGTCAGGGCGAGGCGCACGAGCGTGATGTACTCGGCCTTCGCGGGAATGGAGAGCCGCACGGCATGGCCGCTTCCGTTTCCGACGCTTTGCGGAATTTCCTCTCGCATTCGACAAGTTTAAGCAGAAAAGGAGCGATTCTGGCGCCCGATTCTTGCTTCTTTCGCGCTTTGCTGGAACTCTCCTATTCCCAGACGGGCTCGAACTCAACCGTCTTCCCGTGCTCAGCAGGCGTCGCGGGCCGTCGCCGGACGCGTGCCGAGGCGCACCGGCACCGACCTGCGCCGGCCGTCGCGGATGATCGCGAACCGCACGCTCTGACCCGGCTCATGCCGCTCCACGAGCAGGCGTGCGACATCGTCCGAGCGTTCCACGCGCCTGCCGCCGATGCCGACGACGACGTCGCCGCCCCGACGGAACAGAACTCCGTTGAACTCGTCGCGCTCCGTCCCGCCGCGCAGGCCCGCTCGGGCCGCAGGGCTGCCGGCGCACATGGAGGCGATCAGCGCGCCTCGCTCGACGGAGAGGCCGAGATGACGGGCGAGTGACGGTGTCAGGTCATCGGTCGAGATGCCGACGTAAGGATAGCGCACCCGGCCGGTGGCGATCAGCTGGCGCAGCGACCGCTTCGCTGCATTGATGGGCACCGCGAAGCCCACGCCTTCGGTCTCACCCGACTCGGTGCGGATCTGGGCGTTGATGCCGATGGCCCGCCCGCGCGCGTCGAGCAGCGGCCCGCCCGAGTTGCCGTGCGTGATCGGGGCGTCGGTCTGGATGGCGTCGACCACGTGATACGTCGAGGTGAGGGACGGGATCGAGCGCCTCGTGGCGGACACCACGCCGACGGCGAGCGAGCCCTGCTGCTCGAACGGGCTGCCGATTGCGGCGACGGGCTCGCCAACGCGCACCGCGCCCGAGTTGCCCAGAGGAACGGGAGCGAGCTCGTGCGCGGACGGCTCGACGCGCACGACGCCGACGTCGTCGTAGAGGTCCCAGCCGACGACGGTGGCGGGGATGCGATCGCCGTCGTGATAGCCGACGTAGACGCGGCGTGCGCCGACATAGTCGCCGTCGCCGGCCGCGGTCGCTATCACGTGGGCGCTCGTGAGGATGTAGCCGTCCGGCGAGACCACGAACCCCGAGCCCTGCGCGGCATTGCTCTCCGCGACGCCGGGCGTGAAAAACGAGTACAGCGTCACGACGCCGGGCGACCGGGCCGCGTAGATGCGCGAAGGCTCGAACCTGCCGGGCGGGATGCGAGTCGGCGCCGCGTTCGTCGCATCGCCGCTCGAGTCGACCTCGATCACCGCACGGGACGGCGATGTCTCATCGTCGCTCAGCTCCCCGAGCGCGTAGACGAGGCTGCCGCCGACTAGTGCGGCGGCGAACGCGATGGCAGCGATGAACCCGGGGCGCATGCCCGCCGGACTGTAGCGGGAGTGAGCCAGAAGGCTGAGGCGGCGGCCACTCCGTCCGATGAGTCGTTTACTATATAGACAACGCGGCGACCAGTGAGGCGATCGCGCGGGCGGCTGGGCTCTGCGAAGGCGAAGGGACAGTCACGATCTGCGGCGAGCGGCTGGGTGTGCAACTCACCTCGACAGACGAGGATGTCGTGAAGCGCTTCGAGGGGTACTCTCCGCGCGGGTCGCGCGTACGGTCGTCCATTCGAGAATCGATCGGCAGACGGCTCGACTCGAAAGCCGTTCTGGCGCTGGATGGCGTCTTGCGCGGAGGCGTACGCCGCGATCGAGCTTCTCGGTGCTTGGCTCGGCCCACGCCGCCGGGCCCAGTGCGTGAAAGTCCTCGAACATGTCGGCGCGGAACCGCCCCTGTCCCTTGCGAGACATGGCCCTTTCCCCGTGGAACCGTGGAAGTTATTAGGTTCGATGCCGAGGCAAAGCGAGCACGAAGCGTGTTGCAGCGCCATCATTAGCCGCTTCCAGTGAACCATCCATGAGCTCGGCAAGCTCACGCGCGATCGCCAGGCCGAGCCCGCTTCCGGAGGCTCGTGTCCCGTCGACGCGGTAGAAGCGGTCGAACACCTGATCGAGATGCTCCGGCGGGATGCCCGGGCCGTCGTCCTCCACCTCGAGCACCGCGAAGCCATTACGCCGCTCGGCCCGGATGCACACGCCGGTCCCCTCCGGTGTATGCCGGAGCGCGTTTTCGACCAGGGCGCGCCCGATCCGGAGCACCTGGTCGCCGTCGGCTAGTGCAACCGCTACGCCGTTCCGCTCGACAGACAGCGGATGCTTGGCCGCAAGCGCTGCTGCCTCGAACTCGGCCGCCAGCGCGTCCGCCGCGGCACCCAGGTCGACCGGAGAAGCTTCGACAGAGACCCGACCGGCATCAAGCCGTGAGAGGTCGAGTAGATCCTCTGCGAGGCGGCTCAGCCGCTCGACCTGCTCGTGCATGGTGTTCATGAACTCCAGCCGGGTCGCCTCGTCGAGCTCCTCGTCCTCCAGCAGCTCCAGGGCCGCTCCCAGCGCGAAGATCGGCGTGCGCAGCTCGTGGGACGCGTTGGCAACGAACTCGCGCCGCGCGTGGTCGAGCGCCGCAAGGCGCTGGCGCATGCGCTCGAATGCGTCCGCCAGCTCGCGGAGCTCGTCGGAGCCCGTGTCGACGACCGGCTCGTCGAACTGGCCGCCCGCGATCCGCTCGGCCGCCTGCTCGAGCCGGCGAATCCTTCGTGCGTGCAGCGTCGCCGCGCCAAAGCCGAGCGCAACCGCACCCATCAGCGCCAGCAGTCCGGCGATCAGCAGCCGTCGCTCGACGAGCTGGATGTCGCGCACCTCGCCGGTCAGCGATGACGAGAGCAGGACAACCCGAGACTCGGGCACAAAGACGGGCCGTGCGGCCTCGGCGAACCGCGTTTCCCTCCGCTCGAGCGTGCCGCTCGCCGGCTCCTGGCCGACAAACGCTCGCTGGGCGATCCGGTCTCCTTCCATCTCGGCAGAGCCCAGGAGTCCCGCCGAGTCGTCGAACACCGTCAAGCGCCCGCCTAGCTCCGCGTAGATCACGACGCGTGCGTTCACCCCCGGAATCGCCTGCGCCAGCACGCTCGCCGAGACGAACGGCTCCTCTTGGTAGGTCTCGGCAACGACCTCGGTCAAGCCCTCGAGCTGCTCCACTTTGTCGTCGACCAGCCGAGTCTCGAGCGTCGGGACGACAGCCAGGTACACGGCGGTCAGAGCGGCCGCCGTCAGGACGAGCAGCACAAGGCTGAGCCGGATTCCGACGCCGATGCGCTTCACAGGTCTCGGAAGCGGTAGCCGACACCGCGGACGGTGAAGATGTACTCGGGGCGCCGCGAATCCGTCTCGAGCTTCTCGCGCAGGTGCCGGATGTGCACGTCAATGGTGCGTGGATCGCGGTAGTCGGCGTCCCCCCAAAGGCGCTCGAGGAGCGCCCGCCTGGTGAAGACGCGGCCCGGCCGCTCGGCGAGCGCGCGCAGCAGCTCGAACTCCACGTACGTGAGCTCCACCGGCTCGCCGCGCAGTTCCACCCTGCGCCGCGCCGGATCGATGCGCAGCCCGTCCGACTCGATCACGTCGTCCGAGCCCGGCTCGTGCCGTGGCGCTGAGGCGCGGCGCAGCAGCGCCCGCACGCGACTTCGGAACTCGCGCACCGAGAACGGCTTCGTCATGTAGTCGTCGGCGCCGAGCTCGAGACCGAGCACCTTGTCGAGCTCGTCGTCGCGAGCCGTCAGCATCAGGATGGGCACGGAGCTCGTCGCGCGCAGGCGTCGACACACCTCGAGCCCGTCGAGCCTGGGCAGCATGACATCGAGGACGACGAGGTCGACATGCTCGTCGGCGAAGCGGGCGAGCGCCTCCTCGCCGTCGCGCGCAGCCACGACCCGGAACCCGTCCCGCTCGAGCGGGTAGGTCAGCAGCTTCTGGACGGAGTCCTCGTCGTCGACGAGGAGAATGGTCGTGGTATCGGGCATGAGCGGCTACTTCGCGCTCGCGCGGGATCTTGGACCTACTATAGCCGCGCTATGCCCGGGCTCCCGCGCGCATCCCGGAGGCGCCGGCGGCGGCCCGGCTCAGTCGACCGGCCCCTGAACGGCCGCCTCTATCGCCTCACGCTGCTGGCCGCACTGCTGCCGGCGCTCGGTATCAGCTTCGCCGTCTCGCATCCCGATCCCCTCCCGGCAGCGCCTCCGCCGGCATTCGACACAGCCTCTGCGTTCGTGCTCGCCGAGGACCTCGCGAGAACGCACCCCAATCGAGCGCCCGGCACCGACGGCGCCGCCGGCGCCGCCGACTGGGTCGCCGCCGAGCTCGAGCGCTACGGCTACGAGGTTCAGCGAGACCGCTTCCGCGCAGAGATCCCGGGCCGGGGGTCCACGAACCTCGAGAACCTCATGGCCTCGGCGCGGGGGCGCTCAGCCGCGGCGATCGTGGTGATTGCGCACCGCGACAACCTCGGCGCCGGGCCAGGAGCGAACGTCAACGCGTCGGGCACGGCCGCCCTGCTCGAGCTGGCGCGCATCTACGGTCGAGCCACCGCCGAAGCTGGGGGAGGAGCCGTCCGGCCCACCCATACGATCGTCTTCGTATCGACGGACGGAGGCGCCTTCGGAGGGCTGGGAGCCGTCCGTCTCCTCGAGCGGCAGAGCCTCCGGCGACGCACGCTGGCGGTGGTCAACCTCGTGGGTCTCGCGGGCCGCAAGCGCGCGCGCATCGACATCGCTGGCGAGTCGTCGCGCTCCCCGTCCGCTGCGATGGTGGCCACGGCGGCCGCTCGGATCCGCGACCAGACAGGTCGCGACCCACGCCGCACGGGTGTCGTCGGCCAGTTGGTCGACCTCGCCTTCCCGTTCAGCCTCTACGAGCATGCGCCGTTCATCGGGGTGGGCCTGCCCGCGCTGACCGTCACGACCGCGGACGCCCGTCCGCCCGAGCCCTTCGGCGACAGTCCCGAGCGCCTCTCCGCAGTGCGCTTCGCCCAGCTGGGCGCGTCCGCCCAGGCGCTAGTCGACTCACTCGACCAGGGCCTGGAGCTCGCCGAAGGACCAGCGAGCTTCGTCTACCTCGGCTCCCGCACGGCGACCGGCTGGGCTATCCAGCTGGCGCTGCTTGCGGCCGTCGCTCCCTTCCTGATCGTGCTGGGCGATTTCCTCCTCCGATGCCGCCGCCGCGGAGTTGAGTTCTTGCCCGGTCTTCGCAGCCTTGTGCGTCGCACGGGCTTCTGGCTCTTCGCCGTCGCAGTGTTCTTTCTCTTCGATGCCGCCGGTCTCTGGACGGAGGGAGCGAGCCGCCCCATCTCGCCTTATACGCAGGTAGCCCACGACTGGGACGTCACCGTAGTCCTCGCGTTCGCAACCGTGCTGGGCGCAGGCTGGGTGATCAGCCGCAGGCGGCTGGCACCACGGGCATCCCTGAGTGCCGAGGACGAGCTGGCCGGCTACGCCGCGGCGCTCGTGCTGCTCGCGGCCGTCGCCGTGACCGTCGGCGTGACGAACCCGTATGCGCTCCTCTTCGTCCTCCCGTCGCTGCACGCCTGGCTCTGGCTGCCCCAGCTACGCATCGTCCCGTCCGGGGTACGCGTGGCCGTCTTGCTCGTCGGCCTGGCCGGCCCGTTGATCTTGCTCGGCTCGCTCGCGATTCGCTTCGGCCTCGGCCTCGATGCACCGTGGTACCTCGCTCAGCTCGCTTCCGTCGGCTACGTGAGCACCGGTCCCGTGCTCGTCACTGCGCTGTGGCTGGCCGCGGGCGCCCAGCTGGCCGCGCTGGCGACCCGGCGCTACAGCCCTTATCCGACTCGGGCGGAGCGCCGGCGATACGGCATGCGACCCGCGCTCTCGCGTGTCGTCCGACCCAGGGGCACAATGCGAGTAAGTCGATGAGCGGGCGGCGGACGATGCGGTGGCTGGGCACGGTGATGGTTCTCACCGGCGTCTGCCTGCTCGCATGGTGCCTCCTGGTGTGGCGTTGGCAGGATCCCTTCACGGCCGTCTACACATACTGGCAGCAGCGCGAGCTCGCCGACGAGTACAGCGAGCGGCTCGCCGATTACCGGCCGCCCAAGCCCGTGCCGGTGCGGACGGCCAGCGCCGGGCCGACCGCGGCCCAGTTCCGGCTCAGCATCGCCCGGGCTGCGCGCCGCTACCGCGGCACGCTCGGGGAGGGTGACGCGATCGGGCGCCTGAAGATCCCGCGCCTCGACCTGAACGCGATCATGGTCAACGGCACGGATGACGACACGCTGAAGATGGGCCCTGCCCGCCATCTCAGGACATTCATGCCCGGCGAGGGGAAACTCATCTACGTCGCGGGACACAGGACGACCTACTCCGCCCCCTTCTCCGAGATCAACGACCTGAAGCTCGGCGACCGCGTCATGGTCGAGCTTCCGTACGCGACTTTCGAGTACCGGATCCGAGACCACCGGATCGTGGACGACAACGCGCTCGAGGTGCTGCGCTCCCGCGGGCGCGAGGAGCTCGCTCTCCAGGCGTGCCATCCCCGGTTCTTCGCCTCGCAGCGCTACATCGCCTACGCGATACCAGTGCGCGTCACAGCGCGCGGAGGCCACTCCTTCGCGTACCGGGGCACCGAGCTGAGCGCCGCTCCCGCACCCCCGTTGTCACAGTAGACAACTCACGCGGGTTATACGCTGACCGGGCCGTGATCACGGTTGTCGTCCCCGTGTACAACGAGGAGCGCACGGTCGCACTGGTGTTCGAGGAGCTCCAGGCGGCTCTGGAGCCGCTCGCTGCGACCTGGGAAACGATCTTCGTGGACGACGGCTCCGTGGACGGCACGTTCGCGGCGCTGACGCGTCTGCACTCCCGAGAGCCAAACGTGCGTGTGGTGCGGCTGCGGCGCAACTTCGGCAAGGCGAGCGCCTTGCAGGCGGGCTTCGCGCAAGCACAGGGCGACATCGTCGTCACACTCGACGGCGATCTGCAGGACGATCCGGCCGAGATCCCGCGCCTGCTGGCCAAACTGGAGGAGGGCTTCGACCTCGTCTCAGGCTGGAAGACGCATCGCCGAGACCCATGGCGCCGTCGCGTGCTCTCGCGGGTGTTCAACGCCGTCACCCGAAACCTCTCGGGCGTCCGGCTCCATGACATGAACTGCGGTCTCAAGGCATACCGCGCCGAGGTGGTGCGTGGCCTGCGCATCTACGGTGAGCTGCACCGTTTCGTCCCAGTGCTCGCGCACTACCGCGGCTACCGCATCGCCGAGGTGCCGGTCAACCACCGGCCGCGCGAGCACGGCCGCTCGCGCTACGGCGTCGAGCGCTACGTGCGCGGCTTCTTCGACCTGTTGTCCGTCACCTTCATGGGGCGCTACCGATACCGCCCGCTGCATCTCTTCGGCGGGCTGGGCCTGGTGTTGGGCCTGATCGGCTTCGGCCTACTCGCGTATCTCACGGTTGTGAAAGCGACCGGCGAGGCGATCGGCCACCGCCCCCTGCTCACGCTCGGCGTGCTGCTCATGGTCGTCGGCATCCAGCTCTTCTCGCTCGGTCTCGTCAGCGAGCTCGTCACGAGCCTGCACGAGGAGCGGGCCGGCGAACGTGAGCGCGCCGACCGACTCGTGGACGAGGTGCTCCGCTGATCTAGGCAAACGACCATGATTGGCCGATTCCTCGGCCACTCAGAGTTCTCTACTTCGGAACCTACGAGCGCGGCTACCCGCGCAACGCCCAGGTGATCTCATGCCTGCGCCGCGCAGGCGTGGAGGTCGTAGAGCGGCACGAGCCGGTCTGGGAGGGCCGCAGGCACAGCTGGCAGGCCGGAGCAGCGCAGGCCCTGAGGCTGGCGGCGGCGGAGGTGCGGCTCGCTCGAGACACGGCCGCCGGATTCGATGCGCTCATCGTCGGCTACCCCGGTCATGCCGACCTGCCCGCCGCCCGGCGCGTTGCGCAGGGCCTGCCGCTCGTCTTCAACCCGCTCATCTCGCTCCACGAGACGCTGGTCGAGGATCGGGGTCGCTTCCGATCCGGGTCTCCCGCCGCCCGTGCATTGCGCCTGATCGACCGCCGCGCACTGCGCGCCGCCGACCTCGTCGTCGCCGACACCGAGGCGAATGCGGGATATCTGTCACGGCTCGCCGGCCTGCCGCGCGAGCGAGTCGCGGTCTGTCTCGTGGGCGCCGAGGAGCGGCTCTTCCAGCCCTGCTGGGCGCCGGCGGACCCGTTCACGGCGCTGTTCGTCGGGAAGCTGATCCCCCTCCACGGGCTGGACACGATCCTCGCCGCGGCACGCCTGGCACCTGAGCTCCGCTTCCGTGTGGTCGGCTCTGGGCAACTCGAGCACCTGCTCCGGGATCGCCCCCCGAATGTGCGGCATGTTGCCTGGATAGACTACAGCTTGTTGCCGGTCGAGCTTGGCCACGCCGGGTGCGCGCTCGGCATCTTCGGCGCGACGGCCAAGGCCGCGCGGGTGATCCCGAACAAGGCATTCCAGGCGCTGGCGTGCGGCACCCCGCTCGTCACCGCCGAGACGCCCGCCGCCCGCGAGCTGCTGTCCGACGGCGAAAGCGCGTTGCTCGTGCCGCCCGGCGACCCGCTCGCGCTGGCACAGGCGCTGCGCCGGCTCGCGGTCGACAGCGCCCTGCGCAACCGGATAGCGGCCGGCGGGCTCGCCGCCTACCGGGAGCAGGCGGGCGAGGATGTGCTCGGACGCCGC
>DAITAO010000101.1:0-9847 GCA_036824245.1 Gaiellaceae bacterium | reverse complement strand
CGCGAGCCGGCGCGGTCGAGAGCTCCGCGCGCTGAGTCGGCATACACTTGAGCGCAGCCGGCGCCCAGCAGCTCGGGGCACGCCGAGCTGAGGCTAGCGGCACCAAACTCAGGACGGCGTGTACCAGGTCGGAAGCAGTCAGGAGCTTCTCGAGGCCCGCCGCGGCGGGCCTCCACGCGGGCGCAGGTGGGTCAGTCGCACCGTCTTGCTGCTCGGCCTCACGAGCCTGCTCACGGATCTGTCAGCGGAGATGGTCGCGACCATCCTGCCCCTCTATCTCGTCTACACGCTCGGCTTCTCGCCTGCGCAGTTCGGAGTCGTGGACGGCCTCTACCAGGGCGCGACGGCGGTTGCGCGCCTGGCGGGCGGCCTGGCGGGCGACCGCCTGCGCCGCCACAAGGAGGTGGCCGCGGTCGGGTATGCGCTCTCGGCGGTCACGAAGCTGGGGCTGCTCGTGGCAGGCAGCCTGTCGGCGATCTCGGCAATCATCTTCGTCGACCGCGCCGGCAAGGGCATTCGCACGGCGCCGCGCGATGCCCTGATCTCGCTCAGCACGCCACGAGACCAGCTCGGCTACGCATTCGGCGTCCACCGCGCGCTCGACACCGCCGGCGCGATGCTCGGCCCATTCGCCGCCTTCGGGCTGCTGCTCATCGTCCCGGGTGAGTTCGACCCGATCTTCGTCGTCAGCTTCTTCGTCGGGCTGCTCGGCCTGGGTGTGCTCGTGCTCTTCGTCGAGAACCCCGGGGTGGCCCCTGACGCGACGGACGGCTCTGTGACGCTGGCGGCGACTGCCCGCTTGCTGGCTGCTCCGCGCTTTCGCACGCTGGTCATCGCGGGCGCCCTCTTGAGCCTCGCCACCGTGAGCGACGGCTTCCTCTACCTGAACGTTCAGCGGAGGCTCGATCTGGAGACGAGCGTCTTCCCGCTTCTCTACGTGGGTACTGCCTTCGCCTTCATGCTGCTCGCGGTGCCCGTGGGGCGGCTGGCCGACCGCTTCGGGCGAGCACGGGTCTTCCTGGGCGGCTACATACCGCTTCTCGCCGTCTACGGGTCGCTGCTCTTCCCGTCGGCGGGCTGGGGCGAGCTGCCCGTGTATCTCTTGCTGCTCGGCCTCTACTACGCGGCCACCGACGGCGTGCTCATGGCGCTTGCCAGCTCCCTACTGCCCTCGGGACTGCGCGGCAGCGGCCTGGCGCTCCTCGTCACGGCCATGAGCCTCGCCCGGTTGCTGTCGTCGATCGCCTTCGGCACCATCTGGTCGTGGCTGGGTGTTCGATCGGCGTTGATCGTCTTCGCGGGACTGCTGGCGGTCTCGATGGTGGGTGCGGCGGTGGCGCTCGCCCGGTCGCGCTCGGACGGACGGCATGAATAGGACGCGCCGGCGGACGGTCGTGTTCGGCGTGCTCGTGCTGCTCTGCGCGGCGGCCGCGGCAGGGTACGTGGCCTGGGCGGCGGCAGACGACGACGAGACGCCGGGCTCCGGGCGCGCCGGCAGCGACGCGGTGGGACTCGCCACGGGCGGAAAGCCGTTCCTGCTTTTCCAGAGCGTCGCGCGCGGCCCGCATTACGCGGAGGTGGCGCTCGTCCCGCTCGACCGCCCGAAAGGGCCCAGGGCGCTGACCGGGCTGGTCTGCGAGCGCGTCTACTACGCCGGCCGGCGCGGACTCTGCTTGCTCCCCAAGCAGGGCGCCTTCGGCACCGAGATCAGTGCCGCCGTCTTCGGCACCGACTTTCGGATCACGCGTAAGACGCGTCTGCCCGGCATCTCGAGCCGCGCGCGCGTGTCGCCGAGCGGCCGCTACGGCTCCACGACCACCTTCGTCGTCGGCCACTCGTACAACCAGGACGGCTTCTCGACCCAGACGTCGCTCATCGACATGAGCACGGGACGGTCGCTCGGCAACATCGAGAATTGGAAGGTCACGAAGGACGGCAAGGCCTTCTCTGCCATCGACTTCAACTTCTGGGGAGTGACCTTCCGGAACGACGAACGCTTCTACGCCACCCTGGGCACACGCGGCGACTTCTACCTCGTCGAAGGCGACATGGGCAGGCGGAGCATGCGCGTCTTGCGCGGCACGCGCTTCGAGTGCCCGTCGCTCTCGCCCGATCAGACGCGCGTCGCCTACAAGAAGCGTGTCGGCAGCGAATGGCGCGTCAGCGTGCTCGACCTCGGCACCGGGCGCGAGACGGAGCTCGCGGAGGAGCGTAGCGTCGACGACCAGGTCGAGTGGCTCGACGACGAACGCATTCTCTACGGGTACAACGCAGACGTATGGGTCGTGCAGGCCGACGGCGGCGGGCGTCCGGAGCTGTTTCTGGCGGACGCGCTGTCGCCGGCCGTCGTCCGCTGATCCACGAGGGCCTGGTTTCCGTTGACCTCGGCCTGTCCCCGACGTGTGTCCAGCAGCGATGAGTGAGCGAGTGAAGTCCGTGGAGCGGAGGCTGGCCGGGGCCCAGGCCGCCTACTTCATCACCACCGGGTTGTGGTCGATCGCACACCGGCGCAGCTTCGAGGCTGTTTCCGGGCCTAAGGTGGACTATTGGCTTGTTCAGACAGTCGGAGCGTTGGTCACTGCCGTCGGCGCGTCACTCGCGCTGGCCTCTGCCCGCGGCCGGGTTGCCCCCGAGCTTCGGCTTCTCGCTGGTCTCTCGGCCCTCGGCCTGGCCGCAGTCGAGGTTGCCTACGTGTCAGCCGGCCGGATCAGTCGCGTATATCTAGCCGACGCGGCCATCGAGGTCGCCCTGGCCGCCGGCTGGGCGCGCACGCGCGATCGGCGATCCGGATAGGGATCGGTGACGCTGGCGAGATCGCGACAGGGGTCGGCATGTGGGTGCTTCCACCCGAGGCGCGCCGACCACTAAATCGAATGGCGCGACGACGAGCAGGCCCGACGGGGCGGGAGTCCCGAGCTTTTTCGGTGGAGGGCTTTCGGCCGGCCGCTGTCCACGAAGGATTTCTCCGCTCCGAGCTTTCTTTTGTCGAACGAGGGTCTTGACGGTCCCGCGCAGCAGAGGGCTATATGTAGGTGCCGCAGTTCCCGCTCGGGGGAAGGAAGTTTCTCTTGCGTCGTCTCGCGCTTGTGAGCGCTCTCGCGCTCGTTGCCGCGTCATCCGTCGCCCACGCCGCAGTAGCGGCGGACACGCAGCCGGTCGACATCGAGCTCGCCGTCGACACGACGTCGAGCATGGCTCCGTCCATCGAGCAAGCCAAGCGCGACGGTCGCCGGGTGGTGGAGGACGTACGGCGTGTCCTTCCGGACGCACGCTTCGCGGTCGTCTCGTTCCGTGATTACCAGAATCCGGCCGGCGAGTACGACGTCCTCCAGCCGCTGACCGGCGATGTTGCCCTCGCCACCGCTGCGCTCGAGAAGTTGAGGCCGTTTGGCAACCCTTCCCCCAACAACATCGAGGCGGAGTCGTACAACCTGGTCTTCCGCAATAGCCACGCGGATCCGAGCCTCGGCTGGCGGCCCGAATCCCGCAAGCTGGTCGTAGTCATCGGCGACGCCCAGCCGTACGGTGCCGGCGCTGCCGGGTTAGACGGCTGCGACGACGTGAATCGCGATCCACGCGGTTTCAGCACTGCCTCGGAGCTGCAGGCGATGCGCGCCGCAAAGCGCACGCTCATCCTCGTCCGCCAGGTCTCGGAGAGCACGTCGGCCACGCTGCGCTGCTACCAATCACTCGCCGAGCGCGCATTCGTCGGTGGCGCCGCGCGGGACGGCGTGAGCGCCGACCTGGCCGCGCTCGTCCTTGACCTGGTCCAGGCGGCCACCACGCCCGTGAGCGTGGCGCCCGACCTTCCGCTTGGTCTGCGCGCCGGCACGAACGGGCTGACGGTGTCGGTCCTGAACCCGAACGGCGTCGAGATCAAGGTGACGACGCTTGCCGTCGTCCTTCCGCGGGGCTTCCGTTATCTCGCCGGTTCGGCAACCGGCGCGGCGTCGCAGAATCCGGCTGTGTCCGGCCGCACGCTGACGTGGGACGCCGACATCGCAGTTGCCGCGTTCGGCCGCACTGCGCTCCACTTTCGTGTCGGTACCGCCCGATGGGCGGGCCGCTACGCCGTGAAAGCCTCCGCAGGGGTCGAGATGCCGAACGGCACGGCGTTCACGTCGCGCAGCCGACCGGCCCGTGTTCGGCTCGTGCGCCGCCTGGGGAGGGTGAAGCTGGCCTTTGAAGGATCCGGCTCCTCCGGCTCGAGCGCGGCCATCCGTGGCTCGGCGACGATCATTCCGGGCCGCAGCAACCGAAGCCTCGCCGGACGCTCCGTTACCAGCAGCGTCGAGTTGACGCTCACGCGCGGGCGTTCGCTATCGCTCCAGATCCGGTCATACCGCGTGCTGGCACTCGGAGCGACCACGAAGCTGCGTTTCCGTGTGCGTGTCGGCGCTGCGCAGGGAATGCCGCGTTGCGCTGGCGCGCTCGGGTCGCTCACCGTGACGAACTCGGGCAGCCTCCTCGCAGACAGACGGGTCGCCGACGTCATCTCCGTTCGCTTCCGAGGCCGGTGTACAGCGGCGGCGCTCTGGTCGAACGCGGCCTCTGGCGGTCAGGCGGTGGTCGTCGTCAAGCCCGCCTGAGACCCAACCTCGTCGAAGGCCCACTGGTCCACGTCTGTAACCGGCCGGTAGCCCACGCGCTGGTAGATCGTGTTCGACGTCGGGTTGGCGAGATCGGTGAACAGGAAGCAGAATCGCGTGCCGCCGGCGAGCAACTCTTTCGTGAGCTCCGCCACGAGCGCGCTGGCGTAGCCACGCCCGCGCATCTCAGGAGGCGTGTACACCGGACCGATGCGGATGCCGGTCGGCGTGGGGCTACCGAACCCGGCGAGCGAGACGGTTTCGCCGTCCTCCCAGACCACGAGCCCGCCCTCCGGCTCCTCGAGCCGGTGCCGCAGGACGTCCGCCGCCGACTCGGGCACATGATCCGGAACCGCCTCGGCTACGAACGCCTCAAGCCAACGCACGGCGAGATCTCGATCGGCGTCCGCGTACGAGCGCATGCGCCCGGGGACGCCTTCCGGCGGCGTTACGGCGTCCGCCTGGTAGATGCGTTGTGCCATCGAGAGCCGGGCGCGGGCGCCGGTCAGCGTCTGCCAGCTGAGGACGAAGCGGGCGACCGCATCGGCAGGGCCTCCTACTCCGGGCAGCTCGGGGAAGACGAGTTGCACGTCTGCTGCCAGCGGCTCGATCGCTCGCGCGTCGTCGGTCTCGGAGAGGATCAGGTTGTGCGGCGGGGTCCGGAGCGCAGCCACGACGACTGCTCCGCGCTCCTCGGCAACTGCGAAATACGGATCCTCGCCGTACAGCCGCGGATTGCGCCGCAGCCGCGCGCACAGCCCGAGCATGAGGTTGTGCTCAGCCTCGCGACCGATCAGGAATCGCTCGGCGCGCGCGAGGAACGCGCCGGCGTCGGCGCAGCGCTCGACGTCCATGCCGCATCCTCTCGGACCTCTCCTTGGCGCTGCGCCACCCGGGCGGGGACATCGAGTCGGCTCACGAACGCCGGCCGGACACGCGGCGGAGTCGGAGTGGCCGCGGAGTCGAACCGAGCCGCCCTCGGCGAAGCCGGCGGGCCGGCCGGCGTAGCTCACAAGCGCGTACCAGCGCTCACGGCTTCGCCGTCGCGTCCCCCGCCTTCAGTATCTCGCACCACCGAAGCACCTCTTCGAAGCGGCGGTCGGCGAGGTTGCCGAAGAGCGGCTCGCGGGTCAGCTTCGCGCGCGTCGTGGAAGGGCTGGTGATGCCGCACAGGAACCGGGCCAGCTGGCGAGGCTCGCCCAGGGCGGCCGGATTGGCGGCGCGCAGCCGCTCGATTGACGTCCTGTCCACGAGCGCGTCGATCTCCGGCTGGGGCGCCGGTTGAGGGAGTTGCTCCGCGCGGCCGCTGAGGCAGTGCGTGCAATGGCCGCACGGCTCGCCGCGCGTCTCGCCGAAGTACGCGGCGAGCTCCCTCACCTGGCAGCCGTCGTGTGTGACGAGCGCGAGGACTTGGCCGACGCGTGACGTCTCTGCGTGCTCGCGCCGCTCGAAACGCTCGGTGAGTCGCGCTAGCAACGCGTCGGTCGAGGCGGGGTGGGCGAGCAGCGTGTAGCGCTGGCGGGCCTCGGCGGCCTGGAGCTCGACGAGGCTCTGCTGCTCCAGGTACTCGAGCGCGTTCACGATCCGACTGCGCTCCTCGCCGAGGGCGGCGGCGGCAGCCTCGGGGTCGATGGTCGTCCAGGTCCGCCCGGTCTTGCCGGTCGCGACCAGACGGTGCAGGAAGTCCGCGCGCGACGCGTCGAAGCGACCGATGACGTCGTCGAGCGAACCTGCCATCGGTCGCAGGCGGTAGCCGGCGTAGAAGGGCGTCCCTTGCCTCAACAGGCCGTCCAGCTCGAGGTAGGTCAGCACCGTCTTCAGCACGAGCGGCCGCACGTCGTGGCGCACGGAGAGCTCGTACTCGGAAACGGCGAATTGCGCGCCCTCGTCGTGCTCGAGGATCTCGGCGAGCGGGCCTGCGAGTGCCTGCTGAGTCGGGGTGTCGCCGTAGGCGAAGTTCTCGAGCGTGGGGACGTCGTCCGGGCACGCGAGGAGCTCGCACGTGCTCGGCTCGCCGTCGCGGCCGGCGCGCCCCACCTCCTGCGAGTACGACTCGAGGCTCTTCGGCAGGTTGTAGTGGTAGACGTAGCGAACGTCCGCCTTGTCGATGCCCATGCCGAAGGCGATCGTGGCGACGACGATGTTGCGGTCGGAGCTCGACCACCAGTCCTGCACGGCCACGCGGTCGTCCGAGCTCATGCCGGCGTGGTAGGCCCGCGCGGGAAGGCCGGCAGAGGCAAGCAGCGACGCCACGCGCATTGCGGTGCGCTGGAGCGTGACGTAGACGATCGCCGAGCCTGAGGGTCGCTCGCGCAGCCTGGCGGTTATCAGCTCGTCGCGCCCGGCGGCGGTCACCGGCGTGGTCAGCAGGGTCAGGTTGCGTCGGTAGAAGCCGGTGACGACCGAGTCGGCCTCCGCGATGCCGAAGCCGCTGCGGATGTCAGCCGCGACCGTCGGCGTGGCGGTCGCGGTCAGCGCGAGGACGCGCTCGGCCCCGAGCTCGTGCGCGCGCGCCGCGAGCTTGAGGTAGTCGGGCCGGAAGTTGTGGCCCCACTCGGAGATGCAATGCGCCTCGTCCACGGCGAAGAGCGCGATCCTCGTGCGCTCCAGCTGGGCGAGAAACCTTTCGTTGTTGAACCGTTCGGGGGCGACATAAAGCAGCTTCAGCGTCCCGGCACGGAGACGCTCCGAGACGTCGCGCAGCTCGTCGAGGGCGAGGCTCGAGTCGAGTCGGGCGGCGTCGACGCCCTGATGAGCGAGGAAGTCGATCTGATCCTTCATCAGCGCGATCAACGGCGAGACGACAACCGTGACGCCGTCGAGCAGGAGCGCCGGGAGCTGGTAGCAGAGGCTCTTGCCCGCGCCTGTCGGGAAGACCGCAAGCGCGGAGCGGCCCGCAAGGAGCGCCTCGACGACCTGCTGCTGACCGGGCCGAAACGAGGCGAAGCCGAACCGGTCCCGGAGGACGTCGCGCGCGCTCTGCGTCGGGCTTGCAGTCACGCCTTAGCTCCCGGATAGGCTCGGCAAGTGCCCCGCGAGCCCGAGGACGATGACCGCCCGCCGATTTGCCCGGCCTGCGGCGTCACGATGGGGATCATCAGCGACGACGACGGGACCACCCGCTTCGTCTGCCTGGAGTGCGGCTTCTCAGACGACCAAACCAGTCGCGAGTGAGTGCGAGGCACGGACGAGGTCGGCGACGACCTCGAGCTCGTCGTCGTCGCGCGGCCCGTACACCATGACGATGTTCGTCGGCAGGCCGTGCTGGCCGGCGAGCGGATGCCGCTCTGCCCAGCCGTTCTCGATGACTTGGTCGACCACCTGGGGCGGCAGCACCATGTGCAGGCTGCCGTCGCTGGAAGGATGGAGATGCGCGAACTCGCTCGCGACCATGAACGCCTCGCGCGCGGCCTGAGGCGACTCGGGCAAGTGGAACGCCCGCGCGCCCGGCACAGATACGTGGCTGCGCCCTACCGTGACGCCATCGAGAGAGCTCGCGAGCGAGAACACCCGCTCCTGCAGCTCGGCGGGCGCGTTCTGCGTGAGCTGGGTGTGCGGGTTGGTCGGGGTCGTGGACGGACGCGGACCGTTGCGGCGACGCGTGTGAAAGCTCTGCTCCGTGGCCGTCATGTCGACCAGGGTACGTCCTAGGCTCCGAAGGCCCGGATCGCGCGCATTGCGTTTGCACAGAATTGACGGGAGGTAGTCATCCGGCTACACCGCGCGGGTGCACCACGGTGTCGTCAAATGCAGCTCGCAGCTGCGCATGCACAGGCGGCGCGGTCCACTCGCCACGAGCGTGCCGCGCCACGTTGATGACGGCAGAGCAGCGCCCATAGAACGTGGCTGCTGCCGCGTGTTGCGGATCGACGAGTTGCACGAACGCCGGTCCGAGCCAGAGGACGAGACCCCATAGGTCCCTCACGGGATGAGCGACGCACGCGTCGGCCCAGTCGATGACCCATGCGAGCCGGTCGTCGGAGTCGAGAAGGAAATGCTCGGGCTTCGTGTCTCCGTGGCAGAGCACGCCTTCGCTGCCGGTGACGGGTTGCGTTCCGAGCGCTGCAATGTCGATGCCTGCTGTGGGCGCATCGGCGCGCGCCTGCGCTAGCAGCTCGCGCGGGTCGGGAAGCGGCTCCGGCCCCACGCCTACCGGCGGCGGCGTCGCGTGGATGGCGGCGAGAAGCCTGCGCACGTCGGCCGCGAGCGTCAACCACGCCTCTTGCGGCGGGCGCCTCTGCTCGCCGTCCACACCGTGGACGAGCCGCTGACCGGAGTAGCCGCGCGGCGACAGGTATTCGATCGCCGGGACGTAGGATCGGCCCGCGTCGGTCGTTCGCACCGCCGCCACGACGCGAGCCTCGGAGTCGACCCGCGCTCGCCGCTCCGGGAACGCTGGCTTTGGAAATCGGAACACGACTCTCTCGTTGACGACCCAGACCCAGGTCTCGGGCCCACGAAGCTCCCGTAGCGATTCAACGCGAAGGTCCGGAAAGTCCGCTGCGAGCAAGCGGCGAACCTCGTCAGCGGTTGGCCTGGTCACGATTCGGGCTTGGTTGCAACCCGACCGTACCCTGAGTTCTCGGATGCGTCAGACCAACCGCCGCGCCGATTGGCGCTTCACCCTGTAACCAGTGGGCGCGCGAGTTCTCCGGCCCCCCGAACGACCAGTGCCGGCCCCAACCGGACAGTCCATCGCCTGTCGAGCAAACAGCTCGGTAGCCGGGTCGGTCAGAGGACCGCGAGGATGCAGGTGCTTTCAGGACGGAGCGGCCCCGGAGTCGAACCGAGCCAGCCTGGGGCTGCCAGACCTCACCGGTTTTGAAGGTCTGCCGAGCAAGGTGCATTTGGCTTCGGGAGCGGCGTTTTCGGCGCCGCTCCCGTACGTTGAAATGCGCTGAGGTGCGCTCAGGTCAGTACCAAGTTCGGTACAAAGTCCGCCGCCCGTCCTAGGCGTCGTCTCCTAATGGATAAAACGGGATGGAGATCTAGGAGCTGAGCTTGGCCGTCTGCGCGATGAGGGTGTCGCACTCGGAGATGCGGGCGTGGGCGTTCATGTTCGTGAAGAGGGCGCGGGCGTTGCGGAGCGGCTGGTCGGCGGCGGGGTCAGTGAGCTGGGTGAGGCAGCGGCCCTGTCCGAGCAGGGCGTGCGCCTGCTCCAGCACGCTGCCGAACTGCTCCCAGCGGCCGGCGGCGCCGGCGTGGAGGCCGGCGGCCTGAGCGTGGTCGCCGACTGCTTCTGCCTGAAGCGCGCGGGC
>DAITAO010000100.1:0-10014 GCA_036824245.1 Gaiellaceae bacterium | reverse complement strand
GCGCCCAGTTGCTAGTAGCGGCGGGCTCGTAGCAGTGCGGCGCCCAGGATCAGTCCGAGAAGCCATCCCGCCAGGACGAACGCGTTAAGGATGGCCCCGAGCAGCGGAATGCACTCATGGGCGTCATCCGGGCAGCCGGCCATGAGGGCGCTGGCCACCATCCAAACGACAAGGCCGAGTCCCGCGGCTGCCACAAGCGCTCGAGGCACACCTCGGACGACGAGCGCCAGGATGAAGGCCGGCAGGAAGCCAATCAGCCCCAGGATGATTGGGACCACGAGGCTATCATCGCAAACATGATATGAACGCCTGCCGAACGCTTCGCCGCCGTGCAATCATGGTCTCGATGGCGGTCACATACGGCCATTCCGACACTGCGTATCCATACGCCGTCGCGCGCTACACGTGCCGCTGCGGGGACTCCGAGACACAGCACGGGCCGCGGCGGCTCGGCCTGCTGCCGCGCGGCTGGCAAGCGTTGATGGGCGCGGGCGGCAGCGCGCGGCACGTCTGCCCGGCCTGCGCCGAGCGGGCCACGGCCAAGCGCTCCTAGATCTCTTCGGGCTCCCCGCGCCCGCGGGCGGTGAGCAGGCCCAGGATCACGACGGCGGCCGCGAGCTGTGTCCACTGCGAGAGGCCGCCGCGGCGGTGCCAGCGCGCGAAGCGGTGACTCGGAAAGAGCTTCCGGCCCCGCAGGCGCCAGGGCAGCACGTGCTCCAGGTCGGGAACCGAGCCCGCCAGTGCGCCGAGCGTGGCGGGGTCGAGCGGGCCGCGCCGCCACGCCAGCAGGAGCACGGCCGCGCCGCCGCTCCCGACCTCGAAGGCAGTCGACGGGATATCCCTGTGCGGGGTCAGGTCGCCGAGCAGATGCAGAACCGGCCCCAGCAGCAGCGCGCCGCGCCGCGAGCCTGCGAGTGCGCCTCCGGCGGCTCCGGTGGCCACGTGCAATGAGACGATCACAACCTCGTATCCTCGCGGTTCATGGACGACCGCCGCCGCCGCCTCACGCTGGCCGCAACGGTGATCGGGTCATCGCTCGCGTTCCTCGACGCCACCGTCGTGGTCATCGCGCTGCCCACCATCGAGCGCGATCTCGATACGGGACTCGCCGGCCAGCAGTGGATCTACCTCTCGTACTCACTGGCACTCGCAGCGCTCTACCTGGTCGCAGGAGCGGTCGGCGACCGGCGCGGGCGGCGCGAGACTTTCATCGTGGGCGTGGCCGGGTTCGCCGTCGCCTCCATGCTCGCCGGAATCGCTCCGAACACCGGCGTGCTGATCGCCGCACGAACGCTGCAGGGCATCGCCGGGGCGTTCGTGACCACCAACAGCCTTGCGCTGCTGCGCGAGGTCTACGGGGGCGAAGCCGGACGGGCGATCGGCCTCTGGACCTCGTTCACGGGCGTCACGACGGTCGCCGGCCCGCCGGCCGGCGGGGCGCTCGTCGAGTGGGTTTCCTGGCGCTGGATCTTCTTCATCAACGTGCCGCTCGCCGTCGCCACCGTCCTCCTGGCGCTCGCCGGCCGCTCTCCCGTGCGCGCGGAGGCGCGCGTGGGCAGGCTCGACCTACCCGGCGCCGTGCTCGCCGCTCTGGGCCTCGGCACGCTGACTTACGCGCTGGTCGAGGGGGCGGACGACGGCTTCGGCCGCTACTGGTGGCTCTTCGGGATCGCGGTCGCCGCGATCGTTGCCTTCGCGGTCGTCGAACGGCGCTCGCGGGAGCCGATGCTGCCGCTGTCGCTCTTTCGCGTCCGCAACTTCGCAGCGGCGAACCTGGAGACCTTCCTGGTCTACGCGGCGCTGGGCGGGGTGCTCGTGTACCTGGTCGTCTACCTCCAGTTCCTCGGTTTCTCACCTTTCGAAGCGGCGCTCGCCGAGCTCCCGATCAGCGTCGTGTTGATCGGGCTCGCCGCCCGCTTCGGCACGCTCGCCGACAGGCGCGGCCCACGCCTCTTCCTGACCGCTGGACCGCTGCTCATCGGCGCGGGTGTTCTGCTCTTCGCCGCGATGGACAGCCGGTCCGATTTCTGGATCTTCGGCCTCCCAGGGCTCCTGATCTTCTCGCTTGGGCTCGCCATGCTGGTCGCTCCGATCACCGCCACCGCGCTCTCATCGGCGCCCGAGCAGTACGCGGGCATCGCGTCCGGCATCAACTCGACGCTGTCCCGAGTCGGGAACCTGCTGGCCGTCGCTCTGGTGGGCATCGCAATCGCGCTCGTCTTCGACGCGAGCGGCGGCTCCGCCGACGCCGTGCCGCTCGCCACGGGTCAGTCCGATCCGGAGCTGCGGGATGCGTCCATCGACGGCTTCCGGGTCGGGATGGCCCTCGTCGCGGCGTTTGCGTTCGCCGGCGCGGCGGTTGCGGCGTTCCGTATCTCCGACCGCGAGGCGAAGGGCGAGTCTACGGTGGGCGAGGCGGCGCCAGCCGAAACCTGAGCGCGTCCGCCCGCGCGCGAGCGCGTGCCACTGCCTCCTCCGCTGTCTCGCCCGCTTCGTAGACGATCGCGAGCCGGAAGCTGCCCGGGTCGTTTGCGTACGAGTCGCTCAGGTTGCGGCCGGGCCCTGCGAGCACCTCGACGGCGTCCTCCACGTCCGGCGCAGCCTCGACGTAGGCGTCTGCGAAGGCACGGCGCACGTAGCTGACCGCCACGCCGTCTGGCGCGCCGGGGCGCCAGTCGGGATCCTCACCGCACGCGAGTGCGAACAGCGCGTCGTAGCTCGACCGGCCGTGAACCGCCGTGTAGAGCGGCGCGAACTGGGAGGCGATGCGGCCGTTCACCTCCACGATCTGCGCCGGGCTGCGCTCCGGCACAAAGAACTCGACGTTGAAGAAGCCTGCGTCGAACCCGAGCGCAGGTAGGAGCTTCCGTGCCACACCGGTGAGCTCGTCGAGCCGGTCCGGGGCGAGGCGACTCGGGTACTCGAAACGCTCGAAGCTCGCCGTACCGGGGTACATGACGGAATCCGTCACTCCGATCACCGTCACCACACCCGCGTGGGCGTAGCCCTCGAGTGTGACGAGCGCGCCCGCCAGCACCTCCTCGGCGAGGAAGCCCCGGGCGGCCTGCCGGAATCCGGCGAGTGCCGCGAGCTCCTGCCACTCCTCCGCGTACCGGTCCCCTGGCTTGCAACAGACTGTTGCAAGCTCGGAGGCGTCCGTCACGAGCCGCGCGCCCTGGGAAAGACGTCCGACCACCGGTTTGACGAACCAGGGCGGCCCAAAAGGGGGCCGGTCCCCGCCGAGCACCGTGAAAGCCGGCGTCGCCTCCGAAACCACGCTCGCCTGCAGCGCGCGGGCGGTGGGCTTGTGCTGGCAGGCAGCCACCGCCGCGGGCGCGGGGCCGGGCAGGCCGCGCCGCTCCGCCAGTATCGCGCCGAGCAGCGCGGAGCGATCCTTGGTGGCTACGACTCCGTCAGCCGGCAAGGCCTCCAGCTCCCTCAACAACGCCTCTACGTCCACCCTGTCCGGCCCGTCGAGGTCGGGCCCCGCGAAGCGAACGACATAGCGTTCCTCGAGCCCGGCGACACGGACTGCAACGAAATCGCGACTCTGGGGACAGAGCAGAAGGACGGTACGCACGTTTGCCCGATTCTTCCCGTTTCCTTTACAGTCCCGGCGCCCCACTGTGAGCCAGGCCGCAGATAGCGGCGGGGCGGTCGCCACCGCACCCGCCCCGTCGAAGGACGAGATCGCCGCGGCGCTCCAAGCGGCTCGCCGCCGCACGCTCGAGCTGCTCGCTCCGGTGTCCGACGCCGACTTGCGCCGCCAGCACTCCGCGCTCATGTCGCCGCTCGTCTGGGATCTCGCGCACTGTGCGCACTTCGAGGAGCTCTGGCTCGTTCGCTCTCTGGGGGGTGCCGGCTCGGCCGAGCGGCATCTCGACGATCTCTACAACGCGTTCTCGCACGAGCGCTCCGAGCGCGCGGCGCTCGATCTGCTCACACCCGAGCAGGCCCGCCTGTATGCGGCGGACGTTCGCAGCCGTGCGCTCGAGCTTCTCGAGAGTCTCGAGCTCGCGGGCGACCCTCTGCTCAGGGACGGGTTCGTCTACCGGATGCTCGTCCAGCACGAGCACCAGCACATCGAGACGATGCTCGGCACGCTCCAGCTGCGTGACGCGCCCTATCCGGTCAGCGAGCCGCCGGCTCCGCCCGGCCGTGTGCCGGAGCGGGACGAGGTGCTTGTCGAGGCGGGGCCCTTCGTGATGGGCGCGGAGGACGAGCCGTGGGCGTACGACAACGAGCGGCGGGCTCACGAGGTCGACCTGCCTGCCTTCTGGATCGACACGTTGCCGGTCACGAACGCCGCCTACCTCGAGTTCGTCGAGACGGGCGGCTACGAAGACCGGCGCCAATGGGACGAGGCGGGTTGGGCATGGCGCAGCGAGGCCTCTGTCGAGCATCCTGGGTTCTGGCGCCGGAGCCCGGGCGGCTGGGAGCGCCGGCGCTTCGGACGCTGGGAGTCCGTGCCGCCCGACGAGCCGGTGCAGCACGTGTGCTGGTACGAGGCCGATGCATTCGCGCGCTGGGCAGGCAAGCGGCTGCCGACCGAGGCGGAGTGGGAGAAGGCCGCTTCGTGGCACCCCGGCGGCGCCAAGCGGCGCTATCCGTGGGGCGACGACGAGCCCGCGCCGCAGCACGGCAACCTGGGAGGGCTTCGCTTCGGGCCGGCACCGGTCGGCGGCTTCCCCGGCGGCGCGAGCCCATGGGGCTGCGAGCAGCTGGTCGGCGACGTGTGGGAGTGGACTTCGTCCGCCTTCCTGCCCTACCCGGGCTTCGAAGCCTTCCCGTACCGCGAGTACTCGGAGGTCTTCTTCGGCTCGGACTACAAGGTGCTACGCGGCGGCTCCTGGGCGACGCACCCGTTCGCCATCCGCACGACCTTCCGCAACTGGGACTTCCCGATCCGGCGCCAGATCTTCGCCGGCTTCCGGTGCGCACGCGATGTCTAAGGGCTCCTCGAAATGAGCCATGGCTGACCTGTTCGCTCCCACGCGCCCGCGCGTCGACGTCCTCTATCGCCCCGAGGAGCGCGAGCGTGCACTTCGCGACGACGTGCTGAAGGGCCTGACCAGCGTGCCCAAGGAGCTCTCGCCGCAGTGGTTCTACGACGAGCGCGGCTCACAGCTCTTCGAGGCGATCACCCGTCTGCCCGAGTACTACCTGACGGAGCGCGAACGCGAGCTGCTCCGCGAGCGGGCTGTCGAGATAGCCGAGTTGACCGACGCGAACACGCTTGTCGAGCTCGGGTCGGGCACGTCCGAGAAGACGCGGCTCCTGCTCGACGCCCTGGCAGCGCGCGGGTCGCTGCGGCGCTTCGTGCCCTTCGACGTGAGCGAGGAGACCCTGCGCCACAGCGCGGCGGCCATCCGGGAGGAGTATCCGGAGATCGAGGTGCACGGGGTGGTCGGCGACTTCGGCTGTCATCTCGAGGTGCTTCCGGAAGGCCGGCGCCGCATGATCGCGTTCCTGGGCAGCACGATCGGCAACTTCAAGCCTCAGGAGCGCGGCGCCTTCCTGCGGGCCGTGGCCGGCGTTCTCACCCAAGGCGAGGCGCTTTTGCTCGGCGCCGACCTGGTCAAGGACGTCGCGCGTCTCGAAGCGGCCTATAACGACGCCTCCGGCCTGACTGCAGCGTTCAACCGCAACATGCTGCTCGTCCTGAACCGGGAGCTGGGCGCCGACTTCGAGCCGGAGCGGTTTGAGCACGTGGCGCGCTGGGACGCGAGTGAGGAGTGGATCGAGATGCTGCTCCGCTCCGAGCAAGAGCAGAGGGTGACGGTAGGCGCGTTGCAGCTCGACGTCGAGTTCGCGGCAGGCGAAGAGCTCCGCACCGAGATCAGCGCCAAGTTCCGTCGCCCGGGGCTCGAGAGGGAGCTGCACGACGCGGGATTCGGGTCGGTCGCCTGGTGGGAGCACTCGAGCGGCGACTTCGCGCTCGTGCTCGCCCGCATCGCCTAGAGCCGATGGCCGATCCGCGCGTGGCGCAGTACGCCCGCTTGCTCGTCGAGGACTGCCTGGACGTCCAACCCGGCTGGCAGGTGATTGTCCGGTCAAGCCCACTTGCCGGCGTGCTTGTGGACGAGGTGGCGCGCCTGATCGCTCGCCGCGGTGCCTACCTGCTACTGCGCATCCTGCCGGCGCAGTCCGAGGTGTGGGCGTACACACCCTGGGCTGTCGAGGCTCCCGAGGAGGTCTTGCGCGAGCTGGCACCGGCGGAACGCCACACGCTCGAGACGGTCGACGCGATGATCGGCATCCGCGCGCCCGAGAACACGCGGGAAGGGCTGGCCGTGACCTCCGAGCGCCAGCAACTGCTCCGGGAGGCTATGCGGCCGATTCTGCCGCGCATCTTCACTCACGACCTGAAGTGGGTCGGCTGCCAGTTCCCGGTGCCCGCGCTCGCTCAGGACGCTGGGATGCCGCTGCGTGAGTTCGAGGACTTCCTGTACGGAGCCTGCCTGCTCGACTGGCATGCCGAGCGGCGGCGCATGGAGCCGATCGCAGAGCGGTTCGACCGGGCGGGCGAGGTGCGCATCGTGGGCGCCGGCACCGACCTCAGGTTCAGCCTCGAGGGCCGCTCCGGCCGCATCGACGCCCTGGGGGCCAACATGCCGGGCGGTGAGGTCTTCTACTCACCGGTTGAGGACTCGGTCGAGGGCGTCGTCGAGTTCAGCGAGTACCCGGCCGTACGCGTCGGCCGTGAGGTGCGCGACCCGCGCTTCGTGTACGAGGCGGGCCGCATCGTGGAGGCCTCGGCCCGGAGCGGCGAGGACTACCTCCTGAGCGTGCTGGAGGCCGACGAAGGCGCGCGCCGGCTGGGCGAGTTCGGGATCGGCTGCAACCCGGGAATCCGCCGTTACATGCGCAACACGCTGTTCGACGAGAAGATGTACGGCACGATCCATCTCGCCATCGGCGCGGGCTTCCCCGAACTGGGCGGCACCAACGTCAGCGCCGTGCACTGGGACATGGTCAAAGACCTGCGGGGCGGTGGCCGGATCGAGTGTGACGGCGAGATCGTTCAGCAAGACGGGAAGTGGACGTTCACTCAGGAGGAGGCTGCCGCAAGCGTTTGACCTGCGCCCGGCGTCGCTTCTCGTCGAGCCGCCGCTCGCGCGAGGCCACCGTCGGTCGTGTGGGGCGGCGCGCCCGCCGCACCCGCAATGCGTCGCGCAGCTGCTCCGCGAGGCGCTCCAGCGCCAGCTCGCGGTTCCGCCACTGGCTGCGCTCGTCCTGCGCGATCGCGCGCACGACTGGGCCGAGCCGCTCGATCACACGCTGTTTCTGCTTCTCGCTCAGCGTCTCGGACGACTCGACGTCGAAAACAGCCTCGACGCGGGTCTCCGTGCGCTGCGCGTGCTGGCCGCCCGGACCGCTCGAGCGTGAGAAGCGGAGGTCCACCTCGGCGCGAGGCAGCGCAAGGGAGCGCGTCACCGGAATAAAGTCGCGTTCCATGGCGGCCATTCTGCTCGACGTCGACGGGGTCCTCCATGTATCGGGGGAGGCGCTGCCGGGCGCCGGAGTAGCAGTCGAGCGGCTGCGAGCCGCTGGCCACCGGCTACGTTTCGTCACGAACTCGACGACCCGCTCGAGGAGTGCGCTGGCGGACGAGTTGCGCGGCTTCGGCATCGCGGTCGAAGACGACGAAGTTCAGACCACACCGGGCGCCGCCGCTCGCGCGCTTGCCGGTCGACGCGTCCTCGGACTCGTGATGGCGGCGATCGTCGACGATCTCGAAGGCATGGAGCTGGTCGGCGAGGAGGCCGACGCCGTGCTGGTCGGCGGCGCCGACGAGACATCCGAGACCGGGCGCGTGTTCACCTACCCGAACCTCGCGCGTGCGTTTGCCGAGCTCGAGGCGGGCGCGGAGCTGTATTGCCTGCACCGCAACCGCTGGTGGCAGACGTCGCGCGGGCCGCTGCTCGATTCGGGAGCCTTCGTCGCCGGGCTGGAGTACGCCGCACAGGTTCAGGCCACTGTGCTGGGGAAACCAAGCCCGGCGTACTTCGCCGCCGCGCTGGAGGCGCTCGACGCCGATCCGGATCAGGCGTGGATCGTGGGCGACGACCTCGAGAGCGACGTGGCCGGCGGCCGCGCCGCGGGCCTACGCACGGTACTCGTGCGCACTGGCAAGTTTCGCGAGCAGGACCTCCACCACGCGCGCACGGAGCCCGACGTCGTGCTCGACTCGATCGCCAGCCTGCCCGGCTGGCTCGCGCGTCTCTGACGGTGCCCTGATCGTGCCAGGCACAGTTCCAAATGTGTCATGCGTGGCCCGCGATACCAGTCTGCTCCGTGGATCTGCCGGTGCCAGGCAACGTGACGGGTGTGTCGCGCAAGTCGCGTGCGAGTCATGACGGTCGGCGTCGACCTGATCGAGATCGCGCGCATCCGGCGGGCGCTCGAGCGGCCGGGTTTTCGCGAGCGCTGCTTCACGGCGGCCGAGCGCGCCTACTGCGACGGGCGGCCCAACCCCGCCCAGCACTACGCGGCGCGCTTCGCCGGCAAGGAAGCCGTCGGCAAGGCGCTCGGCTTCGGCATCGCCCGCGCCTGGGCGTGGCAGGAAGTCGAGATCGAGGGCCGGCCGAAGCCCGCCGTGCGGCTCTCGGGGCGCGTGCGCGCGTGGGCGGAACGTGCGGGCACGGACGCGGTCGACCTCTCCATGACGCATTCGCGCGAGCTCGCCGCCGCAGTCGCGGTGGCCGGCGATGACGTTGTTTGAGCCGCTCTACACGGCGACCGAGATGCGTGCGGCAGAGGAGCGGTACCCGGGCTACCCCGACACGACCCCCGAGCTGATGGAGGCCGCGGGGCGCGCCGTCGCCGAGGAGGTGCTGCGCCGCTTCCCCGACGCGCGCCGAGTGACCGCAGTCTGCGGGGCCGGCTCGAACGGCGGCGACGGGCGTGTGGCCGCCCGCGCGCTGACGGAGGCGGGTAAGGACGCACGGATCGTCGATGTGAAGCCGGACGACGAGGAGAAGCAGCTCGGCGAGCCCGACCTCGTCATCGATGCCATATTCGGCACCGGGTTCGCCGGCGAGCCCCGCCCGGGCACGGCGCGGCTGATCGAGGCGATCGGCGCTCTCGGGTGTCCGGTTGCCGCTGTCGACATCCCCTCGGGAGTCGACGCCTCGACGGGCGAGATCGCCGGCGCGGCCGTGCGCGCCGACGTGACGGTCACCTTCCACGGTCCAAAGGTGGGGCTGCACGTCGCGCCGGGCCGCTTCCACGCCGGCGAGGTGGTCGTCGCCGACATCGGGCTCCAGCACGCGGAGACGAAGAACGGTCTCGTGACGGACGCCGTCCTCGCGCTCGTGCCCGCCAAGCGCGACGAGGACAACAAGTACACGGCGGGCTCGGTGCTCGTCGTCGGCGGCGCCCCGGGTTACACGGGCGCGGCGTGCTTGGCCGCGCAGGCGGCGTTCCGGGCCGACGCCGGCTACGTGGCCGTCGCGGCGCCGCACGAGAGCCTGCCCACGCTGGAGACCGTGCTGCTCGAGGTGGTCAAGCGCTCGCTCGAGGACGTGTTCGATGCGGCGGAACGCTCCTCGGCGCTGGCGCTGGGGCCGGGCCTGGGCCGCTCTGACGAGCGTCGCGCGCTCGTTCGGCGGCTGCTGACCGAGACGAGCCTTCCGGCCGTGGTCGACGCGGACGCCCTCGACGGTCTGGAGCCGTTCGAGCGCGAGGGGCCGACGCTGCTGACACCGCACGAGGGTGAGCTGGGCCGGCTGCTCGACAGGGAGTCGAGCTGGGTTCGCGGGCATCGCCTGCAGGCGCTCGGCGAGGCGGTCGAGAGGTTCCACTGCGTCGTTCTGCTCAAGGGCGCCGACACGCTCGTCGGCGCGCCCGGTCAGGGAGTCCTCGTTCGGGCCGCGAACGTGCCGGCGCTCGCCACGGCAGGCACGGGCGACGTGCTCACGGGGATCGCGGCCGCCTTCCTCGCCAAGGGGCTGGACGCCCGACTCGCGGCGGCGGCCGCGTCGGTGGCGCAGGAGCGGGCGGCGCGGCTGG
>DAITAO010000035.1:0-28790 GCA_036824245.1 Gaiellaceae bacterium | reverse complement strand
CGGGCGCGTTCGCGGGCTGCTGCTCGCGGGCTCTCGCACGGGGGCCGACACGCCTGAGCGAAAGGCGTTTCGCAACGAGCTGATCGAAAAGCTGCGCGTCGAGGGGCCCCCGGACAACGCTGGGCCGGGCGTGACGGTCGACGAGCTCATCGAGGCAACACGCGTGCTCCGCGACCGGCCCGACGCGACCGAGGTCGTCCGCTCGTTCGGCGGCCCCTTTCTCCTCGCTGTCGGCGACCGCGATGAGCTGCTGTCCGTGGATGAGGCGCGCGAGATCGTCGCTCTGGCACCGCGTGGACGCCTGGAAGTCTTCCCGGGCGCCGGACACTTCCTGACGCTGGAGCAGCCGGGGAGGTTCAACGCAGTGCTGCTCGAGTTCCTTGAGGAAGCCGAGCAGTCAGGCCTAACTACTTAGGCTTCGGCCGCGACCTCGGCCTCTGCGAGCAGCCGCTTCATCATGTCGGCGTTCCAGGCGGCCTGCGCGACGAGGTTGCCGTCCGGCCCGGGGCTGCGGTTGTTGTTGTTGAACAGAACGAACGCCTGCTCGGCCTGCCCGGCCAGCTCGTGCAGCGGCTCGACCCACTCCCGCAGCTCTTCATCGGAGTAGAGATAGTCGAAGCGCTCCGCGGCGCTTCGGCCGCGCACGTTCCAGGTCTCCGCGTTACGCCCGTGCATGCGCACGTAGGTCATCTCGCTCGTCACCGCGAGGACGGTCGGCGGCACGTTCTTGGCCTCGACCTTCGGGGCGTCGACGACGACATGGGTGGCGCCGAGCCGCTCCAGCAGGGACAGCGTGTCCTGGACGTGCTCCTCGTCGTACCACGAACGGTGGCGGAACTCGACGAGCGGGTGGTCTCCTTCGAGCTGCTCGACCGCCCACTCCAGGTAGTCGACCGACGCCTCACGCGGGACGACGTACGGTGGGAACTGGAAGAGGATGCCGCCCAGCTTGCCCGACGCGCGCAGCGGCTCGAGCGCCTCGCGAAAGCGGCGGAATACCTCCCCGCGGAATTCGCGCGAGGGTCGCTCCACGCGCCCCTTGTCGTCGACCGGCGCCTCGGCGCGCAAGTCCGGTGGCAGCTTGTCGACCTTGACCGGGTGGCGCGTCATGAGGCCGAAGGCCTTCACGTGCATCGTGAACCCGTCAGGCGTCCGCTCCGCCCAGCGCTCGACCATCTGCTCGACGGGGAGGCTGTAGTACGTCGAGTCGACCTCGACCGTGTCGTAGTGCTCGGCGTAGTACGCAAGCCGCTCGCCGGCCGGCGTGCCCGGCGGATACCAGTACTTCGAGAGCGACTCGTCAGCCCAGGAGCAGGTGCCTACGCGGATCGGCGCCACGGGCCCAGGATAGTGGCGGCGGGCAGCGCCGCAGCGAGATTACGGCCGCTTCAGTTTCTTCTGCGGCTTGCGCTGCTTCGCTGCTTCAACCTTCTGGGTCATCTCGTTGACGACGTCGAACGAAGCGACGGTTGCAACGGCGCAGCTGAAGAGCGGCGTCTGCGGGCAGCTCGTCGTCCGCTGTGCGGCGGTCGCGTGCGACTTGATGTACGTCGTCTTCGCCACACGGATCGTGACCGAGTAGCGGCCGTCTTCATCCGTGCGCAGCGTGCGAATGTGCTTGACGGCCTTGGCCGACTTGCTCGACGTCAGGATGTCGACCCGCACGCCGCCGAGCGGGGTGCCGCCCTCGCTGATGCGGCCGCTCAGCCGGAGGAAGCGAATCGTGCGCAGCTTGCCTTTGATCTTGCGCTTCTGGGTCTTCAGCTTCGGAGCCAGTGTGAGCTCGACCGGCAGGCGAACGATTGCCTGTGACTCGACCGTGCCATCGGGATCCTCGACCCCTGTGCCGGCTGTGTAGGGCGTGAAGATCGCGCGCCAGGTGTGGTCGCCCGCGTCGGTCGGCCCGCCGAAGACATCCTTGATGCGCAACTCGAACTCGATCGGCTTGCCGCCCTGCGCCTGGCCGCCGAGCACGGGCGGGATGTCCGGCGAGCGGAAGCAGGCCTGAAGCTTGTAGCTGCCGATCATCGCTTCCGCCGGCGTCGTGCGGTCGACGAACACGAACACGTCATTCGGGTTGATGCCGGTGCCGCCCACGCTGAGGTCGAGCTTCCACACCGCCTCGTGTGCCGGTGCGCCCGTGCAGCCTGTCGCGAGCGTGCGGTTCGCCTGGGTGTTCGGGTCGAGCGCCTTGACGCCGCCTACGAGCGCCACCTTCGTGCCGGCAGGCTCCTTGACGAGCAGCGTCTGCTTCGCCGTGCCGATGGCCGCTCCAACGGCCGGCAGGTCGATTGTGTAGCCGGAGGCCACGTAGATGGTGATCTTCGCGCTCGCGTCGTCGGTCTCCGGGATGGCCGCCTTGATAAGCGTCTCGTGCGAGCCGCCCACTGCCTCGCGCGGGCTGTCGACCAGCAGCCGCGGCGTGTATGAGGCGGCAGCGGGGCTGGCGAGCGCGAGCGCGGCGAGCGACGCACATGCGGCCAGGACGACTCGTTGGAGGCTCGCCATGGACCCTCCTTTCGTCCGCGGCCGATTCCCTCCTCCTTCGTTCTCTTGAAGCGCTTGCCGGCACGGGCTCCCCGTACAATCGCCGCGTGGATTCCCGGCCCGTCGGCGTCTTCGACTCCGGCATGGGCGGCCTCACCGTCCTGCACGAGTGTCTGGTGACGATGCCCCATGAGGACTTCGTCTACCTCGGCGACCTCGCGCGGCTGCCGTACGGCCCCCGCCCCCTTCCCGAGATCAGCCGCTTTGCCCACGAGATCGCCCTGTACCTGGAAGCCGAGGGGGTCAAGCTGATCCTTGTCGCCTGTAACGCCGCCACCTCGGCGGCGCTGCCGGCCTTGCAGGAATCGCTGTCCGTGCCGGTCGTAGGCGTGATCACGCCGGAGGCGCACGCCGCCGTGCAGACCACGCGCAACCGCCAGATCGGGCTGCTCGCCACCAAGGCGACCGTGGAGGGCGGCCGCTATCACGAGCTCGTGCACACGCTCGACGCCGGAGCGCGACTGCACGCCGTCGTCTGTCCGAAGCTCGTTCCGCTGATCGAGAGCGACGACCCGTTCGGCTCCCAGACGACCGCCGCCGTCCGCGAGTACGCCGAGCCAGTGAAGCAGGTGGGCTGCGACACAGTCATCCTCGGTTGCACGCACTACCCGCTGATTCGGCAGATCTTCCAGCGTGTCTTCGGACGCGACGTGGCGCTCGTCTTCTCGGCGGAGGAGACCGCGCGCGAGGTGGCCGAGACGCTGACGCGCAAGGGCATCGAGAACGAGCCCGGTCGCGAGGGCTCGTACCGCTTCCTCACCACGGGTGACATCGACACGTTCAGCACCCTCGGTCAACGCTTCTTGCAGCTGCCGCTCGAGACGGTCGAGCGCGTCACCGTCGCCCAGCTCGAAGCGGCCGCGGCGTGAGGTTCCTCACGTCGCTGGGGCGCCGCTGGCAAAGGAGGCAAGCGGGCGGCGCGCAGGACAGTGCAGCTGGCACGGACAAGCGCCGACCGTGCAGCATCCTGCAGTCCAGCGGCGTCAGCCTTCGGCGGAGGGCGGCTTCGCCGGCCGGGAGCCGAAGGAGGCCAGCGGCGTGAGGCGGCACGACGGGCGGCGGAGCGATGAGCTCCGGCCGCTCACGATCGAGCCGGACTACATCGAGCAGCCGCACGGCTCGGCGCTGATCTCGTGCGGGAAGACGATCGTCCTTTGCACGGCCTCCGTCGACGAGAGCGTGCCGCGCTGGATGTCGGGCCGCGGCAAGGGCTGGATGACCGCCGAATACGGACTGCTCCCCGCGTCGACGGGCGAGCGCACGCAGCGCGAGGCCTCCGGCGGCAAGCAGAAGGGCCGCACGGTCGAGATTCAACGGCTGATCGGGCGCGCGCTGCGCGCGGTAACGGACTTCGAGGCGCTGGGCGAGCGCACCGTCTGGCTCGACTGCGACGTGCTCCAGGCCGACGGCGGCACCCGTTCAGCCGCGATCTCGGGCGCGTGGGTGGCCGCAGCGCGTGCGCTCGACCGCTTCGGGCTCAGCCGCGCGCTCACCGACTCGATCGCGGCAGTCTCGCTCGGCATCGTCGACGGCCAGCCGCTCCTCGATCTCGACTACGTGGAGGACTCGGCCGCCGACGTCGACCTCAACATCGCGATGACGGGCTCCGGGCAACTGGTCGAGGTGCAGGCAACGGCTGAGCGCGCGCCTTTCAGCCGCGAGCAGCTCGACGAGCTCCTGACCCTCGCCGCGGCGGGAATCGACGAGATCGCCGAAGCCCAGCGAGCGGCCGTAGCAGTGGCCATTCCCACCACTGGTGGAAATGGCCATGCCTGAGCTCGACTGGGCCGAGGTGGTGTTGCGCGTCGCCCTGGCCGGCGCGCTCGGCGGGGCGATCGGCTTCGAGCGCGAGCTCCGCGACCGCGAGGCGGGCTTCCGCACGCACCTGCTCGTTTCCGTCGGCGCCGCGCTCTTCACCCTCGTGTCGGCATATGGCTTTCGTGACTTCGATTACGGCGTCGCGACCGGCATCACCCTCGATCCGACGCGCATCGCGGCACAGATCGTTACCGGCATCGGCTTCCTCGGCGCGGGCGCCATCATTCGCCAGGGCCTCTCCGTGCGTGGGCTCACGACCGCGGCCACGCTCTGGGTGGTGGCCGCCATCGGGTTGGCCGCCGGTGCGGGCTACTACAGCGCGGCGGTCGCGACGACGGTCATCGTCCTCGTCGCCCTCTGGCCGCTGCGCATCCTCGCGCACCGCCTCGTCGTCTCGTTGCGGCCGGAGGAGGGCCGGCTCGTGTTCGAGCTGCCCGCCCGGCGCAGTGCCGCCCCGGTGCTCGCGGCACTCGAGGGGCTCGATGTACGCGTCTACGGCCTCGAGATCGAGGACGAGGACGAGCGTCGCTTCGTCTCCGTCGACGCGGAGCTGCACGAGCCGGCCCGCACTGCCGAGGTGCTCGACGAGCTCAAGAGCCTTCAGGACGTGAGGCGCGTCGAGTGGCACACCTGAGGGCAAAGCTCGCATCCGGCAACGAGCACAAGCTGCGTGAGCTGGCCGCCGCATTCCCGGGCTGGGAGATCGGCCTCCTCGACGCGGACGCGTTCCCACCCGAAGTCGGCGCGACGTACTTCGAGAACGCGCGGGCGAAGGCACTGTTCGGCCGCGCGCACGGTGAGACCGCTTCGTGGGTGCTCGGCGAGGACTCGGGCATCGAGGTCGAGGCGCTCGGCGGCCGCCCCGGGGTCGAGTCGGCCCGCTGGGCGAAGGACGGCCGCCACATCGACCAGCTGCTCGAGGAGCTGCGAGGCGTCGAGCCCGAGGCGCGTCGGGCCCGCTATGTCTGCGAGCTGGTCGCCCTGTCTGCCGTAGGGGAAGAGGTACGCGGCACAGGCATCCTCGACGGCCGCATAGCCGAGCTGCCGCGCGGGTCCGAGGGCTTCGGTTACGACCCGGTTTTCATCCCCGACGGCGAGAAGCGCACCGTTGCCGAGCTGGGCAACGAATGGAAGCAGCAGCACTCGCATCGAGCCCGGGCCGCGGCAGCCTTGCGCCATGCCATCGGCGCGGGACTGTCCCCGCAGGGGACTTTCCCGTCAGCCTCCGGCCCTTAGCTTCCCCGCAGGCGACTGTCCCTTAGAGGCCTGTTTCGTCACGCCAGCCCGGCGGCTTCCTCTTCAACCGCGCCCGCTCTCTCGTAGCGCCCACGCGAGAGCCACCAGTTGATCTCCGCGCCGAACACGATCACGTTCGCCATCACGTACAGCCAGATAAGCAGGAGGGGCAGGCCGCCGAAGGCCTGGAGCGCCACGACGTCGTGCGTGAACCGCAGATAGAGCGGCAGCACCTGGAAGCTCGCCTGGAGAAGGATTGTGGCGAGCAGCGCACCCGGCAACACCTCGCGCACCGTCAGCTTGACGTTCGTGAGTAGGAAATAGATCGCGAGCAGGAACACGAGCAGGGCCAGCGACGAGACCGTGACCGAGAGCACGTAGGCCACATAGCGATTGCCGAATACGCTGCCCGCGTAGTTCGTGAGGAGCTCGTACCCAACCGAGCCGGCGACGAGCCCTGCGAACAGAACCACCAGCGAGCCGATCAGCAGCAGGGTGGCAACTGCCTTCCCGTGCAGGAAAGGCCGGTTGGGCCGTCCGTAGACGATGTTGAAGGCCGACTCGAGGACGCTGAAGAGCGAGAGCGACGACCAGGCGAGCAGAAGCCCTCCGACGATGCCGAGCGTCGTAGCGTTGTCCTGAATGCTGTTCACGACGCTCACGATCTGCTCGACCGAGCGCGACGGGAAGATCGTCTCGAGCTCGGTGACGAGGTGGCTCGACTCGTCCGCCCGCCCCGCCAGGCCGAACAGCGCCAGGGCCAGGAAGACGAGCGGTATCAACGAGAGCAGCGCGAAGTAGGCGATCATCGCCGCCACGTGTGGTCCACGGTCCGCGAAGAACTTCGCGATCGGCTCCTGCACCGCCCGGAGTATTCCTTGTCGCCTCGCCGGTGCCCGCGCTAGCGTTGGCGATCGACCGCGTGATGACGGACGCGTTGGGTGCCGAGCTGGCCGAGCATGCCTATCTGGAGGGCGACTTCGTGTTGCGTTCGGGCCGCCGGTCGCCGTACTACCTGGACAAGTACCGCTTCGAGACTCGTCCCGACCTGCTCGGGCGTATCGGTCAGCGGCTCGCGGAGACAGTCGCCCGGCACGAGCCCGCTGCCGTGCGGCTCGCCGGCCCCGAGCTAGGGGCCGTCGCACTGGCCGCCGCTGCATCGCTCGCCTCCGGCCTTCCGTTCCTGATCGTTCGCAAGGCCGCCAAGGAGTACGGCACCGCCAACAGGCTGGAGGGAGTGTTCGAGCCCGGCGAGCGCGTGTGCCTCATCGAGGACGTGATCACGTCGGGAGGCGCTGCGCTCGAGGCAGTGGAGGCCCTCCGAGAGGCGGGTCTGAAGTGCGAGACGGTGGTCTGCGTGGTTGACCGGGAGGAGGGTGGAGCGGACGCTCTCGCGCGCCAATCGGTGCGGTTACGACCACTTTTCGGCGCCGCTCAATTGCTCAAAACACGAAAAACTCCCGCAAACCCGCATGGTTGAGCCAAAACCGGGTCCCTGTTAGGGTTCCGCCTCGTGTCCTTGATTCCAGTATGGGAGGAGAGCTCGTGACGAAACAGGAGTTCGTTGACCAGGTCGCCAACAAGAGCGGCCTGAACAAGCGGGAAGCGGGCAAGGCAGTCGACGCGTTTCTCGACAGCGTCACCGAGGCGCTGAAGCGAGGCGATCAGGTCGCGTTCACCGGCTTCGGCAAGTTCTCGACCGCCCAGCGCGCAGCGCGCGAAGGCGTCAACCCGCGCAACCCGACGCAGAAGGTCTTCATCCCCGCGGCAACGGTGCCGCGCTTCCAGGCCGGTAGCACCCTCAAGCAGGCACTGAAGGGCGGCTGAGAACACGGGGAACCTCTGGTTCCCCCGCGAGCCCTCCGGCGGGCGATGCGGCGGTCCCGAGGTCGGCGGAGCTGGCGGCTCGCTCGGCGGTTGTGAGGTTGCCCTGCAGGTGAGCCTCTCGCCGGGCTGAGCCGGCTCCGCAGCCGTTCGACGTTGTCTAGTTGAGGCGTCTGGAGCGCCGGAGGCCCCTCGCTTGGTCGGTGGGCGGGGGGTCTAAGCTGGAGGCCGATGGAGAATCTCGCCGCCGAGCCCGCAGTTGCGGTGGCCGGCTTCGGCGACCGGCTCGCCGACCTGGTCGAACGGAAGCGGAGCCAGCTCGTCGTGGGGCTCGACCCGCGCCTCGACCTGTTGCCAGTCGAGCTACGGGGCAGCGCCCAGGGAAGCAACGACGTGGCTGCACGCGCGTACGTGCGTTTCTGCTGTGCGATCGTCGACGCCGTTGCCCCGTATGCAGTGGGGGTGAAGCCGCAGCTCGCCTTTTTCGAAGCGCTGGGCGCACCCGGACTGCAGGCCCTCGACGAGACGTGCGCGTACGCCCGGTCAGCCGGCCTGCTCGTGGTGGCCGACGCGAAGCGCGGTGACGTCGCCTCGACGGCACGGGCGTATGCGGCCGCGTACCTGGAGCCACGAGGCGAAGGCCCGCCGCTGGCCGACGCACTGACCGTCAACGCGTTTCTCGGACGCGACTCGCTCGAGCCCTTCCTCGCGGCTTGCCGCCGGCACGGAGCCGGCATCTTCTGCGTCGTCAAGACCTCAAACGCGGGCGGCGCGGATGTACAGGACCTCGTGCTCTCCGACGGACGCCCGCTCTGGCAGCACCTCGCCTTGCTCGTCGCCGAGTGGGGCGAGGACCTCGTGGGCGAGCGTGGCCTGTCGAGCGTGGGCGCCGTTGTCGGCGCCACCCATCCGCGGGCCGTGGGTGAGGCCCGGCGTCTGCTGCCGCAGGCGATCATCCTCCTGCCTGGCGTCGGCGCGCAGGGCGCCACGCCGGGCGAGGTGGCGCGTGCCTTCACGAGCGGGCCGGCGAGTGCGCTCGTGGCCGCCTCGCGCTCGATCATCTACGCCGCCCGGCACGGCGACGCAGACTGGCGGGCCGCCGCAGCCGCCGAGGCCGCCCGCGTGCAGGCGGAGGTCTGGAGCGCTTCCGGGTGGTGAGCTGACGCTCGCGCTCCAGCGCTCGTGGCACTGCGGCGGCACAGACTGGCTCGCTTCGCTGCCCCGGCGGCATTCCTGCTGGCGGTCACGTTCGCCGTCCTGATAGTGCGGGCCGGGCTGCGCGGGGAGGACGCCGGCGAGACGCTCACCACGAACGTCCAGGTGACGACCGTCAGGCCGCCCACCACGACGCGTGCGACTCGGCGGCCGCCGGCGCGTTTCTACGTCGTGCAGGACGGCGACACGCTCGGTGACGTGGCGGAGCGCTTCGACACGACGGTCGAACGCCTGCTCGCCCTCAATCCCGGCGTCGAGCCGACCAATCTGAGCGTCGGCCGGCGCCTGCGGGTCGCGTGAACAACCAACGGCCCGCTGTACGATCCAATGCGTGCGGCTCCGGCTGCTCGCTCTCTGCGGGACCCTCGTCCTCGCCCTCGCCGCCCCCGCAACGGCTGCTCCGCCGGCCGTGCAGGCACGTTCGTTCCTGATCGCGAACGGCGCAACCGGGGAGGTACTGGGCGCTCAGGCGCCGCGGCAGCGACTGCCGGTCGCCAGCATCACGAAGCTGATGACGGTGCTGCTCACGCTGGAACGAGCACGCCTGGGCGAGCCGGTCACCGTCCTGCCCGACAGCACGACGGCGGGCGGCTCGACGATCTACCTGCGCGCCGGCGAAAGGCTGACGGTGCGCGACCTCGTGGCGGCAGCGCTGATCCAGAGCGCCAACGACGCCGCTCAGGCGCTCGCAGACCATGTCGCCGGCGGTGACGAGCGGCGCTTCGTGCGGATGATGAACCGGCGGGCCAGGGAGCTTGGTCTCACCGACACGCACTTCGTTCGTCCCGACGGTCTGGACGTGGCCGGCCACGTCTCGAGCGCGCAGGACATGACGCGGCTCGCACGCGTCGCGATGAACAAGCCCTTCGTGCGCCGCACTGTCCGCCGGCGCTCGGCCGCCATTGCCGGCGGCCGGCGCCTCGCGACCTGGAATGATCTGCTCGCCAGCTTCCCCGGGCTCGTCGGTGTGAAGACGGGGCACACCTCGCGGGCCGGCTGGTGCCAGGTGGCGGCTGCGCGCGGTGCCGGAGTGACGATCTACGCCACAATCCTCGGCAGTCCCTCCCGCGCGCAGCGCAACCTCGATCTGGCCGCCTTGCTTCGCTGGGGGCTCTCCCGCTACCGCGCAGCCACCGTCATCTCATCCACAAGGGTCTACGCCACTGCGTCCGCAGAGTTCGGCCGTGGGCCGGTTAGACTCGTCGCGCCGCGCGCTGTGCGTCGCGCGGTGCGTCTCGGCCGTGCGTTGCGCGAGCGAGTGGTGGCCCCAACTGTGGTCGCACTGCCGCTCGCCAAGGGCCAGCGGCTCGGTGAGGTGCGTGTATTCGACGGGCGGCGCCTGGTGGCCCGCTCGCCGCTAGTCGCGGAGCGCCGTCTCGATGCCGCGAGCTTCCCCGACCGCGTCGGCTGGTACGCGAAGCGCGCAACAGACAAGATCAAGAGTTGGTTTCCGTGATCGTCACGGTCACGATGAACGCGGCCCTCGATCGCACGCTGACCGTGCCGAACCTGCAGCTCGGCCACCGCCACCGCGCCAGCTCGACGCTGACGCTCGCCGGCGGCAAGGGCATCAACATCGCACGTGCACTCAAGCGCATGGACGTGCCCGTGGTCGCGACGGGGCTCGCGGGCGGTGGAACGGGCACCCGGATCGTCGACGAGCTGACGGCCGAGGCGATTCTCCACGACTTCGTGCGCATCCAGGACAACTCACGCACGTCGACTGCAGTCGTCGACCCGATGGCCAGCTCGCACACGGAGATCTACGAATGGGGCCCGCAGGTCGAGCCCGGCGAGCTCGACACGCTGCACGAGAAGCTGCGCTATCTCTCGAGCTCGGCCGAGTGCGTCGTGTTCGCCGGGTCGCTGCCAAGGGGCGTGGACGACAGCTTCTACGCCGAGGCGATCCGAGAGCTGAGCCGCCGTGGCGTTCAGACGATCCTGGACTCGGAGGGGGAGCCGCTGCGCCTCGGTACGGAAGCGGAGCCGTACCTCGTGTCGCCGAACGACCGGGAGGCCGAGGCCCTGGTGGGACAGGAGTTCCACGACGAGGAGGACTTCGTCGCCGCGCTCGACCGCATCGCCGAGCTGGGCGCGCGCAACGTCCTCATCAGCGAGGCCACGGGCTGCTACGCGCTGCTCCGTGAGGAGCGCGCCCGCCGCCGGCTACGCGCCGCGGCGCCCGGCGTGGAGGTCGTCTCGGCCGTTGGTGCAGGCGACGTGCTGCTCGCCGGCTTCATCGCCGCGCGGCGCGCAGGGCGCAGCGGCGAGGAGGCGCTGCGCAGCGCAGTCGCCGCGGGGACTGCCTCCACGCTCGAGGTCGGCGCGGGCCGCTTCGATGCACGCGAGGCGACGAGGCTCACGTCGTCGGTGGAGCTGGCCGAGCTCGAAGCGGCGATCTCGTAGCCGTGGCGCCTCCGGCGTCGGCACCCGCATCCGGACGTGCCGGGGCAGATGGACGCGTGGTCCTCGTTTGAGCTCGCGTCCCGTCGCGCTGCTACGATCAATCGCCACTTGCAAGTCGTGGTGAAAAGCGTGTTCTCCAGCCCAGGCCATCCGAGTGCGCCTGGGTTTTTTGCTTTCTCGGAGGCTCTGCGGTGACTGTCGAACTGCGTCCCGAGCGCGCCGAGCTGCTACTCGCCCTCGAGCGCAAGTTCGGCAAGGAAGGCCTCACCTTCGACGACGTGCTGCTCGAGCCGGCCGCGTCAGACGTGCTTCCGAACGACGTCTCGCCGGCCACGCGTCTGACGCGGCGCATCCAGCTCGCCATTCCGATCGTCTCCGCGGCGATGGACACGGTGACGGAGTCGCGGCTCGCCGTTGCGCTCGCACGCGAGGGCGGCATCGGTGTCGTCCACCGCAACCTGCCGATCGAGGCCCAGGCGGCCGAGGTGGACAAGGTGAAGCGCTCCGAGTCCGGCATGATCGGCGAGCCCGTCACGCTGAGTCCCGAGGACCGTGTCTCCGATGCCCTGGAGCTCATGGCGCGCTACCGCATCTCCGGCGTCCCGATCGTGGACGGCGACGGTCGGCTGGTCGGCATCCTCACGAACCGCGACCTGCGTTTCCACGACGACGTGGAGCAGCCGATAGCGACTGTGATGACGAGCCGTGATCTCGTCACCGCTCCACTCGGGACGACCCTCGATGAGGCGCGCGCCATCCTCGGCCGGCACCGCATCGAGAAGCTGCCCGTCGTCGACGCCGACGGGCGGCTCACCGGCCTCATCACGGTGAAGGACATCCAGAAGCGAAGTGAGTACCCGGACGCCACGAAGGACGACCAGGGGCGGCTGCGTGCGGCCGCGGCCGTGGGTGTGGGGCCCGACGCACTCGACCGCGCGGCGGCGCTCGTCGACGCCGGCGCCGACGTGCTCGTTCTGGACACAGCCCACGGGCACTCGCAGGGCGTCCTGGAGATGGCGAGGCGCATCAAGGGTCGCTTCGACATCGAGCTCGTGGCGGGCAACGTCGCCACCGCCGAGGGCGCCGAGGCGCTCATCGAGGCGGGGGCCGACGCCGTCAAGCTCGGGGTGGGCCCGGGCTCGATCTGCACCACACGCATCGTGGCCGGGGTCGGCGTCCCGCAGGTGACGGCGATCTGGGAGTGCGCGCAGGTCGCGGCGAGCCACGACATCCCGGTCATCGCAGACGGGGGCGTGACGAGCTCCGGAGATGTGGCGAAGGCCATCGCGGCGGGTGCCGACGCCGTCATGCTCGGCTCGCTGCTCGCCGGCACCGATGAGGCGCCCGGCGACGTGGTCGTCGTCCAGGGCGAGCGCTTCAAGGAGTACCGCGGCATGGGCTCGCTGGGTGCGATGAAGGCGCGCGGCTTTTCGAAGGACCGCTACTTCCAGGGGGATGTCGAGGACGTTGACGAGCTCGTTCCGGAGGGCGTCGAAGGTCGTGTGCCCTACAAGGGCCCGGTGCGCCACGTCATCCGTCAGCTGGTAGGCGGGCTCCGCCAGTCGATGGGCTACTGCGGCGCGGCGACCGTCGAGGATCTCAAGGAGGCGCGTTTCGTCCGCATCACGGGAGCCGGGCTACGCGAGAGCCACCCGCACGACATCGCGATGACCAAGGAAGCGCCGAACTATCGGCGTTAGGCGCTCCCCTGGACTCGAAGTCTCGAGCCGGCGACGCGTCATCTCGAAATGAGCGCTGAGGTCCTCGCGCTCGACGAGGCCCGCGAGGGCCGCGAGCAGCGGCCGGTGCTGGTCGTCGACCTGGGCGGGCAGTACTCCCAGCTGATCGCCCGCCGCGTGCGCGAGTGTCGTGTCTACTCCGAGATCGTCCCGTATGAGACGCCCGTCGAGGCGCTGCGCGCCCGCAGGCCACGCGCGCTCGTGCTCAGCGGCGGGCCGGCCTCGGTTTACGCGGACGGGGCACCGCATGTCGATCCCCGTGTCTTCGAGATCGGCGTTCCGACGCTCGGGATCTGCTACGGGATGCAGCTCATGGCGCTCGAGCTCGGCGGCGCGGTGGAGCGCACGGGCGGCTCGGAGTTCGGGCGCACCGCGCTTCGCGCCGGCCAGGGAGCGCTTTTCGAGGGGCTGGCCGAGGAACAGACGGTCTGGATGAGTCACCGCGATTCGGTAACGGCGCCGCCGACGGGCGCGGTGGTCACCGCCGGCTCGCCCACGACGCCGATCGCGGCCTTCGAGGACGCCGAGCGCGGGCTCTACGGCGTGCAGTTCCACCCGGAGGTCGTGCACACCCCGGCCGGCACGGAGCTTCTGAAGAACTTCCTCTATACGGTCGCGGGCGCGCCGTCCACCTGGACGCCCGCGGCAGTCATCGAGGAACAGGTCGAGCGCATCCGTTCGCAGGTTGGCAAGGAGCGGGTGCTGTGCGCGCTCTCGGGCGGTGTCGACTCCGCGGTGGCGGCCCTCCTCGTCTACAAGGCGGTCGGGGAGCAGCTCACCTGCGTGTTCGTCGACCACGGCCTGCTGCGCAAGGATGAGGCCAGGCAGGTGGTCGAGACGTTCGGCGGCCGCCTCCAGGTGCCGCTCGTGCACGTCGAGGCGCAGGAGCGCTTCCTGGCCCGGCTGCGCGGGGTCGAGGATCCGGAGGAGAAGCGGCGGCGCATCGGCGAGGAGTTCATCCGCGTCTTCGAGGACGAGGCGCGGCGACTCGGCGACACCCGCTACCTCGTACAGGGCACGCTTTACTCGGACGTGATCGAGTCGGGCGGCCTCGGCGGCGTGCAGGACGGCGTTGCCGACAAGATCAAGTCCCACCACAACGTGGGAGGCCTGCCGCAAGAGATGGCCTTCGACCTCGTCGAACCCCTCCGCATGCTCTTCAAGGACGAGGTTCGTCGTGTGGGCGAGGAGCTCGGGCTGCCGGAGCCCATGGTCTGGCGTCAGCCCTTCCCGGGCCCCGGGCTGGCCATCCGCATCATCGGCGAGGTCACGGAGGAGCGGCTCGAGACGCTTCGCGAGGCCGACGCGATCCTCCAGGAGGAGATCCGGCGCGCCGGGCTCTATCGCGACCTCTGGCAGAGCTTCGCGGTGCTGCCCGCGATCCGCTCGGTGGGCGTGCAGGGCGATGAGCGCACGTACGCGTATCCCATCGTGATCCGGGCGGTCACGTCCGAGGACGCGATGACGGCCGACTGGGCGCGACTTCCGTACGACCTGCTCGAAACGATCTCGGGCCGAATCGTCAACGAGATCCCGGCCGTGAACCGGGTCTGCCTCGACCTTTCCTCGAAGCCGCCAGCCACCATCGAGTGGGAGTAGGACGGTAGGACGGCGGCGTGGCCGAGCAGCTGACCGTCCACGGCGTCCCGGTGAAGATCCGCCGGCCGTGGGGCGTCTTCCTGCTCGCGCTCGTCACCTTCGGGATCTACTACTTCGTCTGGTACTACAAGATCAACAAGGAGCTAAACCGGTACGGCCTGGCCGTGTCGAGCGGAACCAACCCGCTCGCCGTCAGCCCCGGGGTCGCGGTGCTGGCGATCAGCATCGGCGCTTTTCTGATCGTCCCGCCGTTCGTGTCTGCGTGGCGCACGTTCGCGCGGATCCGGCGCGCGCAGGAGCTGGCCGGGCTCGAGGAGCGGATCAACCACGGCCTGGGCTTCCTCCTCTTCTTGCTGGCGTTCGTGCTCCTGCCCTTCGAGCTCGTATACGCCCAATCGCACCTGAACAGGATCTGGCGCCGCGCACGCGACGAGCAAGAGAAGCGGCGCCTGGGGATGCGGGGCACGCCGGCTCCGTCGGTTTCTCTGTGAAGCGCTAGCGGCGGATCGGTCAGCGGTTGGCGCGCGCTGGCGTGATGAGGCGGCCTGCGCGATCAGGGACACGGCTAAAGAGGATCCGCGAAGCGGGTCGGCGTTCAGGCTGCTTGGTCCACCGTGAAGCTGAGCATCATGCCGCTCTCGTGGTGCTCGGCAATGTGGCAGTGAGCCATCCAGACCCCGGGATTCGTGATGTCCAGGAGGATGTCGACGGTCTCGCCGGTTCGCACGAGCACGGTGTCCTTCCAAACCAGGTTCGGCTCGACGACCTCGTCTCGCGAAAGGATGAGGAAGCGACCTGCTCCGTGGACGTGGAAGGGATGCGGCATGGGATGGTCGGAATCCATCTCGTTGACGAGCCGGATCTTGACGCGATCGCCGACGCGGAACCGCCAGTCGATCCCCGCGTTCTCCGCACCCGTCGCCCGGTCGACCAGCTTCCAGCGCATGTTCGCCGCCGTGGTCATGCGGTTCACCTCGACCATGTCGTCTTCCCACTCGATCCCTTGAGCCGTCTCGTGGCTGTGGCGCTCGTGCTGGTGGTGGTCGGCTGCTTCGTGATCCGTCGCTGCGTTCGAATGTTCGTGGCCGCTTTCACCAACGAGTTCGGCGGCGACCAGTTTCATGCCGCACTTTGGGCAACGGTCGGGTGCATCGCTCGTGACGTCGGGATGCATCGGGCAGACGTAGGTCGTTGCCGCGGGGGCTTCTGTGGCCAGCAGCTTCATCCCGCACTTCGGACACCGCCCCGGCTCATCGCTGACGATGTCTGGATGCATCGGGCACGCGTAGACGACCGCCCCCTCGGGTGTGCCGATGTCCATCTCGGCGACGAACGCAAGCGTCTTGTCCGGCGGCGCACTCAGGTAGGGCTCGATCCGCCGCCGCTCGGCCACCATGTCCGGATTCGTTCGGAGCATCTCGAACTGCTCCGCGAGCGAAGGCTCGGCCGGGTCATCGGTCAGGGTGATCCGGGCGAGTCGATAGGACCGATCGGGCGTGCGGTGCTCCAGCATGAGCTCCCCGGGCTCATCGAAGAGGACGTCGACGACGATGCGCTCCGAAGGGGCCAAGAGAACGTCCTCCACCAGCTCCTCGTGCTCGTGATGGCCGCTGTCACCCCCGACGAGCTTCATGCGAGCTCCGGGAAGCGTGGCGTTGAAGACGCGGGTGTTAGCGGCGTTAGTGAGGTAGAGGCGCACGACTTCGCCACGCTTCGCGCTCAGCGCGAGGTCTGGCTCCCCCGAGACGAGCATGACGTTGCCGAAGCGGCCCATGGCGACGTGGGTTGTTTCCGACTTGCTGAACGACGCGACTTTCCCGTCTTCGATCAGGATGTCGTCCAGTGTGAGGAGAAGTTCGCGGTTGACCGGCGGCCAGTAGCCGGGCTCGGCGGAGACGACGAGGATGTTCCCGTAGAGGCCCATCTCCTGGCCGTAGTCCTCGCGGATGTGCGGGTGGTACCAGTAAGCACCGGGATCCGGCACATGCACCTGGTAGGTGAAGGTCTCTCCGACAGGAATCGGCGCCTGCGTGTCGTGCGTGCCGTCGTAACGGTTCTCGAGCCGTAGCCCGTGCCAGTGCACCGTCGCCTCGAGGTCGCCGTGGTTGGTGACAGAGACGGTCACCGTCGCGCCCTGGGGGACCTTGAGAGTGGGGCCGGGAATCGACCCGTTGTAGGCGAGCATGCGCACGGTCGCACCCCCGATCCGCTTGCTCACAGGCAGAATCTCGAGGTCGAACGCATCCCCGTCGGAAAGCTCCACGATTTCAGGACGAACCGCCTCGGGGAGACCCACAGTCGTCGTCGGCAGCCGATCTACGGTGTCGATCCGTGTGTCAGCGGTGTGGGGCATGCTCAAACCCTTTCTCTCGTCCGCACTTGCGCCGGCGCGCTGAGCTCGGCCCCGCCGCGCCGATCTTCGGCTGTCGGTCTCTCGCGACCTTGTTGATACTCAGCGATGCGGTCCGCGATGAACTGGGCGTCGTCCTTGACCCAACCGAGCAGCGCCGATCCCCGCGTGTGCTGCCAAGTGAGACCGAGGAAGTAGAAGCCCGGCACGTCCGTCACCCCACGGCGGTGTCGGAGTCGCCCGTCGGGATCGAGCACGGGAAGATCGATCCACGAGTAGTCGGGGCTGTATCCGGTTGCCCAGATCACCGCGTCGACCTCGAGCTCGCTTCCGTCAGCGAAGCGGACCACGCGTCCCGAAGCGTCCACTGCGCGCGGCTTCAGCTCGACTCCGTAGCGTCGCTTGATCTCGCGCGGGCTGGAGCCGATGAGCGTCTCCCGATCTTGCATCCGCCTCCCGAGCGGTGATTCGACCGTCGTGTTGAAGAGGCGCGACGTCGTCAGCCACCAGAAGAGGTCGCGGCCGAGGAACCGCTGCGGCAGCGGTGTCTGGCGCGAGCCAACGGCGAGATACACCTTGTGCGTCGCGGAGAGTTCCTTCGCGATCTGGAACCCGGTGTTGCCCCCGCCCACGACGAGGACCGTCCCGTCCGGAACATCGCTGGGCTTGTTGTAGCCGTTGCTATGCGTCTGGAAGACGTCGGACTCGAGACGGCTCGCCAGCTCTGGCACGAACGGCGTCTGAAAGGGCCCGGTGGCGACAACAACCTGGTCGGCGGTGATCTTTCTGCCGTCTACCTCGAGAAGAAACCTGCCACCCTCGGCGGTGACCCTCCGCACGTTGCGGTTCAGCTCGATCGGAAGCCCTAACGTCTGCGCGTACTGCTCCAGATAGGCGATCACCTCGTCGCGCGTCGGGTAGCCGTCAGGATCACCGGGGAAAGGAAGCCCCGGAAGGCTGTTGTAGCGGCGGGGCGTGAAGAGCGTGAGCGACTCCCACCGCGCGAGCCACGCCGCGCCGATGGAGTCCGCGCGATCGAGGATTACAAAGTGTCGCCCATGACGGGCGAGGAAGTACGCCATCGCCAGGCCGGCTTGACCTGCTCCGACGACGACCACGTCGTAACTCGAACCCGGCTGAGTCGTCGTCGGGGGATCGGCCGAGGACTCGTTCATCGACACGCGCCTTCCCGTCCGGGTCGCGTCCAAACCCACGTCCGGGGCATCAGCGGCGGATCGGCCAGCCGAGTGCGCGCAGGATGCGAATGCGCAGGCGGGATCGCAGCTCCCGGCGACGCGCCAGGCGGTAGCCGAACACCACCGCCACGATGAGGATCACGACGGCGAGGAAGCCGAGGTTGCCGCGCTTGGCGATCTCGATGGCCTGGTCGAGGCTCCGCCAGAAGACGTAGCCGAGCGCCACGAACGTCGCGCTCCACGCGCCCGCACCTATCACCGATGCGCCGAGGAAGCGCAGGTAGGACATCCGGGAGGCGCCGGCGATGAAGGGCGCCAGTGCACGGACGAAACCGATGAAGCGGCCGATCGCGACCGTCTTGCCGCCGTGCCTCTTGAAGAATCCTTCCACCTGCTCGAACCGAGCCGGTGTCACCTTGACCCGGTCGCCGTGCCGAAGCGCCCAGCCCCGCCCCAACCGCCGTCCGAGCAAATACCCCGTCGAATCGCCCGCCACGGCGCACACCCAGACGATCGCGGTCAGCACAACCGGGTCGATCTCGCCCTGGCCGGCCACGAAGCCGCCGAACACGACGGCGAGCTCCCCCGGCGCGACAAGCCCCACGAACGCGGCCGTCTCGACGAAAGCGAGCCCGCCGACGAGTACGTACGTCCAGCCGCCGAGGCGCTGGCCGAGCTCCTCGAGAATGGACTCGAGGCTGGGCAGCTCGATGACGCCGCTTCCCCAGACGGCGAGCCCCACCGCCGCCAGGAAAGCGGCGAGCGCCGAGCGGCGGCGGCCGCGCCGGTAGAGGACGAACGCGAGTCCGGCGGCGGCCGCCGCGAGGACGAGGGAGACCGGCTTCATCGTCGGTACGGTGACAGGATCTCGTCTAGCCTCGCCGGAATGGAGTTCCGGGAGCTCTTGAAGCGGCGTCGCATGGTACGCAGCTACCTGGACGAGCCGGTGCCGCGCGAGACGATCGAGCGGATCATCGGGACGGTGCGCCGCGCCCCCAGCGCGGGCTTCAGCCAGGGGCAGCGACTCGTCATCGTCACCGATCCGTCAGCGCGGACCGAGCTCGCGCGTCTGGCGGGCGAGGACGAGTTTGTCGCTCTCGGTCACGCCCCCTGGATCTCCGTTGCGCCCGTGCACGTCTTCGTGGGCGTGCGCGAGGAGAGCTATCACGAGCGCTACCGGCAGGCCGACAAGCTACGAGACGGCGAGGAGATCGGCTGGCCGGCTCCGTACTGGTACGTAGACGCGGGCGCCCTGTTCATGCTCGTCCAGCTTGCCGCCCTCGACGAGGGGCTGGTCGCCGGCGTCTACGGTGTACTACCCGAGCAGGTGCCGGCGGTAAAGGAGCTGCTCGGCGTTCCCGCCGACGTGCACTTCGTCTGCGTGCTTACGATCGGGCGCCGAGGGCCGGACGGGGCCGCGGAGCTCGTCTCGAGCCGCCTTACCCGCCGACGCCTCCCGCTCGACGAGCTCGTCCGTTGGGAGCGCTGGGACGGCTAGCGCGAGCACGTTCGTCGAACGCCTTGCCGCCGCCCGCATCGGCGAGACGTTCAACTTCTACCGTGACGGCCCGGGCGCGGCCGAGCGGCGGGCTCGGCTGACCGCGTACCTGCAGACCCGGGTTGGCGCGTCAGTTTTGCTGGCCGGCGAGGCGGCGGGCTATCGGGGCGCCCGGGTGTCCGGCATACCGTTCACCTCCGAGCGCCAGCTGACCGGAGCGGGGCCGGCAGAGGCGACCGCGACGATCGTCCACAGCACGCTCCAGGCTCTCGGGCTGGCCGACCTGGTCTTGCTCTGGAACGTGGTCCCCACACACCCGCACCTGGCGGGCCTGCCGCTGACCAACAGGCGCCCGACCCAGCACGAGATCGAGGCCGCACGCCCGTTCCTCGACGAGATCGTCCGCGGCCGCCGGGTGGTTGCGGTCGGCCGGCTGGCAGAGCAGGTGCTCGGCGCTCCCGCCGTGCGTCACCCGTCACACGGCGGCGCACGGAGCTTCCGGAAGGGCTTGCTTGAATTGCTCGCAGTTGGCTGACGAGCAGCTCCACGTCCGTCGCAACACCGTGCTCCTCTCCGCCTCGATGGCGGTCAACTCCGCGGTCCTCCAGCTTGTCGCGGCGGTTTCCTCGCTCACGTTCGTGCTCGTCACCGGCGTCGAAGGCCTGCTCGGGCTCGGCCCGGCGATCTTCCTCGCTTCCTCGGGCCTCGCCGCGCTCCCTGCCGGACGGTTCATGGACCGCGTCGGAAGACTCCCGGTGATCGCGTCTGGTTTCGTGCTCACTGCGCTCGGCTGCGCGGTGACCGCGGTCTCGACCCGGATCGAGTCCACGCCTGCCGTGATCCTCGGATTCATGCTCATCGGCGCCGGAAGCGGGATCGCGCTCCTCATGCGCACAGCCGCCGGCGACATGTATCCACCGGAGCGGCGAGCGCGCGGTATTGCACTCGTTCTCTTCGGAGCCGTCTTCGGGGCCATCCTCGGCCCGGCCGTCTTCAGTCCGCTCTTCGCCGGTAAGGACGTCGAGGCGGACTCTCTCACCGTGCCCTGGCTCGTCGCAGGGGGAATCGCGCTCGCCGCGCTCGCGATCGTCGTGAACGTGCGGCCCGATCCGAAGCGGATTGCCGAGCTGCTCGCCTCCTCCAGGGGCGAGGAGAAACCCGCCGCGCCGGCGGCGCCGCTGGCCGAGATCGTGAGGCGACCGGGCGTACCGGCCGCGATGGCGGCGGCGCTGGCGAGCTTCGCGGTCATGGTGTCCGTGATGAACCTGACGGGCTATGTCGTCGTCGACCATCACCATCACGAGCAGCACAACGTTTTTCCGATCATCGGCGCACACGTGATCGGGATGTTCGGGCTCGTCCTCTTCGTGGGCACGCTCATCGACAGGATCGGGCGGACCACGGCACTTGCCGCCGGCCTCGCGGTCATGGGCGCTTCCTGCGCGGGCCTCCTCTGGGGTGAGAGCGTGCTCGCGGTGGCGATCCTGCTGTTCGGGCTCGGACTGGGGTGGAATGTGTCCTTCGTGGCGGCGACCGCGCGGCTCGCGGACAGCACCCAGCCCCACGAGCGCGGCAAGCTGCTGGGTCTGAACGACCAGATCGCGGCGCTGCTGGGCGCTGCGCTGGCGCTCCTGGGCGGAGTGGCCCTTGACGTGCTCGGCGTGGCCGCGCTCGCGATCGGCTCGACCGTCATCGCGGTGGCGCCGATCGCCTGGATCCTGCGGCGACGCGACGCTGCCGCGCCCAGCGTCCGCTCTGCGGCGCGCTGACCAGGCATCATCCCGGTGATGGCGCGGCGCGGCCTGCCGTGGTTGCTCTCGCTGCCGCTCATGGCGGTGGCCTGCCTCACCGCCCACTCGCTCGCCTACCGGCTCGTCGCCTCCGGCCCTGCCGACCACGAGCGCGTCCTCGCCGAGTCAGGCCACGGTTACCAGCCCGTGCTTCCGCACGTCCTCGGCCTGCTCCTGGCGCTCGCGCTGGCGGGAGCGGTTCGCGCCGGCCTGCGCGCAGGCACGCATGCCGCCGGCTCTCCGCCGTGGCTGTTCGCGTCGCTCCCGCCGCTCGCCTTCACCGTTCAGGAACACCTCGAGCGGCTTGCTCACGGTGCCGACGCCGCCGTGGTGCTGGAACCCGCCTTCCTGCTCGGGCTCGTCCTGCAGCTTCCGTTCGCACTCGCCGGCCTGCTGCTCGGCCGTGTCGTTCTGTACACGGCTGGCGCGCTCGCTGCGCGAATCGGCCCGCGGCGCTTTGCGCGACGGTTCGGTCCGCACGCGCTCGGCCGTCCACGCGAGGCCGGCACCGCTCAGCGTCTGCGCGGCCTTGCCCTGTGCCAGAGCGAACGCGCACCGCCGGCAGCCTCCTGACTAACCGACACCGCTCGGAACGCGCAGAAGCGCGATCCGTCACGTCAGGAGGACACCATGAAAGGAATGCGAACGATCGCCGTCGTCGGAGCCGGAGTGGCCGTGCTCGTGGCGCTCTTCTTTGTCTTCCGGCCGGGCGATGACGACGATGAGAGCGCACGGACAACCACTGCGAGCACCACGACGACCGGCACGAACACACTTGACACGACCACCACCACGCCGACCACGACGCGCCCGGCCGGCGCGCCCGGCCCGCTCGTGATCCGGATCACCTTCCGTGGCGGCCGGGTGGTCGGCGGCATCAAGCGGGTGCAGATCAAGCAGGGCCGTCGAGCTGTGCTCGTCGTTTCCGCGGACGTATCCGACCACGTGCACCTGCACGGCTACAACCGCTTCGCAGACGTCGCGCCCGGCCGGCCGGCCCGCCTGCGTTTCGCGGCCACGGCTCCCGGGCGCTTCGAGGCGGAGCTCGAGGATCTCGGTATCCAGATCCTGGACCTGCAGGTGCGGCCGTGAGCTTTCCGCTCGGGCACGGCATCGCCAGCGTCGAGGACCTGCCCTTGCCGCTGTGGCTCTTCTACTACGGCGGCGCGATCGTGCTCGTCCTGTCGTTCGTGGCGCTTGCGGTGCTGTGGCCGAAGCCACGCCTCAGAGCTGCGCGCGACGGCCGCCGGTTGCCGGACGTCCTCCAGCGGGTGCTGCTCTCGACAGTTCTCCGCGTCGTGGTCTCTGGGGCAGCGCTCGGTCTGCTCGTCGTGGTCTGGGTGGCGGCCATTTTCGGCGGGCCGACCCAGGTGGACAACATCGCCCCGATCTTCGTCTTCGTCGTCTTCTGGGTGGGGCTCGTCCTCGTCGTGCTCGTGTTCGGCAACGTTTGGACGGTGCTCAATCCGTGGCGGGCTGCGGCAGACGCGGTGGCCTGGCTGGCTCGGCAGGCCGGCGTGCAGGGGCGCACGTTGCCGTACCCGGAGTGGCTCGGCCGCTGGCCGGCGACCGTGCTGCTGCTGGCGTTCACCGCGTTCGAGCTCGCCTACATCGAGCCTGCCAACCCGCGCGCAGTCGGGCTTGGCATCACGATCTACAGCGCCGTGACTTGGCTCGGAATGGCCTTCTTCGGCCGGCGTGTCTGGCTCGAGAACGGGGAGGCGTTCAGCGTCTACTTCACGCTGTTTTCCCGGCTGGCACCGTTCGGCGTGCGGGAGAGCGAGGGCCGCCGGGAGCTCATCATCCGCCTGCCGCTTTCGGGCCTCGCGTTACCCGAGCCGCGTCCGGGGACGACCGCATTCATCCTCGTCATGCTGGGCTCGGTCGCGTTTGACGGCTTCAGCCGGACGCAGTGGTGGGTCGAGCAGCAGCTCGACCTGCAGGCCCGCTACGTGCTCGACCAACCCACACTTGCCGACACCGTGGTCACGCTCTTCAACCTGGCCGGGCTCTTCGCGGTCATCCTCGTCGTAGCGATCGCGTACCTGGCCGCCGTCGAGGCAGCGCGGGCGGTGGGCAGGAGCTCAGAGCGTCTCGAGGGGGCGTTCATCTGGAGTCTGGTGCCGATCGCGCTGGCGTACGCCGTGGCTCACTACTTTTCGCTCCTCCTGCGCGAGGGACAGCTGGCGATCGCGCTCATCTCGGACCCGCTCGGGAAGGGCTGGGATCTCTTCGGCACCGCCGACTACACCGTCGATCTCGCGATCATCTCGCCGAACACGGTCTGGTACGTGCAGGTGGCGGCGCTCGTGACGGGCCACGTGGCGGGGCTGATCGCGGCGCACGATCGGGCCGTGGAGCTCTTCGCCTCCGCGCGCACGGCCGTGCGCACGCAATACGCCATGCTCATGCTGATGGTGCTCTACACGGTGGGAGGGCTGTGGCTGCTCTCCAAGGGATAACGCTGCTAGGTCACGGCGGGACGGCGGGTGCAATCATCGAGCTCGCGCTCGTCGTCGGCCTCGCTGCGATCGTCCTGGCCGTGCTCGTCGGGCAGCGAAAGGACCGTGAGAACAGGTAGTCCGCTGCTACAATCGGCCGCCGGCGGACGTGCGTGGTCCGCCGCTTTTCTGCATGAAGACGTGGAATGCAAAGCCGGGCGCCGTCGAGCGCCGCTGGTACGTCGTCGACGCCGACGGGCAGACGCTCGGGCGGCTGGCTACGCAGATCGCCGAAACGTTGCGCGGCAAGGGCAAGCCCGAGTACACACCGCATGTCGACACGGGCGACTTCGTCGTGGTCGTCAACGCGGAGAGGATCGCGGTGACGGGCAAGAAGCTCGACGAGAAGTTCTACTACCGGCACTCCGGCTATCCGGGCGGCCTGCGTAAGCGCACGCTGCGGGAGGAGCTCGACCGCCGGCCGACAGAAGTGCTGCGACGCGCCGTGAAGGGCATGCTGCCGCGCAACCGGCTCGGCCGGGCGCAACTGCGCAAACTCCGCATCTATGCAGGCCCAGAGCACCCGCACACGGCACAGGCGCCTGAGCCGTTCGAGGTGAAGACCTGATGGCGGAACGCGCCCAGTACGCGGGCACCGGCAAGCGCAAGACTTCCGTGGCGCGCGTGATCCTGCGCCCCGGCGACGGCGCCACTTGGATCAACGGCCGAACGCTCGACGACTACTTCCCGCGCACGACGCACCGCACGACCGTGATGGCGCCGCTCCGCGTGGCAGGCCTGGACGGCCAGTACGACCTGCGCGTGCGCGTGCACGGCGGCGGGCCGAGCGGGCAGGCTGGCGCGGTGCGGCACGGCATCGCGCGGGCGCTCGTCGAGGCCGATCCGGAGTTGCGCGTCACGCTCAAGCGGGAGGGCTTCCTGGCACGCGACGCGCGCGCCGTCGAGCGCAAGAAAGCCGGCCTGCACAAGGCACGCAAGGCCCCGCAGTTTTCTAAGCGCTGAAAGCTGGCGCTTTCAGCGCTCGAGATTGAGCAGGCGCTCGCTGCGGCATTTCCCGCGCTGTCCATCGCCAGGCTCCGCGGCGGCCCCATTCTCTCCGCCTTGTAACAGACTGTTACTTGTCCGGCTGGCGTAGGCTGCTCGACCCATGGCAAGGCGCTACTTCGGGACGGACGGTGTGCGCGGGATCGTCGGCGAGACCCTGACAACCGGGCTGGTCGAGCAGGTGGGGAAGGCGGTGACGCTCTGGTCGCGCGGGGGCCGCGTGTTCGTCGGGCGCGATACGCGCGGCTCAGGGCCGGAGCTCGAGGAGGCGTTCGCGCGCGGTGTAGTCGCTGCGGGGGGCCACGCGGTCCTGGGCGGCGTGCTGCCCACGCCAGCCGTCGCGCTTCTCGCCCTGGATCTCGGCGCCGTGATCTCGGCATCGCACAACCCGCCCGAATACAACGGCGTGAAGATCTTCGACGCCGACGGCCGCAAGCTGACGGACGCCCAGGAGGAAGAGATCGAGGCCCTCTTCGATGTATCCGCTCCGGGCGGCGGCACGGTCGACCACGTGACCGTCGCTCCCGACAGCTACCTCGAGCACGTCGTCGAGCGCTTCGGCTCAGAGCTGGGCGGGCTGCGTGTGGCGCTCGACTGCGCCAACGGCGCCTATTCGAGCATCGCGCCCGAGGCGTTCCGCCGCCTCGGCGCCGAGGTCACGGCCGTGGCGGCCGAGCCCAGCGGCACGAACATCAACCAAGGCAGCGGGGCCACAGACCTGCGCTTGCTCGGACACACCGTGCGCGAACAGGGGCTCGACCTCGGTTTCGCCTTCGACGGTGACGGCGACCGCGTGCTGGCCGTCGACGCGCGCGGCGAGGAGGTGGACGGCGACCAGCTGCTGGCCATCCTGGCGCTGCATCTCGGGGTCGAGCTCGTGGCGGTGACCGTCATGACCAACCTCGGGTTTCACCGCCTCATGCAAGAGCACGGCGTCCGCGTCGTCACCACGAACGTCGGCGACCGCTATGTGCTGGAAGCTTTGCGCCGCGAGCACGGCATCCTCGGCGGCGAGCAATCGGGGCACATCATCTATCTACGCGATCACGTGACCGGCGACGGACTTGCAGCAGCGATGCTCGTCTGTGCAGCGCTCGAAGGCCGCCCTCTGGCCGAGGCCGCAGCGGTGATGCCTCGGTTCCCGCAGGCGAAGGAGAACGTCGCGGTGCCCCGGCGCGAGCTCACGAAGGCCATCCTCGAGGAGGTCGAGCGGCGCAACCGCGAGCTGAACGGCACGGGGCGCGTGCTCGTGCGGCCTTCGGGGACGGAGCCCGTCGTGCGGGTGCTCGCGGAGGCGGAGGACGCGTCGAAAGCGGCGGAGCTCTGTGCTACGATTCGAGCTCTCGTTGAGCGAGAGCTCGGCTGAGTGACCCCAAAATGGCGGCCTCAGATCCGGGCTTTCGTACTTTCTGGGAGGAAATCGACACAAACGGCGTGATCTAGACGTTTTCTCGCCCGGCGGAGCCCGCTCGGGGAGAAGAGAGGAGCCTCCGGTGTGCGGGATCATCGGTTACGTGGGCGGCAGGGAGTGCAAACCGCTCCTCCTCCAGGGCCTCGAACGACTCGAGTATCGGGGCTACGACTCAGCGGGCATCGCGCTCATGGAGCAGGACGGTCTGGACTACGTTCGCGCGGTCGGCAACCTGCAGAACCTCAAGCTTGCGGTGGGACCCAACGGCTCGAGCGCAACCACGGGGCTCGGCCACACACGCTGGGCCACGCATGGGAGGGTCGTCGAGCACAATGCGCATCCACTTGCCGGGTGTGAGAGCGGCTCCGTCGCCGTCGTCCTGAACGGCATCGTCGAGAACTACCGAGAGCTGCGCGAGCTGCTCCAGGCCGAAGGGCACACGTTCTCGTCGGATACGGATGCCGAGACCGTCGTGCACCTCGTCGAGCACCACTACGACGGGGACCTCGCCGCAGCCGTGCGCGCCGCTTACAACCGTCTCGAAGGCCACTTTGCCTTCGTCGTCGTTCACCACAGCCATCCCGACCTGCTTGTGGGCGCGCGACTTCAGTGCCCGCTGGTGGTCGGAATCGGCGAGCGCGAGACGTTCCTGGCGTCGTCCATCGCCGCCTTCCTGCCGCATACGCGCGACGTGCAGCTGATCGAGGACGGTGAGGTGGTCGCGATCACGGCCGAGGGTGCGACCTTCACTGACTGCGCGACGGGCAACGAGAGCGAGCGCGAGCTCATCACCGTCGACTGGGACGACGAGGGCGCCGAAAAGCAGGGCTACGAGACGTTCATGCTGAAGGAGATCTACGAGCAGCCCGACGCCGTCAGAGAGACGATCGGCGACCGTGTCCGCGGCCACGACCTCGTGCTCGAAGGGCTGGGCCTCTCGGAGACCGAGATCCGGAACCTGCGCCGCATCGTGATCGTCGCCTGCGGAACCGCCTACCACGCGGGCGTTGTGGGCCGCTACATCACCGAGGAGTGGGCCCGCATCCCCGTCGAGCCTGACATCGCCAGCGAGTGGATCTACCGCAAGCCGGTGCTGACGAAGGACACGCTCGTGATTGGCATCTCCCAGTCAGGAGAGACTCGCGACACGGTCAACGCGATGAAACTGGCGCGCGAAAGCGGCGCACGGACACTCGCGATCACCAATCTCATGGGGACGCAGATCACACGTGAGTCCGACGCCGTGCTCTACACCCGCTGCGGACTGGAGGTCGCGGTCGCGTCGTCGAAGACGTTCACTGCGCAGGTCGCTCTGCTCTCGCTCATCGCTCTCAAGCTGGCCGAGGTGCGCAGGACGCTGCCGCAGGAGGACATCGACTTCATCCTCGACCGGCTCCACGAGTTGCCGGAGAAGATCGCCGAGTTTCTGGACGGCGACCATCCCATCGAGGAGATCGCGCAGCGGCACTACGACAAGCCGTTCTTCCTGTATCTGGGCCGCCACATCGGGCTACCGGTCGCGCTCGAGGGTGCGCTCAAGCTCAAGGAGCTCTCGTACATCCCCACCGAGGGGTACTCGGCGGGTGAGATGAAGCACGGGCCGATCGCGCTGCTCGACGAGGACACGCCGGTGGTCGTGGTGGCGACCGACCTGCACATCTACGACAAAATCGTCTCCAACATCCAGGAGGTGCGGGCGCGGGGCGCGCACGTGATCGCGATCGCCACGGACGGCAACGAGGACATTCAGCACCACGCAGACGACGTCATCTACGTGCCGAAGACGCCTCACTTCCTCCAGGCGGTGCTGGCCGTTCTACCTCTCCAGCTGCTCGCCTACCGCATCGCGCGGCTGCGCGGCCTCAACGTCGATCAGCCCCGCAACCTGGCCAAGACCGTCACCGTCGAGTAAGCCGCAGGCTCAACTCAGGCCCACTCCATCGGCTCGTAGCCGCTGGAGCGGGGCGCCGAGGCCATCAGGAGCTTCACGGGCGCGCTGCCGACGTTCCGGATGGTCCGCTTCGGCTCGGGATCGAGCCGCGCGAATGTCATCGCGGGGGCGGGGTGCTCCTCGCCGTCGACCACGACGGCCGCGTTGCCTTCCAGAACGATGTACACCTCTTCCTGGTCCCGTCCGGTCTCGTCGTGCTCGGGGATCTGCCCGCCCGGCTCGATCTCGACCATGTTCATACCGAACGCCGAGAGGCCGAGCGAGCGCCGCACGAGCCCCCAGCGGCCCGAGCGCTCGATGTCGCTCTCGCCCGCAATGGTGAAGCCGGTGGTTGCGGCCATGCTCCTGCTCCTCTCCGTGGATTAGCCGTCCACGATAAAGCGCGCTGGAGGGACGACGAGAGAGGACCTGGCGCCGGCCAAACCCCATTTCCTGATCTCAGCCTGCATTGCGGGGAGTTCGAGCGCGGCGCGCATGAGGGCACCGTGCCGGACGCCTGCGCAGGGTCGGGAACTTAGCCGCCGCCGGCGCAGGCATCGTGGAAGAACGAGCACGCTCTCGGCACGAACGCCACGTCCCCGGCAGACACTGTCCAGGGACTGTCCCTGTTTTGAGGCGGTGTTACAGAGTTGGCACATATGGCCGGCGGGCGCCCAGTTGCTAGTAGCGGCGGGCTCGTAGCAGTGCGGCGCCCAGGATCAGTC
>DAITAO010000099.1:0-10282 GCA_036824245.1 Gaiellaceae bacterium | reverse complement strand
GGTTAGAGCGCCGCTCTGATAAGGCGGAGGTCCGTGGTTCGAATCCACGATCGCCCACCTCTCCGCGCGAAGTCCGGCCCGCGCAGCGGGCCATGCTTCGCGCGGATTCGCTACTGACGGAGAGCCGCGGGTGGCCGACACCGGCAAAGCCGGCCTCGGCGGCGGTAGCGGCCTGAGTTTGCGTTCTGTTCGGTCCGAGGTTGGCTGAGAAGGGCCGAGCTAAGATGGAATAGGCGCCATGACCGAGATGGTGATCTACGGGGTGAGCTTCGATCTCGTCGGCAAGCAGCCCATCGTGCTGCTCAAGACCGCAGACGGGAATCGCTACCTGCCCATCTGGATCGGGCAGCCGGAGGCGGCCGCCATTCTCATGAAGCTGCAGGGGGCGACGACGCCGCGGCCGATGACGCACGATCTCTTTGCCGAGACGCTCGAGCAGCTGGACGCCCAGGTCGTGCGTATCACGGTCACCGAGCTGAAGGACAACACGTTCTACGCCTCGATCACCGTCCAGCAAAACGGGTCCGAGGTCGAGATCGACTCCCGGCCTTCCGACGCCATCGCCCTCGCCGTCCGTGCCGACGCGCCCATCTTCGCTGCCGACCGTGTCATCGAGGAGTCGGCGATCGAGTTCGAGGGCGAGGAAGTCAACGAAGAGGAGATCGTCAACGACTTCCGCAAGTTCCTCGACAACGTCAGCCCTGACGAGTTCGCAGTCGAAGAGGACGAAACCTAGACCGCCCCGGCACGCGTCGGGACGGCAAGGGGATCAGTAGACGTAGATCGTGGTGCCGTAACTGTTTGCGGCGAACAGCCGCGGCGCCAGCCACATGGGCACGCGCACGCAGCCGTGTGAAGCGGGGTATGCAGGCACCTCGGGATAGCCATGGATGGCGAAGCCCCGCAGGAAGTACATCGGGTACCACAGCACCCAGTCCCAGCCCACTACCTTCCGGTACACCTGCCAGCGCCCGACCGGGGTGTTGCCGGTGGCGCCGGTAGAGACGTGGGAGACGAGTGCGACGCTGCCCTTGCGGACCAGCATGAGCACCTGGCGGCTCTTGTCGACCTCGATGTGGTCGCCGCCGAAGTAGCGCGGCCGGGGTGGGCGCGCACGGTCGAGCGCACGCCAGAGCTGTATGTCCGCACGCCCGGTGCGCGCAAGTCCGTGCAGCTTCTGGAAGGCGACCACGGCCTCCCACGTGTCCCATCCGTAGTGCCCGTCCACCCGGGGTAATGCGAAACGAAGCTCGCGGAGGCGCGCTTCCAGCTCGCGTACGCCGCTGCCGCGCGAGCCGAGAGCCAGATTCGGGAGGCGAAGGGTCGTAGAGGCGGCCTGTGAGCGTGCGACGAAGCCCTGGCCGGGAGTCACGCTCGCAGTCACGACGTAGCGAGCCGGTCTCCGGGAGTTCAGCCTGACCCGCAGCGAGCCCTTCCCACTTCGCGTGCGCCACAGCCGGCCGCCGCGTCGCACACGAATCGTGACGGGCCCCGCCGCAGCTGGGCTTACTCGAACGACGGCGGAGACCGGCAACCCGACCACGCGGGCACCGGCGAAGGTGATCGTCACCCGCGGCCGCACCGCGACCGCGACAGCGTTCGAGACCACATCGCCGAGTCGCACCGTGTAGGTCGACGGAGAGCGCGGCCGCACGCCGATACGGAACAGGCCGCCGTGCCGGACGACGCCGGTCGTGAGCGGAGTTCCGTTTCTGTACACCGTGAGCCGTGTCCCGCGGAGGGCAGGGAAGAGCCTCCCGCGCAGGCGAACACGTGTTGCGAAGTCAGCACTCTGAGGGGCCGTCAGAGAAAGCGTCAGGGCGGTGACAGTTACCGGTGTACGCGTTTCCTCGCCCTGTGCGTTGGTTCCAACGACGGTGACGACGTGTCGGCCAGCCGGGAAGACGTGCGTCACGCTGGGACCGTTGGCGGTCACGCCGCCTGGCAGCTCCCAGCGGTAGGTCACCGCGTCTCCCGTAGCGGTCAACGTCGTCGTGAGCGGTGCGGGGCCCTGCGCAGGGGCCGCCTGCACGGAGACAGCCGGCGGTGCCCCGTGTGCAGCGGGCGCCAGCGCCAGAGAACCGAGCAGGAGCGGTGCGAGCCGGCGCACAGTCTCAGCGTAAGCGGCTTTCGCGCCGACGCCAGTTGGGAGGGTTTGACGAAATACAGTCTTGTATCGACTACGAGCGGTCTTCCGCCAGACCCTCCTACGAGGCAATCGCGGCTGCAAGCGAGAGAGCGTTGAACGCGCCGTGCACGACGATGCACGGGTACACGCTGCGCGTGCGGTAGCGGAGGTACGCAAGGGCGGCGCCGAAGGCGAAGAAGACCGGCAATCCCTCGGCGATGCCGTGCACAAGGGCGAATCCCAGGCCAACGAGTCCGATTGCCGCCCAGTCTCCGAAGCGACTGAGGAGCGTGAAGCCGAGGCCGCGAAACATCAGCTCTTCCACAACCGGCACGAAACCTGCGATCACGATCAGGTTCACGAAAAACTGCGGTGCCCGATCCGGGTCCCAGCCCTCGGGCACGAGGCCCTGCTCTTCCCCGGGCTGGAGGAAAGGGCTCAACGCGGCCACGAAGACGAAGACGCCGAGCATGACGAGCACACCGATGCCCAGCGAGCGCGGCCACGAGGGCGGCCTGCGAAGCGCCAGCACGTCGCGCGGCGCCCGGCGCCCGGCGATCGCGAGGATGATCCCGAGCATGATCCCGAACTGCACGAGCCCCAGAACGGCGGACGACCACAGGTAGACGAAGTCGTCGGGCGGATCTGCCTCGGCGTTCCCGAAGAAGTTGAGAACCGACAGCACCCCGACGAGCGCGAGCCAGGCGCCCAGCCGGCGGTTGCTGTTCGCCTCCGCCGGCCGCCCTTCGGTCACGTTCACGCTGCGCCCGCCTGCGGGAGTGAAACCGGCGCGCAGATCACGCTACCCACTGCCACAGCGCCCACTGCGTGACGGCGACTCCGAGGAAGAGAGCGCTGGTCGCCACCACTGCCGTGTGCGCCCGCGGCCGCCCGCCGAGTACGGCCAGCGCCAGGAAGAATGGGAAGACGGTGAGCCCGAAGCGCGGTAGCGACTGGAGCGGCCAGTCCTCGCTCGGAAAGCTCAGCGGCAGCGCCAGGCTGACCGCGCAGAAGAGCCCGTACGGAGCGCCGAGCCGTCGCCAGGCGACGACCGTGAGTGTGGCGAACAGTGCGAGGAAGACGAACGCGGTGATGTTGACCACCGCCACGTGCGTCGGCTCGAAGTCGGTCACTCGCTCCCAGTAGACGCGGCCCTCGTTGCCCACTGCCAGCTGGCGCGCTCCGGCCAGCGCAGCCCGTCCGCCCTCCCAGAGCCCTCCCAGCGGCCCGACGGGCGACAGCTCCCGGCCCCAGTGTTCCTGCGCGTTCGTGAATGCGAGCGCATCGCCGATGCGCCACCACAGGAAGAGCGGATAGGCGATGAAGACGGCCGGCGCGGCGACCAGCGTAGTGAGTCCGCGCGGGCCCCGCGCCTGCCAGGCGAGTAGCGCGAGCGCAGGGAGCAGTGCAGCCGCCGACGGCCGCGTGAGCAGCGCAAGGCCTGCGACGAGCGAGGCTTCCAGCAGACGCCCACGCTCGGCGAGGAGGAAGACCGCGACTGCGAGCAACAGGTAGAGGGACTCGCTGTACACCGCCTGCAAGAAGAAGGAGGCCGGAAAAACGGCCAGGTAAACGAGTGCCCGCCGTGCGCCGTCTGCTCCCAGGCGTGGCTCGGCGAGGCGGTAGAAGAGCACGAACGCGGCCAGACCGGCCGCGAGCGAGACGAGGACGCCGGCCAGCACATAGTGACCGAGCAGGAGCCTCCCCAGCCCGCCCACCATTGCTGGGTAGAGCGGGAAGAACGCAGCGTCGTTCGGATAGGCGCCGTAGCCCTGCTCGGCAATCCGGAGAAACCAGACGCTGTCCCAGCGTGCCCAGACATCGGTGAGGAGGCCGAGGTCGCGTGTGTACGCTGGGTCGTCCCAGAGACCGGCACGCGGGTTGCGGCTCGGCTCGAAGGCAAGCACGGCGAACGCGGCGGCGAGCCAGATCGCGATGCGGCTCCACAGGAAGATTCCCCCGGCCGGGCTCCCGGCTGTAGTGATGGTCGGAAGCTCGCGGGCCCGCGCGCCGGCCCTGCGAACCCGTTGACCCGCGCCCACGACCGCCCGATGATAGCCGGGAGTGGCCGATCGGTCCTTCACCGTGGCAGAGGCGAACGAAGCTCTTCGTGAGCTTCGGCCCGTTGCCGAAGAGATGGTGCTCCACCGCCGCTCACTGGTCGAGTCGGAGCTTCGGCGCGAGGCGATCACCGAGCACGTGGCGGGAAACGGGGAGGGACTGGATCCGCGCGAGCTGGTGGCTCTCCACGAGCTCGCACAGAAGGAAGGGGAGGCGCTCGCGCGCTGTATTTCACGCATCCAGGCGGCTGGCGTGCAGGTGAAGGACCTCGACGAAGGGCTGCTCGACTTCCCCGCGCGGCGGGGTGACGAGGAGGTGCTGCTCTGCTGGCGCGTCGGTGAGCCCGAGGTGGCCTTCTGGCACGGCCTGGACGAGGGCTTCGCCGGGCGCAAGCCGCTCGATTAGGGATCGAGGGCCGAGAGCTGACGGGACAGTCCCCTGCGGGGACAGTCCCTGCACAACGAAGGCGCCGGAGCTCGCAGGCGCCCTCACCGTCCGATCCGGCGCGTACTAGTGCGGCATGCCCTCGTGGGAGCGCGTGGCGGTCGCCGCGGGCGTCGTGGTGGTCGCGATGCTCCTCGCGAAGCTCATCGACCTGCGAATAGCCCGCCGGGAGCTGCCTCCTGACGCGGTGACGCGCTACCGCGTGCTGCGTCGGAGCGTGATGAGCATCATCGTCGCGTTCGGTGTGCTCTCGGCGCTGCTCGTCATCCCGCAGGTGCGGGCGGTGGCCGGAGGAATCCTCGCCTCATCCGCGATTGTCGGGCTCGTCGTCGGCTTCGCGGCTCGGTCCACGCTCGCCAACTTCGTGGCCGGGCTTCTCATCGCGTTCGCGCAGCCGGTACGCCTCGGCGACCGCGTCACGGTGGACGGCACCGACGGAGTCGTCGAGGAGGTCGGGCTCACCTACACCTTCATTCGCACCGCGGAAAACGTCAGGCTCGTGATTCCGAACGAGAAACTCGCCTCGGATACGATCCGGAACGCCACCATCGTCAGCCGGGAGACGCTCGCTCAGATAACCGTGCAGGTTCCGCTGGAGAAAGACCTCGGAGCTGTGGTCGACTTGCTGAAGAAGGAGACGGCCGGTGACGAGCGCGCAGAAGTGCTGGTGACCGGGCTCGATACGGTGGCGACGGTGACCGTGCGCGCGTGGGCGCCCGACGCGCTCGCCGCCGAGCGGCTTGCGAGTGACCTGCGCGCTCGTACGCACGCGAGTCTCCACGCGGCGGGAATGCTTGCGTGAGCCCGAGCGACCGCCGCCGGCAGGCACTTCTGTACGTCGGCCCTAGACGCCGCCGCAAACAGAGGCGCAACCGTGCGCGCCGCCGCCGCACGCTGGTCGTGCTGCTCGTGCTCGCCGCGGCGGCCGTGATCGCCCTGTCGGCCGGCTTCGGCGGCGCGGCTGCCCTGCTCGGCAATTGCAGCCTGTCGAAGCTGACGCCGGTTTCGATCGGCGCGAACTCGTTCGTATACGACGCGAACGGCAAGCTGCTCGGCGCGATTCCTGCGGAGCGCAACCGCCAGCCGGTGGATCTGACTCAAGTCTCCACGTGGATGCGCAAGGCGACGATCGCCATCGAAGATCGCCGCTTCTATCGGCACGGAGGGGTCGATCTGGAGGGGATCCTGCGCGCCGCCGTGCGCGACATCGAGGTGGGGCGGCCGGTCGAAGGGGCCTCGACGATCACGCAACAGCTGGTCCGCAACCTCTACCCCATCTCGCGTGAGCGCACCATCGAGCGGAAGATCGAGGAGGCCTGCCTTGCCATCAAGCTGAACCGGCGGCTGACGAAGGACCAGATCCTCGAGGACTACCTGAACGCCGTCTACTACGGAAACCGGGCCTACGGCGTGCAGGCGGCTGCGCAGACCTATTTCAGCCGCAAGGCGCGCAGCCTGAGCCTGGTTCAGGCGGCCTTGCTCGCCGGCCTGACCCAGGCGCCTTCGCGCTACGACCCGCTGCAGCGGCCCGACGAGGCGATCCGCCGCCGGGACGCAGTGTTACGGGCCATGCTCGAGAACGGCAACATCACAGCGCGTCAATACGAACGGGCGGTCGCCGTCCGCAAGCTCGCCCTCAACCCCGGTCGGAGGCTCTACGACATCGAGCGTGTGCCCCAGCGCGAGCGGTACTTCTTCAACTACGTCTACGACGAGCTCGTTGCCCAGTACGGCGCCAGCACCGTGCGCTCGGGCGGACTGAAGGTCTACACCACCGTCCAGCCGGAGCTGCAGCGCGCCGCCGAACGCGCTATCCGCGACGAGCTCTACTACAAGAGCGACCCGGCGTCCGCCATCGTGTCCATCGATCCGCGCAGCGGCGAGATCCGCGCGATGACGGCCGAGATCCCGGGAAGCAAGGGCAACCAGTTCAACCTCGCCTCGCAGGCGCGGCGGCAGGCGGGCTCCACTTTCAAGACGTTTGTGCTCACGACCGCAGTTGCCGAAGGCGTCGATCCCGACAGCACCTACTACCAGTCCTCCTACTTCATCTACCGACCGGATCCCTACGGCAACTGCGAGGACGGCTCGTGGTGGTGCGTCTCCACCTACGACCACAGCTACATCGGATCCACCTCGATCACCAACGCGACGCTTCGCTCGGACAACACGGTGTTCGCAAAGCTCACGCTCGACCTGGGGCCGGAGAAGATCGCCGCGGTCGCGCGCGACATGGGCATCCGCACGACGTTGCCGCCTTTTCCGTCCATGGGCCTCGGCTCGATCGCGGTCTCGCCGCTCGAGATGGCCTCGGCGTATGCGACGCTGGCCGCGGGCGGCGTCTACTCGGAACCGATTGCCATCAGGCGCGTGATCCTTGCCGACGGCACCATCGAGGCAGGCTGGGGCGAGCCGCGCCGGCTCCGAGTCCTTCCAGACTGGGTGGCCGGCGAAGTGACCGAGATTCTCTCGGAGAACATGCGCTCCGGCACCGGGACGGCCGCGTCTTTCGGCAGGCCGGCCGCCGGCAAGACGGGCACTACCGACAACCACTCGGACGCCTGGTTCTGCGGCTACACGCCCCAGCTCTCCACGACCGTCTGGGTCGGCTATCCGGAGGGCGAGATCCCCATGGAGAACGTGCAGGGCATCGCGGTCGCCGGCGGCACCTTCCCGGCCGAGATATGGAACCGCTTCATGACGAGCGCTTCGACGGGCACGCCGTTGCTGGATTTCCGGGAGCCGGCGGGCGAGCCGGTCTGGGTCGATTTCGAGGGCCAGTACGCGAACGAGACGTACTACTACTCGAGCGACCCCGACGAGTCGGACGAGACCGACGAGGAACCGGCTGCGCCGCGGCGGCAGGAGCCCGAGCCGAGGCCGGAGCGAGAACCGGCGCCGGAGCTGACCGGCCCGTCCACGCAGCCGCTCAGGCCGCCCCCGCCACCTGAGTAAGGCGCCGCTCCTCGTAGGGGGGCTCGCTGCGGCGCTCACGGCCGCTGCGGCCGCCGCCGCCTGGCCGGACAGCTCGCCGCTCGTGCCGCGCTTCGGCGGGCACCCGCGCGGGGACGAGGCGTGGGCCTGGCTCTTCCTCGGCTGCGCCGTTGCGGCGTTCGCCGCGTACGCAGGCGGCCTTGCACTGTTGCGCCGCCGGCCGCCGCCGCTGCGCTGGGTGGCGGTCCTGGCGGCGGCCGTGCAGCTCGCACCACTGGCCGCTCCGCTTCTCATCTCCACGGACGCGTGGACCTACTGGGACTACGGGCGCCTCTCGGCCATCCACGACGCGAATCCCTACACGGGCGTTCCGGCGGATTTCCCCGATGATCCCGCGTTCGAGCACGTCGGCACCGCGTGGCGGGCGACCTCGTCGATCTACGGCCCCGGGTTCACGCTCGCTTCAGAGCTCATCGCCCGTGCGGCAGGCTCGTCCGAGGACGCAGCGGCCTGGATCTTCAAGGCACTCGCCGCTGCCGCGATGCTCGTGGCCACGCTCTGTGCTGTGCGGGTGGCGAAGCGCAAGACGTTCGCCTGCGCGTTCGTTGGCTGGAATCCCGTGGTGGCGCTGCACGCGGCCGGCGGGGGGCACAACGACGCGTGGATGGCGGCGCTGGTGGTCGCGGCGCTCGCTCTCAGTACGGCGGGCCGGCGGCAATGGGCTGGCACGGCGTGGGCCGGTGCCGTCCTGGTCAAGTGGGTGCCGCTGCTCCTCTTTCCGCTCCACGCCCTCGCCGCACGGGCGCAACGACTTCGGATCGGCTATCTGGGCCTGGGAGTCGCGCTCGCCGTCCTCGCCGCGTTGAGCACCTGGCGCTACGAGCTCGAATGGGTACGGGCGCTCGAGCCGGTTGCCCGCAAAGCCGGCGAACAGACGAGCTACGCCGTACCCTCGCGCATCGCACAGCTCGGCGTGCCGCGCGAGGCAGCAGCGGCCGTGCTGGCAGCCGCCTTCCTCGTTGCGTACGCGTGGCTCTTGCGGGAAGCCGCGCGCGGCCGCGCGCGGCTTGCACTCGCGTCCTGCCTCCTGCTGCTCGCGACGCCCTGGCTGGTCGTCTGGTACCTGGCCTGGCCCGTCTCGCTCGCGGCCGCCGAGGAGGATCGCACGGCGCAGTGGCTCACTCTGGGCCTCTCCCTCTATCTGCTTCCTCAGGCGGTTCCGATCTGACGCGCCGAAAGAGCACTACGCCGTCTCGCTCTGCAACCACCCGCCAGTCTGGATCACGGCGCAGCCGGGCAACCGCTCGCATCCCCTCGAGCGGCGCTTTGGCACGGTCGAGAACGCTGAGCCGGGTCTCGTCCACGGCCACCCACTCCGCATCGCCGGTGCGCGGGAAGCTCAGGTAACGGCGCCGCTCGGACAGGTGGGCTCCAAGCGTGTTCGTGGCGCTCACGACCGCGCTGTCCGGAATGCGCTCGAGCAGGCTCGCGGCGACCCGGTCGTGCCGCGAGACCGAGACGAGCTCAGCCGGCCGCGCCGAGCCCCCGGGGAGCGCCTCCCACACCGGCAGCGCGCCCAACCGGAAGTTGCCGATCAGGGCTGCCGCCACAACAGCGAAGGCGAGTGCTTCGGCGCGCCGTGGCCGCTCACCCGAGAGCCGCGCTACGCCGAACACGGCGGTGGCGACGAGGCCGGGCGTGAGCGCCGCCGTGTAGTGCTGCTCGACCGACGTCTGCGTCGTCACTGAGGACAGCAGGTTGAGGATGAGCTCGGGAGCGGCGATGAGAAGCGCGAGCGGCGCAGCCAGCGACAGGCCGGCCAGCGGCAGCAGCAGAGCTGCCAGGTAGCGCACTCCTCGCTCGTCGAACGCCTCACCTAGCACGCGGCCTGGATCGGTGACGGCCGTCTCGAGGACGCCGGTCGGCGAGCCCCCCACCTCCCGGTAGCGCCCGTAGAACGGCGACGGGCCGTCGTGAAAATGCGGCACGATCACCTCCACGGCGACGAGCGTTGCGAACACTCCGGCCACGGCGATGGCGGCGGCCGGTAGCCACCGCCTTCGCGAGAGCCCGTACCAGACGCCCATCGCCGCCACCACCAGGGGCACCTCCTCCTTGCCGAGGGCGGCCGCGGCGGCGAAGAGAACAAAGGGAACCAGCCGGTCCTCGTCGAGGAACCAGAGCGCGAACAGGAGCAGCGGGCAGCTGACCGTCACCGGGTGGAACTCGCTCAGCGTGGCCCACTGGAGTGGTGGATAGAGCAGGTAGGCGAGCGCGAGACCGAGTGCGGCCGTCTGCGAGCCCAGGCGCTTCCGCGCCAGCCAGAAGACGGGCAGAGCGCCCACTGCCACTGCCACGGCCTGGGCTGTCAGAAGGGCGTCGGGGCTGGGCCACGCCCACCAGAGCGGCACGAAGGCGATGAGCAGGGGATCGACGTGCGAGGCGAGCCGCGAGGTCTGCTCGCCGGCGAGGTTCGTGACGGCCAGGGGGTCGCCGTGGGCCGTCGACCACACTGCCTGCACCATGTTGCCGAGATCGAAGCGGCCCGTCTCGAAGGCCCGGTGACGAAGCATCGCGAGCGCGGCGAAGCCCACGCCGTAGGCGGCCATGCTCGCCCAGAGGAGCGTTCTCGGTCTCACACGAGACGCTCGATCAGCGACCGCCAGCGGCGTCCGAGCACATCCTCGCCCGCCTGCTCCCGGTAGACGGCGAGCC
>DAITAO010000098.1:0-10294 GCA_036824245.1 Gaiellaceae bacterium | reverse complement strand
TTCTCGGGCGGCGCGATGTCGCACGGCGCGCTCTCCGCCGAGGCGCACGAGACCGTCGCCGTGGCGCTCAACCGCCTGGGCGCCCGCGCCAATACAGGCGAGGGCGGCGAAGACTCCTCTCGGTACCGCACCGAGCGCAACTCGCCCATCAAGCAGATCGCCTCCGGTCGCTTCGGCGTCACACCCGAGTACGCGGTCTTCGCAGAGGAGCTCCAGATCAAGATCGCCCAGGGCTCGAAGCCCGGCGAGGGTGGCCAGCTACCGGGCCACAAGGTCACGGAGGAGATTGCGCGCCTCCGTCACACCCAGCCGGGCGTCGCGCTGATCTCGCCTCCGCCCCACCACGACATCTACTCGATCGAAGACCTGGCACAGCTCATCTTCGATCTGCGCCAGGTCAATCCAGACGCAGCCGTGTCGGTCAAGCTCGTCGCCGAGGCGGGCGTCGGACTCGTCGCGGCCGGGTGCGTCAAGGCGCTCGCGGACATCGTCCACGTCGCGGGCTGCGACGGCGGTACGGGGGCGAGCCCACTCTCGTCGATCAAGAACGCCGGTGCGCCGTGGGAGCTCGGCCTGGCGGAGACGCAGCAGGCGCTCGTCGTGAACGGCCTGCGCGGCCGCGTTCGCCTCCGCGTCGACGGCGGTCTGAAGACCGGACGCGACGTTGTCATCGCCTGCCTGCTGGGCGCCGACGAGGTCAGCTTCGGCACCGCGCTCCTGCTCGCCGAGGGCTGCCTCATGGTGCGTTCTTGCCACCTGGACACCTGTCCGGTCGGCATCGCCACGCAGCGGCCCGAGCTCCGGGCCAAGTTCGCAGGCACGCCCGAGATGGTCGAGGCCTACCTGCTCTTCGTCGCCGAGGAAGCGCGGCGCCTGCTCGCCGGCCTGGGGCTGCGCTCGCTCGACGAGGCCGTCGGGCGGGTCGAGCTGCTGCGCCGGCGCGGCGACGGTGACCGTGCCGACCTGATTGATCTCGCGCCGCTGCTGGCGCGTGCGGGTGACGGCCCCGCCCGCTTCGGCGGCGAGACGAAGTCGCGAACACGTGCGCAGCTCGGGGACCAGCTCCTGGCCGAGGCCCAGCCGGCACTCGAGGAGGCGCGACTCGTGGAGCTCCGCTACCGGATCCGAAACGGCGACCGCGCTTTCGGCGCCCGGCTCGGCGGCGAGATCGCACGCCGCTTCGGCACTCACCCGCCGCCCGGACGTGTTCACGTCGAGCTCGAGGGCGCCGCTGGGCAGAGCTTCGGCGCCTTCCTTGCCGAGGGCGTCAAGCTCAGCCTTACGGGTGAGACGAACGACGGCGTCGGCAAGAGCATGAGCGGCGGCCGCATCGCGATCCGCCCGCCCGCCAACGATGCCGGAGACCCCTGCCTGGTGGGCAATACCGCGCTCTACGGGGCGACGGGAGGCGAGCTCTTCTGCGCCGGTCGCGCCGGCGAGCGCTTCGCGGTCAGAAACTCCGGCGCCGTCGCCGTCGTGGAAGGCGCCGGCGATCACGCGTGCGAGTACATGACGGCGGGCACGGTCGTGATCCTCGGGGAGCACGGACTCAATCTCGGCGCGGGCATGACCGGCGGTGAAGTGTTCGTCCACGACTCGGGCGGCTTCCTCGCGAGCCGGGTCAACGAGCAGCTCGTCCTCGCCCACCGGCCCGACGCCGCCGACCTCCTGGACCTGCGACGACTCCTCGAGCGCCACGAGCGCTATACGGGCTCGGCGCGCGCCGCCGCGCTGCTCGAGCACTGGGGCGAGCAAGCGGCGGGCTTCCTTCGTATCGCGCCGCGAGACGAGGTGGCGCGCCTGCAGAGCGCGTACGAAGGCACCGTGCCGAGCGGCTGACGACTGCCGGTCACCGGAACACGCTTCCAGCGTCATCCATACCGGCACCCATGGTCACCGCGACAAGTACGCCGAAAGAGCCAGCGGAGCGAACCGCTTGTAACAGACTGTTGCTAAGTCAAGAACCAGCTCTCGGGCTTGGGTCAGCTCGTGCCTGAGCTGCTGAGCCACTTGAGCGTCGGCTGAGACGGGCCGTTGCGGCTCGTCATGCGCCGACGCTGATAGGTCAGACGAACGCGTTGCTTGCAACAGACTGTTGCTAAGTCAGAAGAGCGCGGACGCAAGCCGGCGGCGGTAGGCAAGCGTCAGCGGGTGCTCCGGCCCGAGCTCCTCGAAGAGTGCCAGCATCAGTCGGCGGATCTCCTCGCGCCGGTCAGGAGTCGCGCCGGGCAGCTCGTCCAGGAGAAGCTGGAGCGCCCGCTCGTGGTCGCCCGCGTCGAGCGCCGCCAGCACCGCGGGCTCGGCGCCGGACTCGCGCAGATGGGCGAGCAGCTGCTCGCTCTCGCTCGGCGCCGTCAGTGCATCCAGGAAGGCGGCAACCGACTGCGGCGATTGAACTCCAACGAACTCGCGGACGACCCGGCCGTTGCGAAACGCCTTCACGGCCGGAATGCCGCTGACCTGGTACTCGCGCGCGACCCCCGGGTTGGCGTCCACGTCGACCTTCGCCAGCTGGACGGCGCCGTCGCGAGCCTCCACCGCGCTTTCCAACACCGGAGCGAGCATCTTGCACGGCCCGCACCAGTCCGCCCAGAAGTCCACGACGACCGGCAGCTCCGCAGAGCGCTCGATCACGGCGGTCTCAAAGGTGTCGTCGGTTACGTCCACGTGAGCTCCAACGCTACCGACGCATTGTCGTTTTACCGGCGGGCCTCACGCCGGGTCCGGCAGGATGCAGTTGTGACGAACAGCTTCGGAGCGCGCGCCACGCTGGAGGCCGGCGGTGGCACGCACGAGATCTTCCGGCTGGGCGCGCTTCAGGACGCCTACGACGTCGCCCGCCTCCCCTACACGCTGCGGATCCTGCTCGAGAACCTGCTCCGCTACGAGGACGGCGAGTCCGTCACGCACGAGCACGTGGAGGCAGTGGCACGTTGGGTGGCGACCGACGAGCCGACCCGCGAGATCACCTTCCGCCCCTCGCGCGTGCTGCACCAGGATTTCACCGGCGTGCCGGTCGTCGTCGACCTCGCCGCCATGCGCGACGCCGTGCGCGAGCTGGGCGGCGACGCGGCCCGCATCGACGCGCGCGCGCCCGCGGAACTCGTCATCGACCACTCCGTCCAGGTCGACGAGTTCGGCACCCGCTTCGCCCGCAACCGCAATGCCGAGATCGAGTTCCACCGCAACCGGGAGCGCTACGCGTTCCTGCGGTGGGGGCAGCAGGGCTTCGAGGGCCTCAAGGTCGTCCCGCCCAACACCGGCATCGTGCACCAGGTGAACCTCGAGTTCCTCGGCCGCGTCGTGGAGGCCCGTCACGGCCGGGCGTTCCCGGACACGCTGGTAGGCACCGACTCGCATACGACGATGATCAACGGGCTCGGCATCCTCGGGTGGGGCGTGGGCGGCATCGAGGCGGAGGCGGCCATGCTGGGCGAGCCGATCTCGATGCTCGTCCCGCAGGTGGTCGGCTTCAAGCTGACCGGCCGCCTGCCGGAGGGCTCCACGGCTACCGATCTCGTGCTCACGGTCACCCAGATCCTGCGCGAGTCCGGTGTGGTCGGGAAGTTCGTGGAGTACTTCGGGCACGGCCTCGCGGGCCTGTCGCTCGCCGACCGGGCCACGATCGGGAACATGTCTCCCGAGTACGGCGCCACGTGCGGCTTCTTCCCGGTTGACCAGGTGACGCTCGACTACCTGCGCCTGACCGGCCGCCCCGACGAGCGCATCGGGCTCGTCGAGACCTACTGCAAGGAAAACATGCTCTGGCACGAGCCGGACGAGCAGCCCACCTACTCGCAGGTCGTCGAGCTCGACCTCGGCGACGTAGAGCCGAGCCTCGCCGGGCCGCGGCGTCCACAGGATCGAGTGCCGCTCTCCGACGCCAAGCGCTCCTTCCTCGCCTCGCTGGACAGCTTCGGCGCGAGCTACGGCAACTCGACGCACGACAGGGCGGTTGCGGACACGTTCCCCGCCAGTGACCCGACCGTCGAGCAGCAGCCCGGGCCTCACGAGATCCTCGACCCGGTCGAGCGGTTCCAGGAGCCGGTCGCCGTCGCCGAGAAGCCGTCGGCGGCAGTCGAGGTCGAATTGGAGGGCGAGACGTTCGAGCTCGACCACGGCGCAGTCGTGATCGCGGCGATCACGAGCTGCACGAACACGTCCAACCCGCAGGTGATGATCGGCGCCGGGCTGCTGGCCAAGAAGGCCGTCGAGCGCGGCCTCACGCGCAAGCCGTGGGTGAAGTCGAGCCTGGCACCCGGCTCGAAGGTGGTCACCGAGTACTACGAGCGCGCCGGCCTCACCCCGTACCTGGAAGACCTGGGCTTCCACACGGTCGGCTACGGCTGCACGACGTGCATCGGGAACTCCGGGCCGCTGCCCGAGCCGATCTCGGAGGCCGTTGCCGACAAGGACCTCGTCGTGTGCGCCGTGCTGTCCGGCAACCGCAACTTCGAGGCGCGCATTCACCCGGAGGTGAAGGCCAACTACCTCGCCTCGCCGCCGCTCGTGGTCGCCTACGCCCTGGCCGGTCGCATGGACGTCGACCTGCTCACCGAGCCGCTCGGGCAGGACGACGCCGGCGAGGACGTCTATCTGCGCGACATCTGGCCGAGCTCCGAGGAGATCCAGGCGACGATCGCACAGGCGATCGAGCAGGACATGTTCCGACGCACCTACGCCGACGTGTTCACGGGCGATGAGAACTGGCGCTCCCTGGACGTGCCCGAAGGCGACCTGTTCGCCTGGGATCCCGATTCGACATACGTGCGGCGGCCACCGTACTTCGAGGGCATGTCCCGCGAGCCGGCACCGGTCGAGCCGGTACGCGGCGCCCGCTGCCTGGTGATGCTGGGCGACAGCGTCACCACGGACCACATCTCCCCGGCCGGCGCCATCCGGCCCGACAGCCCTGCAGGCCGCTACCTCATCGAGCACGGCATCGAGCGCCGCGACTTCAATTCGTACGGCTCACGCCGCGGCAACCACGAGGTGATGGTGCGCGGCACTTTCGCCAACGTGCGCCTGCGCAACCTGCTCGTCCCGGGCAGCGAGGGCACCTGGACGGTGCACCTGCCCTCCGGCGACGAGATGACGATCTTCGAGGCGTCGCAGCGCTACCTGTCGGAGGGGGTGCCGTTGGTCGTGCTGGCAGGCAAGGAGTACGGCTCGGGCTCGTCGCGCGACTGGGCGGCGAAGGGCCCGAACCTGCTCGGCGTGCGCGCTGTCGTTGCGGAGTCGTACGAGCGCATTCACCGCACCAACTTGCTGATGATGGGGATCGCGCCGCTCGAGTTCCCGGCCGGCGCGAACCGCGAGTCGCTCGGCCTGACGGGCCGAGAGGTCTTCGACGTGGACGCCCCCGAGGGCCACGGCGGCACCGTGCCGGTGACGGCGACGCCGGACGGCGGCGACCCGATCTCCTTCGACGGGCGTGTGCGCATCGACACGGAACGCGAGTTTCAGTATTACCGGCACGGCGGCATCCTTCTCTACGCAGTCCGCCGCGCCCTCGCGTAGCCCTTCCTCACGCAGGGACGGTCTCCGCCGGGCACCCCTTTACAGGCCACCTTCGTGCGCTCGCTCGCCGCGGCGACCGGACCTGGGCCGTCGAACGTCCCGCCGCACGTCGCCGCGACGAGCGTGACCGCAATCGTGCACGAGGACCGCAACCTCGTGCGCGGGTGCTTCCCGGCGAGCTTGTCGCTGAAAGGGAGCCGGGCTCAGCGTTCTTGCAGATTCGCGGCCGGCTCCTCGAGGGCGACCTCGAGCCCCCGGATCTGACACTCACCCGCTGGCCCGCCCGGTAAATGCCGCAATCCCAGGCGGGCAGGATCAAGGCGGCGATCGACGCAGCGACGAGCGCTGGGAGTGCACGCTGGCCACACAACTGCTTTGCCCTCAATGGCGTGCGTCAAGCGACCTTCGCGCCCCGTGTGGGCACGAAGCGGTCGTCCGTCAGCCACAGTCCGGCGATGGCGATAGCCGCCCCCACGAGCGAGATGAGCACCATGCCCGGCCCGGGAACGGCCAGCTCGAAGAAGTGACGCGTCGGTCTGAAGATCAGGACGATCAGGTACAGCACTGCGAGCGCGCCGCATAACGCCGCCACCGCGGCTCCGCGCACGCGACCTGACGCCTCGAGCGCCAGCACCAGGTAAAGCCCCACGATCACGAGCACCGTGGTCGCCACCGTGCGCGACTCGACGAGGCCGAGGTCGACGACGTTCAGCGCGAACAGGTAGCTGGCCAGCACGCCCAGCCCCGCGGCTGCACCCGCCGGTACCGCGAAGCGAGCCACGTCGCGCAGGAAGCGCTCCGACCGGAACGACCCCGCGCTCGGCGCGAGGGCCAGGAAGAAGGACGGGATGCCGACGGTGATCGCGGCAGCCAGCGTCAGGTGGCGCGGGATGAGCGGGTAGGCGATGGGCGTCAGACCCACCGACAGGATCAGGACCATGGCGAAGACCGACTTGGCCACGAACAGCTTCGTCACTCGCTGCAGGTTGCGGAACACCTTGCGGCCCTCCCCCACCATCGCGGGCACGGCCGCGAAGTCGCCGCGCACGAGCACGACGTCGGCCACGCTGCGCGCCATCTGGGCGCCGCTGCCTTGGGCGATCGCCAGACGCGCCGCCTTGAGCGCGGGCACGTCGTTGACGCCGTCTCCCACCATCGCCACGTAGCGGCCGTCGGCGGTGAGCGCCTCGATCAGCCGCCGCTTGCCCTCCGGCGAGATGCGGCCCACGACCGACGCGCTCGCCGCGACGCGCGCCAGCTCGGCCGGGTCTGCGGGTAGCCGGTCGCCGTCGAGCGGTTCGGAGTCGGCGGGAATGCCGGCATCCCGCGCGATCGCGGCGACCGTGGCCGGCCGGTCCCCGGAGAGCACCTTGAGCTCGACGCCCTGCTCGCGGAAGAACTCGACCGTGCTCTGCGCCTGCGCGCGGAGGCGTTCCGCCAGCACGACGAGGCCGCGCACGCGCAGGCCGGGCGGCGGGCCGTCGTCGGGATCGAGCCCGTCGAGCGCTTCCCTGGTGCTCGCAAGCGCCACCACGCGCCGCCCGCTCTCCGCCTCTTCGGCAGCACGCTCGGCAAGCGTGCCCAGCTCGAGCCGCTCGGGGGCGCCGAGCACGTAGGTCGTGCCGTCGAGCTGGACGCCGCTCCACCGACGGCGCGACGAGAACGGCACGCGCGCAGCCGGTGCCTCGGCTGTAGCCGGCAGCTCTTGCTGGATGGCTGCAAGCGTCGCGTTCGGGGTCGGGAAGCTGGCCGCGAACCGCGCCAGCTCCGTGCGCAGCTCGCTCTCGTTCGTCCCCTCGGCCGGTGCGAGCGAGACGACTCGCAGGTCCGGCTCGGTCAGCGTGCCTGTCTTGTCGAGGCAGAGGGTGTCCACAGACGCCAGCGACTCGACCGCGTTCAGCTGCTGTGCGAGCGCGCCACGACGTGCCATGGAGAGCGCCGCCATAGCGAAGGTGAGGCTGGTCAGCAGGATGAGGCCCTCCGGGACGAGCGTCACACCGGCGGCCACGGCGGTCGTGGCGGACTCCTTCGTCGGCTCGTCGCGCTCGACGAGCGCCGCGCCGAGGATGACCGCCAGCGGCACCAGCACGGCGACGAGCGTGAAGAGCAGCCGGTCGAGCGAGCGCTCGAGGGGCGAGCGGGGGTGGCGAAACTGGCGAGCCTCGCCGGCGATGCGCTCGGCGTAGCTGTCTGGGCCGACTGCCGTGACGACGTACGCTCCTTCGCCCTCGACGGCGAACGAGCTCGAGCGCACCTCTTCCCCCGGCCGCCGCGCGACGGGGCGCGACTCGCCCGTGAGCACTGACTCGTCGAGCCGCAGACCGTTCGCCGCGTCCACACGTCCGTCGGCGACTAGCTGGTCACCTGCCTGGAGCCGCACGAGGTCTCCCACCACCACCTGCTCCACCGGCATATCGCGAACGTCACCGTCGCGCACCACGCGCGCGGTCGGCTCGACGAGCGCCGCGAGCCGGTCGAGCGCGCGCTTGGCGCGCAGCTCCTGGGCGATGCCGATGCCTGCGTTCGCGACCAGGATGGCCAGGAAGATGGCGTCCTGCCACTCGCCGAAGGCGAGTGTGATGACTCCGAAGACGGCGAGGATCAGGTTGAAGACCGTGAAGACGTTGGCCCGGACGATGCTCCGCAGCGACCGGCTCGTCGCGGGCGGCGCGAACGGCCCGCGCTCAGCCAGACGGCGGCGCGCCTCTTCCTCGGTCAGTCCGCCGGCCTGCGACGCGTCCACTCGCGTCGAGGCTAACAGCGCTCGACGGGCACGCGACGGTCGCCCTTAGCCGAGCACGGCCGCTTCACGTTCGCGGGCCGTCGACCGCGGCCGCGCAACGCATTCCCTTCAGGCGCGCGGAGACGACGGTGTGCGCTGCAGCAAGGCCGCCACGACGAGGTCGACGGTTGCCTCCTCGGCGTCGGCTGCCGCGTCACGGGGAACGCGTGCGAAGACGTCTGCCGCCGCCTCGTGGAAGCCGGCGGGCAGGTCTCGCGCCGCGAGGGTCGCCGCGATCTCCTCCATCTCAAGGACCCAGCGCCACCCTTTCGCCGCAGCAGAGCGGGCGGCGTGCCGCGAGCGCTCGGGGAGCTCTGGCAAGGACATGGCCCATTCCGCGAGCAACGCGTCCTCGACACCCTCCGCGCGCGCCGCCGCCCGCAGGGCGAGCAGCAGCGCAGCCGTGCCCTTCGTCCACCCTGCGTAGGTCATCTTCAGCGCCGACGCGCTGCCGATCGGTCGCTCTAGCAGCACAGCATCGACCGCGGTGCCGTCGAACAGCGCTGCCACATCCCTGGCGCGCTCGCCAGCGAGGTAGAGGCGCGTGCCGGCGGGCGGCGGCGGCCCGACGATCCCCCCGTCGACGAAGTCCGCTCCGCCTGCTTCGACCAGCGCACCGACCGTGCGGGCCGTCGCCGGGGAAATCGCATTGGCGTCGACGAAGACGCCGTCGAAGCCTGACATGGATTCCGCCACCTCCTGCGCAGCGTGCGGAGGACACACGGACAGGACGATCTGGCTGCGACGCAGCAACTCGGCAACTGATCCCGTGTCCGCCAGCTCGGCCGAAGTCGCCCTCCGCCTCGTCTCGGCGCTGCGTCCCTCCGAGGCCCACACAACGTCGTGGCCGCGTTTTCGCAGCTCGGCTCCCAGAGCGGCGCCCATCTCGCCCGGATGCAGCACGCCGACGACGGTCACGGGGGGCGGCTCGCGAACTCGTGCAGATTGCCGCCCGGCGCCCACACCTGGATCGAGCGCCGCTCGTACTCGCGGGTGTGCACCCCGACCCAGCGCACGTTGCGGACCTCCATCCCGTCAGGGAATGCGGCTGAACCAGAGCGACGAGAGCGCCGCCGCAAGCAGCCCGAGCGCGGCGGCCACCGCGAGGAAGACGAAGGTCGCCTCCGTCTCCCCGGGCTCCTCGGCGAGCAGCGAGCCGAGCTCCGCGTACGCCGACTCGAGCGCCTCGGCGCTGGGCGCATCGAAGTATTTGCCGCCCGTATCGTCGGCAACGCGCCGGAGCGTCTCGCGGTCGGGCGGCACCGGGATCTGCCGTCCGCCCCCGAAGCCGAACTCGACCACGCCCTGGTCGGTGCCGAGCGCAATCGTGTACACGGGGATGCCCGCGTCGCGCGCGCGCGCGGCTCCGTCGAGGGGCGAGAGGATGCCCTCGGTCTGGAAGCCGTCCGAGAGCAACAGAACGGCCGCGGGCGCGCCGGACGTCGGGGCCGGCGCAGCGACGCTGGCGAGCTGGCGCTCGCCCTCGACGCCCACGGCATCCGTCGCCAGCTCGGTGGCACGTGCCAGAGCATCACCGATCGCCGTGCCGCGCAGCGGGACGAGGAAGTCGACTGCCTCGCGCGTGACCTCGCGGTCGCTGGTGACCGGCGCGACGACGTTCGGCTCGCCGGCAAAGGCGACCACGCCGACCCGGAACTTGGCCGGCAGGTCATCGAGGAACGTCCGCACCGCGGACTGCGCCGCCTCGAGCCGTGTCGGCGCGATGTCGTCGGCGAGCATCGAGCCCGAGCTGTCGATGGCGAGCACGACGGTCGCCTGCTCCCGCTCCACCATCACGTCGACGTGCGGCCGGGCGAGCGCGAACCCGAGCGCTGTTAGCGCCAGCACGAAGAGCGCCGGCGGCAGCCAGCGGCGCCAGGCGCCCGAGCGGTCGACGACGCCGGCCAGCACCTCGAGGTTCGGGAACGCGAGCGCGTAGCGCGAGGGGCGCCGCTGCACGAGCACCCAGGCCGCGATCGCCAGCGGAACGAG
>DAITAO010000034.1:0-29587 GCA_036824245.1 Gaiellaceae bacterium | reverse complement strand
TGTCCGTCAAATAAAGCGGTACACCGCGCTGGAGCGAAGGAAAGTGCAGCGGCTGATAAACCAGACGCGACTAGCTGCCCCGCTGGTCGGAAACGAACGTCTGCTCAACGCCCCAAACCCTCGCGCTAATCGCGGGTAGCTGTTCAGCGTCAACCCAACGGATGATCGTCTGCACCAGCCCCGCAACTGCTTCGGCATGACTATCGCGGCCGCCCATCCAAACCTCGACCCGGCGGTCGCCATCACGCATGACGATTTCAGCGGTGTTAGGAGGGAGCCGGATGAGGAGGGCCTGGGCTGTAAGGATGTCCGGGGCGAGCAGCCAAACCGCCGGTTCACGTTCCACCCGCTCGGCCATGGCGTCGGTTCGCTTCCCCCGGGGAGGGCGCTGAAACGTCAGCGCCGCCGCGCTGATAAAGCAGCTCTCGCGCTAGATCGTCATTCGGGCATGCCGGCGGCTCTGCGCCAACTCCAGCTCCTGGCCGAAGCGCCAGTACGACCTGTTCTTCACTTTCAGCCACTCGCGTTCCCCCGGCCGGTAGGTGCCAGCCCGGCGCTTGGCCACGATGCCCTCGAGGCCCTGCTCCACCACCGCGGCGAAGAGCGCCTGGCCGTCGCCGAAGCTCTCGCCCGTACACCGCGACTTGAATCCGCACACGCCGAATATCTGCTGGGCGGGGGCGGGCAGACGACCGCCACCACCGAGCAGACGCGGGTCTAGCTGGCGTCGGGGTGCAGTACGGCGACCAGGTCGTCGCGTTGCGGGAGCCATTCGACGATTCGCACGAGGTTCGGAACGAGGTCGGTTGTCTCGCGTTCGATAAGCGCGCCTCGGAGAGTGGCGGTACGCGCCCCCGGATCCATGGGGACGACCTGTGCCTCGTCGGGCGAGAACCCTTTGCGAGCGAGTACCCGGTTCGCGGTCTCGACAAGAACCTCCACGAAAGGCCATGGTTCCGCGCCTGGTCGTGGAGCAAACCGTCACCTGGCGAACACCCGGCGCCGGATCCTGAATGACGCGGTTGTAGAGTCGGCCGTAGAGACCTTCGAAACGGCGATTCCGAGACGGCTTCTGAGGTTGGAATGAGATGACGGGCGCTTCGAGAAGGTCAGGTTGGCCAGCCGTTCCGGTGACAGGACGCTCCGCATAATCGGAGGGATACGCCGCCGCCGAATGCAGCGAAGGCTCCGAGCTTCGTGAGCGAGGCGCTTGGACGCGTGTGATCGACCTCCGAGTCGTGGCTCGGAGCCCCGCGCGCCCGACTGTGAGAGCGTGAAGACGCCGCACGCGCGCCCGCTCCGCATCCGTGACGTTCACAGCGGCGAGCCGGACCGCAGCCACCGCCGTCGTGATCCAATCCTTCCGGACGAGGACGAGCGTGAGTTGGACGAAGAAGCCAGACGCATCTGGCGCGCGTTCTGGCGCCTCATCCAGTGGCCGGTTCGCCGGCTTCACGCTCGGATCCACCGCGCGCGGCCGACATGAACCGGCGACTACGTAGCGCCTCCGCCCGGGCTCACGCGTCTTCGCCCGCGTCATCCCACAGGTCGACGCCGAGCACCTGATGTCCCAAGACCGGGACGACGTCCCACTTTCCGTACTCGGCCCAACGCTCCGGCTCGTCCACGGGGACGTCGAGCTCGTCGCGGGCGACGGAGACGAGCTGCGCGCACAGATCCGTGGGGATGACACTCTCGACACGCGTCTAGCCGACGCGCTCGAGATCTTGACGGTACTGGTCGTCGCTCGCGGCCGCGGGCATGATTGGCTGCCAGTCTAGGCTCCGTCCCACGCGATGAAGCGCGAGCAGCGACTCGTATTCGGAGAGGACGCAGAGCTCTACGACCGCGTACGCCCGTCGTACCCGGACGAGCTGGTGGAGGACGTCGTCGGCCTCGTTGGCCTGCCGTGCCGGGCCGTCGACGCGGGCTGCGGGACGGGCAAGGCTACGGTGCTGCTGGCGGCGCGGGGGGTCGAGGGCATCGCGGTCGAGCCCGACGAGGCCATGGCGCGCGTCGTGAAGCGGCGGGTCGGCGACTACCCGGGATGGCGTGTCGAGGTGTCGGACTTCGAGGACTGGGCCCCGGCGACGGGCGATGCGGCTTTCGACCTCGTCACCTGCGCTCAGGCGTGGCACTGGATCGACCGGGAGCGGGGAGCACGCCAGGCCGAGCGGCTGCTCCGACCAGGAGGCTGGCTCGCGATCTGGGGCCACGAGCCCGAGTTTCACGATTCACCGCTACGCACAGCGATCGATGAGGCTTTCGCCAAGTACGCACCGCATCCGTCGGCGCGCTCCCGGGTCCCGCGAGAGCGGATACCGGCGGGCTCGGCATTCGACGAGCCGGTCGAGCGCGAGTACCGGGGATGGCGCGACTATTCGGCGGCGGAATGGGTGGACCTGATGCGGACTTCGTCGGACCTCCGGATCCTGCCCGCGCGGCGGCGCCAGGCATTACTCAGGGCGCTCGGCGCCGCAATCGAGGAGCACGGCGGCACCTACCGCCATCACTCCGTGTGCCGGCTGTGGGCCGTGCGGCGGATTCGCGACTAACACGCGGCCCGCGCGTGCGCGGTCAGAAGGGGGAAGAGAGCTGCCCGCTCACGCGTCTGGATAGCCGCATGGGACCCCTCCTCCGCGTGAGAGAACCCTCCGCAGTACGCGAGAGTGGACATCGCGGGGGTGCGTGACTACAAGAACCGGGGCGGCCGTGGCCGGACGGCCGCCCTCGGGTTCTATCCCTACATGAACGACTGCAAGATGGAGAGCAGCGCCTTGAAACCGGTCAGGTTGGGTGGATTGGCGGTCGGCGTCCTGGTAACCCGGAGCGCCTGGCATGTGCCGGAATCGTTGACGGCCGACTCCACGGCGAAGACTGCGGGCTGACCACCGACCGCCTCGCGGGCGTTGATCGCCGCCCAGGTGCCTTGCAGAGCGTCGGCCGTCACCGCAGCCGTGCACGACGCAAGCGCGATCGCGCCTCCGGCTGAGACCTGCGTGTTGCGCAGGTCGGTCTGGAGCTTCTTGGTCGTCTTCTGCAGCGCCGTGACCTGTTTCTTGAGCGTCGCGACCTGCTTGAGCAGCTTCCTCTCGGTCGGGGTCTGCTGCGCGCTGGTCGGTGCGGCGACCACAAGCCCGGCGACCAGGACGAGTCCGAGGGCGAACGTCCGTCTCATCTAGAAAACCTCCTTCGAAGGCGGTGGCGGGCCGACTCCTACCTGAGTGCGGCCCACCGCGCAAGGTTGCGGACGCCGTTGGTAGGTTGGCGCCGTCGTGGTAGCGCTCTCGACGGGACAGGAGCTCGGCCTGCTGTTCTTCGCCGTGCTCTTCATCGGATTCGCGCTCGCCTCGTCCTTCCTCTTCCCGCGCTACCGACCGGATTTCCCCGGCCGGGGCTTGCGCCTTTTCATCGTGATCACGGTGGTCTTGACGATTGCGATGCTGGGCGCAGTTCAGGTCCTGGCGGTCGAAGACGAGGAGCACGAGGAGCCTGCGGCCGTAGAGACGACCGGCCCGGGCGAGACGACACAGGAGACCACGACCGGCGAGACGACGACCGCTCCGGCGGAGACGACCACCGAGGCGCAGGGCTCGCCGGAGGCCGGCCGCGCGGTCTTCAACGCCCAGGGGTGCGGTTCGTGCCACACGTTCATGGCGGCAGGCTCGAGCGGCGAGGTCGGCCCGAACCTCGACGAGACTCTCGAGGGCAAAGACGCGGCCTTCGTACGAGAGTCGATCGTCGACCCGAACGCCGAAATAGCAGAGGGTTACTCGGGCGGCATCATGCCGGAGAATTACGACGAAGAGCTAAGCGACCAGGAACTGAACGACCTGGTTGCCTTCCTCACCCAGTCGTAAGCACGTCAGAGCTCGGGAGGGGGCAGGGGAGCCGAAGGTTCCCCAAGCAATGCGCTCTCGAGAGCCACAGCGAAGCGCGGCCGGAGCCGGGCTTTGCCCGGCGGGAGGCAAACCAACGGAGAGGCAAACGCTTGAACAGGACCGCGAGTCGTCGGCTCCGCCAACAGTGAAGTGTCGCGAACGCCCGCAAGGAGGGGGCACACGGGGGAACCAGGCGGTTCCCCCGTGAAGCCCAGCGCGCGCAAGCGCGCGCAGGCGGCACGGAGAGGGCGGGATTCGAACCCGCGACCCGCCTTCTAGACGAGTACGCGATTTCCAGTCGCGCTCCTTAGGCCAACTCGGACACCTCTCCGAGGCCCGAGTACTGTAGCCAGGCCCATACCCGATAGGGGTATAGTACGTGGTCGTGACAAGCGTTATCTCAGAGCGCGTACAACTCCAGATCGATGGCATGACGTGCGCCGGTTGCGTGTCGCGGGTGGAGGGAGCCCTGAACCGGCTCGAAGGCGTGGACGCCGCCATCAATCTGGCGACCGAGCAGGCGACGGTCACCTACGACCCGGCGCGCGTGCAGCTCGACGCGCTGGTTGCAGCGGTCGAGGGCGCCGGTTACAAGGCGGCGCTCCCGCACACGACGGGCGACCGGCCGGACACGACACGGGCGCTGCTCCCCCGGCTCATCCTCGCGGCCGGACTGAGCGTGCCACTCGCGCTGCTCGCCATGGTTCCACCCCTTCAGTTCTCGGACTGGGAGTGGGTGGCGATCGCGCTGTCGACACCGGTCGTCCTCTGGAGCGGCTGGCCCTTCCACCGCGCGGCGGCGGCCAACGCTCGGCACGGCGCAGCGACCATGGACACGCTGATCTCGATCGGCACGCTCGCCGCGTGGGGCTGGTCGGCGGTCGTCGTGCTGGCCGCTATCGACGCGGACACGTACTTCGAGGTCGGCGCGGTGATCACGACGCTGGTCCTGCTGGGCCGCCACCTGGAGTCGCGCGCCCGCCGTCGCTCGGGTCAGGCGATCCGCGCGCTCGCGGAAGCGGGCGTGAGGGACGCGCGGGTGCTGCGGGATGGAGCGGAGCAACTTGTCCCCATCGAGGAAGTGCAAGTCGGAGACCGCTTCGTCGTCCGTCCCGGCGAGAAGGTGGCGACCGACGGGATCGTCGAGGACGGTGCCTCCGCGGTCGACCAGTCGATGCTCACCGGCGAATCCGTGCCGGTCGACGTCGGCCCGGGTGCGGAGGTTGCGGGGGCCACGATCAACGCCCACGGGCGACTGCTCGTGCGCGCCACGCGCGTCGGAGCGGACACGGCGCTGGCTCAGATCGCGCGCCTCGTGGCCGAGGCGCAGGCGGGCAAGGCACCGGTGCAGCGCCTCGTCGACCGCGTCGCCGGAGTCTTCGTGCCGGCCGTAATCGCCGTCTCGGTGGCCACGCTCGTCGGCTGGCTGCTCGTCACCGGCGACGGCGGCGCTGCCTTCACCGCCGCGGTGGCCGTGCTGATCATCGCGTGCCCATGCGCGCTCGGGCTCGCCACGCCGACGGCCCTGATGGTGGGCACGGGACGCGGCGCCGAGCTGGGCATCCTGATCAGAGGGCCCGAGGTGCTCGAGCAGACCCGCCGGGTGGGGACGATCGCGCTGGACAAGACGGGGACGCTGACCGAAGGCCGCCTGGAGCTCGTCGACGTCGTCTCGCGCAACGGCGCACGCCGCGGGGAGGTGCTCCGCTACGCGGGCGCCGTCGAGGCGGCCGGCGAGCATCCCGTCGCACAGGCCGTGGCCGCCGCGGCGCGCCACGAGCTAGGTGCGCTGCCCGATGTGTCCGAGTTCAGAAACCTCCCAGGTTCCGGGGTGCGCGGCGTCGTGGAGGGCCGGCTCGTCGAAGTTGGACTTGGTGCAGAGGGCATCGAGGTGCGCTGGGACGGTCAGCTGCGCGGGCTGCTGGTCGTCCGCGACACCGTCAAGCCCACGAGTGCTGAGGCCGTGCGACAGCTTCGCGAGCTCGGGCTGACGCCGCTGCTGCTCACGGGCGACCGCGTCGATGCCGCTCAAATCGTCGCCGCCGAGGTCGGGATCGAGCGAGTACGGGCGGCGGTGCGCCCCGACGAGAAAGCCGCCGAGGTCCGCAGGCTGCAGGACGCCGGGGAGGTCGTTGCCATGGTCGGCGACGGCATCAACGATGCCCCTGCGCTTGCGCAGGCCGACCTGGGAGTGGCGATCGGTACGGGCACCGACGTCGCCATGGAGGCGAGCGACCTGACGCTCGTTTCGGGCGATCTGCGCGCCGCCGTCGACGCGATACGCCTGGCGCGCCGCACATTGCGCATCATCCGTGGGAACCTCTTCTGGGCCTTCGCGTACAACGTGGCCGCCGTGCCGCTTGCCGTGGCGGGGCTGCTCAACCCGATCGTGGCCGCGGCGGCCATGGCTTTCTCCAGCCTGTTCGTAGTCTCCAACTCGCTGCGGCTACGGCGATTCAGGAGCGTGCGATCGTGACCCACGGCTACGTGCAGGACAAGGAGGCGCTCGTCCGGAGGTTGCATCGGATCGAGGGCCAGGTGCGCGGCATCGAGCGCATGGTGGGCGAGGAGCGCTACTGCATCGACATCCTCACGCAGATCGCGGCCGTGTCGACGGCCCTCGAATCCCTCGGCTTGAAGATCCTGGACGACCACGTGCAGCATTGCGTGGCGGACGCGCTCGCCTCCGGCGACCGTGAACAGGCGGACGAGAAGAGCAAGGAGCTGCTCGCCGCCGTTCGCCGTTTCGCCCGCACCAGGTAGCCGGATGACGGCGCACGGCGAGACCCAGTCGCTCAACCGCCTGGCCTTCACGGCGACGGCGCACTGCCTGACCGGCTGCGCGATCGGCGAGGTGCTCGGCGTGGTGATCGGCACCGCTCTCGGCTGGGGCAACTTCTCCACCATCGCGCTCGCCGTCGTTCTTGCCTTCTTCTTCGGCTACTCGTTCACGGTCGTTCCGCTGCTGCGCGCAGGCATTGCTCTGGGCACCGTGGCCGGGCTTGCACTTGCGGCCGACACGCTCTCGATCGCCGTTATGGAGATCGTCGACAACGCGATCATTCTTCTCATCCCGCGTGCGATGGAGGCCGGCCTGGACGACGCGCTCTTCTGGGGCAGCCTGGCCTTCGCGCTGGCCGTCGCTTTCGTGGCCGCCTACCCGGTCAACCGCTGGCTCATTGCGCGCGGGCGCGGGCACGCGGTCGTGCACGCGCACCATGCTCACCACGCTCACTGAACCGATCGGCGAGCTCCGGCGAACGGCGTCTGCATGCTTCGCTTCGCCCTCGTCGCCGCAGTGCTGGCAGCGCTTCTCGCACCGGTCGGGCTAGCGCATAAGGGCGCGCCCCTGCGCACGAAGGCCCAGGCCGAGCAGTGGATCAAGAAGGCGACTATCCGGCTGGCGGGTGGCAAATTGCTGCGCAAGAAGCGGCTTGTCTACTGCTCGGGCGTGCCGGCCAGCGGCCGCGGCGCCCGCTTCCGCCACTTCAACTGCCTGGTGGTCGCGCGTACGGGTAAGGCCACGTGCTGCCTGCCCGTGCACACGCTGCCGAATGGCCGCTGGGCGTACGGCAAGCCGCGGCCGTACTAGGTCCGGTGGTGCGGCGGGCGGGCAGTGGACTGCGCGTTCTCCGACGAAGGTCCTAGGCCCGACTACGCCGAGCGGCCGAGGCGCTCCCGGGCACTCCGGGCGTATCGTGAACGAGCGGTGCACGAGCAGCGAAGTCCCGCTTTCCAGGCGATGAGCGACGCCGTGCTGGCAGTCGCCGCCGACCACTCTGTCGAATCGATCCTGCAGAAGCTCGTGCACGCGGCGCGCGAGCTGGCCGCTTCGCGCTACGCCGCGCTCGGCGTGCCCGACGGCGATGGCGGCTTCGCGCAATTCATCACCTCGGGAATGAGCGACAAGCTGGTTGCGGCGATGGGCCCACTACCCCGCACGCACGGGCTGCTCGGCGCGATGCTGCAGTCAGATTGGCCGTATCGCACGGACGACATCCGCGCCGACCCGCGCTTCCGCGGCTGGTGGCCGCACGCGCACCCCGAGATGCGCTCCTTCCTGGGCGTGCCGATCGTCTCTCGGAGCGGCGTGATCGGGGCCTTCTACCTGACTGAGAAGGAGGGCGGCGCCCACTTCGACGAGGGCGACGAGCAGCTGATCGGGATGCTGGCAGCACATGCGGCGATCGCCATCGAGAACGCACGGCTCTACGAGCGAAGCCGCGAGCTGAGCATCGTCGAGGAACGCAACCGGCTGGCGCGCGAGCTGCACGACTCCGTGACGCAGAAGCTCTTCGGGCTGGTGCTGAGCGCCGAGGCGGCGGCGACGCTCCTGGACCGCGACTCGAGCGAGACCCGCATGGAGCTCGAACGTTTGCGCGGGCTCGCCCAGGAGGCGATGGACGAGTTCCGCACTCTTGTCTTCGAGCTTCGTCCGCCCGCGCTGGAGAGCGAAGGGCTCGCCACCGCACTGCGCAAGCACGTCGATGTACTGCGGCGTGCGTATCGCCGTGAGATCGGGCTCGAGCTGCTGGGGACTCCGCGGCGGGCGCCTCAACTCGAGCGAGAGGTCTTTCGCATCGCCCAGGAGGCACTCCAGAACGCGCTTCGGCACGCGCGTGCCGAACACATCGGCCTGCGCCTGGACGCGCGCGACGGCGCGCTCGTGCTGGCCGTCACCGACGACGGCGTGGGCTTTGACCCGTCCGAGCCCGTCGTTCGCTCGCGCCGGCTCGGTCTGACCTCGATGGAAGAGCGTGCCCGCGAGCTCGGCGGCACACTCCGCATCGACTCGTCACCGGGAGCCGGCACGACGGTGGAGCTCGAGGTGACGCTTTGATCCGCGTCCTGATCGCAGACGACCATGCAGTCGTGCGGCGTGGCCTGAGGACGTTCCTGGAGCTTCAGGAGGAGATCGAGGTCGTGGCAGAGGCGGAGGACGGCGAGGCGGCCATTGCGGCCGCCGAGCAGCTGGCTCCCGACGTGGCGCTCGTCGATCTCGTCATGCCCGGCGTCGACGGCATCGCCGCGATCCGCGGTATTCGCGAACGCAGCCCGGCAACACGAGTGCTCGTCCTGACGAGCTTTCTCGACGATGACAAGCTGTTCCCCGCCGTCCGTGCGGGTGCGGCGGGCTACCTGCTCAAGGACGTCGAGCCGCAGGAACTCGTGAGCGCAATCCGCACCGTGCACGGCGGTGAAGCTCTCCTCCATCCGGCCGCCGCCTCGCGGCTGATGGCGGAGCTGGCCGCGGACGGCGAGCGGCGCAAGCCCCTGTTGACCGCCCGCGAGCTCGAGGTGTTACGGCTGATCGCGCGCGGGCTGCCGAACAAGCTGATCGCACGCGAGCTAGGCGTGTCCGAGAAGACGGTCAAGACCCACGTGAGCAACGTGCTCGGCAAGCTCGGCGTCACGGACCGTACGCAGGCGGCGCTGTACGCGCTCCGCCACGGGCTCGTAGACCGCCAGGCCTAGGACCAATCGCCGATGGCGCCTGGGCGCTGGGCGCGCATACGGTCGAGGTGTGAATGTCGCCCTGATCACCGGAGCGTCGCGAGGGCTGGGCCTCGCGCTCGCCCGCGCGCTGGCCGGTCGCGGCTGGAAGCTCGTCATCGACGCGCGCGGGGCCGAAGCCCTCGCGGCGTCGCGCGACGAGCTGGCCGGGCTGACCGACGTGGAGGCGTTGGCAGGCGACGTCGCGGACCCGGCTCACCGGCGGCAGCTGATCGAAGCCGCCGGCGGTCGGATCGACCTGCTCGTCAATAACGCAAGCATGCTCGGGCCCAGCCCACTGCCGAGCCTCGGGGACTACCCGCTCGACATGCTCGAGGACGTGTATCGAGCCAACGTCTTTGCGCCGCTGGCTCTCGTTCAGCTGGCGCTCCCGCTCATGCCGCCGGGTGCACGGGTCGTCAACGTCACATCGGACGCAGCGCTCGAGCCCTACGAGGGCTGGGGCGGCTACGGCTCCGCAAAGGCGGCTCTCGAGCAGGTCACCAACGTGCTCGCGGCGGAGCATCCGCAGCTCAGGGTGTACGCGGTCGACCCGGGCGACATGAACACCCGGATGCAACAGGACGCCTACCCCGGCGAGGACGTCTCCGACCGTCCGCCGCCGGAGCAGAGCGTTCCGGGGCTGCTCGTACTGGTCGAGGGTGAGCTGCCGAGCGGGCGTTACCGGGCGCACGACCTCGCTGTCCCGGTTCCCATATGACCGCGGCGCTTGCCTTCGACGTTCCGACGCGTCTCGAGGCGACCGCGCCGCCGCCGGAGCGCGAGGGCGTTCGCATGCTGGTCGCGTCTCGAGCCGCCCGCACGCTTGAGCATGCTGCCTTCACGGACCTGCCGGACGTGCTGCGGCCGGGCGATCTGCTCGTCGTCAACACATCCGCGACGCTCCCGGCCGCGCTGGCCGCCCGCCGCCGAGACGGCAGTGAGCTCGAGCTACATCTCTCGACGCCGGTGTCGCGGCACGGCGGGGAGCACTGGGTCGTCGAGCTGCGGCGAGACAGGGCGCCGTTCCAGACACGCGCCCCCGAGACGCTCGCGTTGGCCGGCGGCGGTCGCGTTGTGCTGACGGCTCCCTACCTGTCGAGCTCACGGCTCTGGGTCGCGCGTCTTGTGCTCCCCGAGCAGCTGCTTGATTACCTCGCCCGCCACGGGAGACCCATCCGGTACCGCTACGTCGGCTGCGAGCATCCACTCGCCGAGTACCAGACCGTTTTCGCGACGAGCCCTGGCAGTGCCGAGATGCCGAGCGCCGGCAGGCCGTTCACACGCGAGCTCGTGACGGCGCTGGTCACCCGGGGCGTGCTCGTCGCGCCCGTGCTCTTGCACGCGGGTGTCTCCTCGCTCGAGGACGGCGAGGCGCCCTATCCGGAGCGGTTTCACGTTCCTGCGTCGACCGCGCGGCTCGCGACGGCGGTCCGTCGCTGGGGCGGCCGTGTGATCGCCGTCGGCACGACGGTCGTGCGCGCGCTCGAGACCGCGGCCACCCCGGACGGCTCGGTCGCGCCTGCACGCGGATGGACGCACCTAGTGGTCTCGGCCGAGCGCGGGCTGTACGCCGTCGACGCCCTTCTGACCGGCTGGCACGAGCCGGGAACGTCGCATCTGCGCCTGCTCGAAGCAGTGGCGGGGCGGGAGCTCGTGGAGCGCTCATACCGCGCGGCCCTGGAGCGCGGCTACCTCTGGCACGAGTTCGGCGACGTGCACCTGATCCTGCCGTAGCGTGAAGGGAACAGCCGGGCCCCGGCGCGATTACAGCTCCGTGGGCGTGGGTAGTGCTCGAACCATGGATACCGAGACGACTCTGCTCAGGCTCGAGGAGACCTTTTGGCGCGCTTCGGGTGACCGAGAGGGCTATGAAGCGAACCTTGCCACGGATGCAGTTCACGTCTTTCCGGGCTGGGGCATCACGGACCGAGACTCGGTGCTCGCGGCTGTCGCGGAGGCTGAGCCTTGGGAGACGTTCACGATCGACGATCCGCAAGTCGTCCCCCTCGGAGACGCCGCAGCCGCGGTGGTCTACGAGGCTCGTGCTAGGCGTACCGGTCAAGCTCCGTACGTAGCGGCGATGACGAGCGTCTACCGCCGCCAAGATGGCAGGTGGCAACTCGTGCTGCACCAGCAGACGCCGCTCGAGGCACCCGACGATCGAACGCCTTCGGACTAGGGTGACCGCCTCCTTTCTGACGACTGCCGTCGGCGGCGTTCTATGGGCACGGCGTACATCTCAAGCGGTTCAGAACCGCGAGGCCGCCGAACCTCGGCGATTGCTCTTCGCCGGTCTCTACGGGAAGTAGCGGACGGCTCCGCCGCGGGGGGAGGGCGCGTGCGGAGCCGCCGCAGCCAGGCCACTTGCGCGGCCTGGTGAGGCGGAGGGGGAGGGATTTGAACCCTCGAGGGGCTTGCACCCCTAACGGTTTTCGAGACCGCCCCGTTCGGCCGCTCCGGCACCCCTCCGAGGCAAGATCAGAGTAGCCGCACTACATGCCGAGTTCCGCCCAACCAGGGAGGGGCAAGGGGAAGCCAAGCTTCCCCAAGCAGTGCGCTCCCCGAGAGCCACAGCGAAAAGCCGCCGGAGCCCGGCTTGGCCGGGCGGGAGGCAACCAGCGGAGAGGCAGACGCTCGAGTAACCACACGATTGGCCGGCTCTGTCAACACGAGAGCCCTCACTAACGCCAGCAAGGAGGGGGCACACGGGGGAACCAGGGGTTCCCCCGTGACAAGATGGCCGGCCTCGTGCTCCTGCGGCGATGCGGGTGTGCGAGAACCGAGTCGTCAACGATCCCGCAAGTCACGATCGACGCCGAGGAGGACGAATGCCCGTGAAGGAAGCAAGTTCGGCAGAGACACCGTACGGCCGCTACATCACGTCGGACGGCTGGTTCGTGCTCAACCTCGCGGACGCGCTCGCGGTTCGCAACGAGGAGAAGGGCGGCGCGGTGTACCCGCTCGAGCCGCGGGAGTCGCCCTTCAGCGACTTCGGCGTCCATGTCCGCGTTCTCCCACCAGGGGAGCCGAACGCGCTCTACCACTCGGAGGGAGCGCAGGAAGGGTTCCTCGTCCTCTCAGGCGAGTGCACTCTGATCGTCGAAGAGGAGGAACGGTGGCTGCGGCAGTGGGACTACTTCCATTGCCCGGCCGACACCCTCCACATCATCGTTGGCGCCGGCGAAGGGCCGTGCGCGATTCTCATGATCGGCGCGCGGCCCGAAGTCGAGACGCTGCACTACCCGGTGAGCGAGGTCGCGGCGAAGTACGGTGCGTCCGCCGCGAAGGAGACCGACGACGGGGACGAGGCGTACGCCGACTGGCCGGGCGAGTATGTGCCGGTGCGCCTTCCGTGGCAGTCTGATGCCGTCGCGAATCGGTGATCTGATAAGGGGCCGCCGAGGCGTGAACGGACAAACCCAGAGCGGTTACACAGCAACGCTCAAACGCAAGACCTGACCGGAGCCGGGCTCCGCCCAGGTTCCCCAACGCATTGCCCTCCCCGAGAGCCACGGCGAAGAGCCGCCGGAGCCGGGCTTTGCCCGGCGGGAGGCTACACCGACGAGAGGCAAACGCGTGAGCGACCGCGCGAGTGGCCGGCTCTGCGCACGCTGGAACCACCTCAGACGCCGGAAAGGAGGGGGCAAACGGGGGAACCAGGGGTTCCCCCGTTAAGCCAGCGCGCGGAGCGCGCGAAGCGGCCCTGATGGGACAACGTTTCGAACCCCGGCCGCTACTGGTGGGAGTTGGTCGGCCTACGTACACAACGCCCCGCCCCGTAAGTCAGTAACCCCGGCGCGAGCTTTCCGGCGAAAGGCGCGAGGCCGTGATGCCGCATAGCTTGTGGTTGCCCGTCGCGTACGCTCACGCCGTGCTCTACGAACCAGCGCAGTTCGAACCGTTGACCGACGAGCTGTGGGATCCCGCGCGCATCGAGGACGCGATCGAAGCGATCGTCGCCGACACCGACGCGGCGTTCGATCCTGAGGCGCTCTGGCCCGCCCACGAATGGGACGGGTGGGAGGAGCCGCTGCCGCTGAAGACTCTCTACGTCGGTGCGGCCGGCGTGATCTGGGCGCTCGACGCGCTGCGGCGACGCGGCCATGCCGAGACCTCGCTCGACCTCGCCGGCGCCGCGTTGCGCACGCTCGAGCTCAAGCGGGCGGAGCCGGACTTCACGGCGGATGAGCATTACCACCCGGCAGCGCTCCTAGCCGGCGAGACGGGGCCACTGCTCGTCGCCTTCCGGCTCGCCTCCGACCCCGCGCTCGCGGACGATCTTCACGCGCTCGTCCGTGCCAACGTCGCCAACCCGACCGACGACGTCATGTGGGGCGCACCTGGGACGCTACTCGCCGCCCTGGCGCTCGGCGAATGGACCGGCGACCCGCGTTGGGAGGAGGCAGCGCGCGAGACGGCCAAAGCGCTGCGTGCCCGCCGCGGCGACGACTTGCTCTGGCGGCAGGACGACGACTACCGCGGCCTTGGCACGCTGCACGGCGCTGCCGGCAACACGCTCGTCCTGCTCCGGCTCGACGCAGATGATGCGCTTGCCGATGAGACGGCAGCTGTGCTCGCCCGAACCGCGTTCCGCGAAGTCGGCCTCGCCAACTGGCCGGGCTCGCCGCGTCCGCAGCTCGTGCGAGCGCGGGATGGTCGAATCTGTCTCCAGTGGTGCACCGGCGCGCCGGGTATCGTTGCCGGCGCCTGGGAGTATCTCGATGAAGACCTGCTGCTCGCCGGCGCCGAGTTGATCTGGCGGGCCGGCGCCCACGGCGACGAGAAGGGCCACGGCATCTGCCACGGCACCTCGGGCAATGGCTTCGCGCTCCTCAAGGCGTTCGCACGCACAGGCGACGAGCGCTGGCTCGGGCGCGCGCGGCGGTTCGCAGTCCACTCGCTCGGCCAGGCCGAGCGGCTCCGCGCTGCGAACGGCCTCGGCCGTTACTCGCTCTGGACCGGCGATGTCGGTACCGCCCTGTTCGCTGCGGCTTGCCTCGACGTCGACGCACGCTTCCCGATCCTGGAGATCGTCTAAACGCGGCAGCACCCTGGTGAAGCGCATCAAGTGCCCGCGCTCCTTGGCGGCTTCTACTCCAAGCTGATGGCTACTGGTCAGGGAGCTTCGGCTGCGCCAGTGTTCGGGAATGCCCCCCGAAGAGCTCGACAGGTCGCCTGCGAGTTCCTGCGTGAGCCTGGGCTTCGAGGGCGGCCTATGCTCCGAATCATGGTGCGGGAGGGGAGGAGCGAGGACTTCGGGTCGGCGACCGAGCTGCTGAACCGCGTATGGCCGCACCGCGTCGGATCTGAGCGGGGGCTCCGACACGCGGCGGCCGCGGAGCCGCCGGACGCGCACCGCCGCTATTGGGCCGCCGAAGACGACGGCAGGCTCGTCGGCTGGGCGACGGCGGCAATCGAGTACCAGAGCTCCGAGCGCCCGGGATTCCTGCAGGCCAGTGTCGTGCCGGAGTCCCGCAAAGCCGGCCTTGGGACTGCCCTCCTCGAGCGCTGCGAAGCCCACCTAGCCGGCCTCGGCGTTGCAACAGCGCTGTCGGTCACCACTCCCGAGGAGGCGTCGCGGAGCTTGGCCACCGCACATGGTTTCCGGCACACCAACACGACTCGGATCTCCGGCGTCGACCCGCGCACGATCGAGCCCCCGACCGCCCTGCCCGGCGTCGATCTGCGCCCGCTCGCCGAGCTCGACCCACGAAAGGTGTACGAGCTCGACGCCGAGGCGATGCTGGACGTCCCCGGTGAGGTTGCGATGGACGACGTCTCGTTCGAGCAATGGCTCGAGGACTACTGGCGTCATCCGGACACGGACCTCGACGCGAGCGTTGCGGCCGTCATCGACGACAGACCGGTCGCTTTCTCGCACCTCCGCATCGCCCCGGGCGGCCGGGCAGTCACCGACATGACCGGGACGCTGCGTGACTATCGCGGCCGCGGCCTCGCTCTGCTGGCGAAGCGCGCGACCCTAGTGAATGCTGCCGGACGTGGAGTCGAACTCGTCTCCACAGAAAACGACGAGACGAACGGACCGATGCTCAGGGTCAACGAGAAGCTCGGCTACCGGCCCGTCGGCAGCACGCTCATGTGGTCGCGGCCCTGAGCGCGAATTCGTACTTTCGCGAGAAGCTCACACGCAGGCAAACGGAGGGTCACTTCTGCGGGTGCCTCGCGTCCGTCGGGGAGGACAAGCACTCGGCGTCCGGAGAAGTCGAACGCTCGGCGAACGCGAGCGACTCGAGAGACGCCGAACCGCACAAGGTTGTTTCGCTTCGGCTTCGACCCCGCGGGTCTAAAACGAGGAACCCCGAGGGCAGCTTCGGGGTTCGAACGTCACGCATTACTCCGCGTCGGCGGGACGATGTTCGAAACGGAGAAGGAGGGATTCGAACCCTCGAGGCAGGGATTTCCCCACCTAACGTGGCAGATGTCATTTTAGTTTCAAAGCATGACTGTACGTGCTTTTCTCGGCCCAGCGATGGCCGTCTAACCCCCGTTGCGGCCAATGCGTCTGTGACATGGATGTGACATGGCAAGACCGCGGCTCGTGATTGCAGACACGCGGCGTAGGAGTCCCGCGGACGATGTGCGAGTCGGAAGGGTGGAGTAGGTTCCGGCCCTCCCGCATTCAGGGACAGACGCTTGCGATCCTCAGACGGTGGATTTATTGCGCCTCGACGTTCACATCCTCGACCTCGCGAACGACGACTCGTTCCTCTTCGAGTTGCTCAGCGGGGTGGACGTTGTCCACGTGGACGGAGAGACGTTTCAGCAACATCCGCCCGTCCCGCTCGACGAAGCGCGTGCTGCCGTCATGCGGCTCCTCGCCGCGGGGTTCGTTGAGCTAATTGGGGAGGGGGTGGGGAGGTTGAACGAAGAGCAGGCGCTTGACGCGGTTGCGAGCGAGGAAGCGTGGGGCTACGACCCGACGCACGATCTCGTGATCACGGAACGCGGCCGGGAGGCGCTGGAAGAAGCATGGCCGCGGTACTTCGACGAGGCAGGAAGACCGCGAACCGACGCGTGAACCGGCGACCGTCGTCGCAATGGGTAGAACAAACCCTCAGATCGTCACTCGCCCCCGCCGCCGGCTCTGCGCCAGCTCCAGTTCCTGGTCGTAGCGCCAGTAGCCGCGGTTCTTGATGACTCAAACCCGCCGGTACACACACGCGCCAGGCCATCAACCGCCCCCGGCTGCCGCCTTGCCCCTCCTCCGCCGCGCGCGCCACTCGACGACCAGCGCAACGATCGCCGCGATAACCCCGAACATCACTCCCGAGCCGGCCGCGTCCACCCACGACCCGCCGCCGATGAGCTTGCTCGACAGCGCGTAGCCGGCGCCGACGACAACGCCGAACACCACTGCGAACCGAACCTCAGCCAACACGATTCGAGATATCCCCACCGACCGTCAGCACCACAGCCACTACGACCACGATCGCCGCTGCCACCTGGGCTGGGACGCTCATGCCCCAGTCCGCGAACGGATTCTGCACGGGCCTGATACCCGCAGCACCACCCGATCACTCCACGCCGCCCCCCTTCTGGCGGATACTCCCGCCCGACGGGGGACGATCCCGAACGCACCCTTTGTCCTCACTGTGGGCGAGAAACGCGCACCGCCGACGATGGGATCTGCGTCGAATGCTGGGGCGACAAGCGAACACGATCGCCCTACGCGCCCGGCAAACGACCTATGCGCGAACCCCGTCGTCAATCGAAAGGCGGAGGTCTCCTCGACGACCTGACTGGATGTCTGTGGCCCACCTTGATGCTGGGCCTAAGCGCATGCTGGGCGATCACGCGCCTTCACCGACGAACCGCCCAACGCTGACCACCCTTCCGCCCCGAATGGGTATGCCTCCACACACCACCGGCCCTCGCCGCCCAGCCCCACGCCGACCAGTGGTTAACCGCCGATACTTCGGGCGATGAGCCGTAGCAAGTCACTCGCTTACCAGAGACTCTTTGAGGACGTGCGCGCGGTCTTGAACCGCCACGACCCGATGGCACTCATCGAGTTTGGCGCGCCCGAAAACGAGTATGACCTCGAAGTCGAAACGATCCTTCCGAGGCTCAAGACCGCAAGTGGGCCGAAGGATGTGCAGGCGATCGTCACGAGCGAAATCGACAACTGGTTCGGCGAGGGAATGAGGCCCCCGGAACCGATCACCGCGGCGGTCGCGATCGACATATGGGCAGTGTGGGAACGGTTTCGCGACTCGTCGGCATCCCCCTAGGAGGTTCAGGAGTCCCGTCGGCTCAGCCATGCGCCAGGGGTGGTACCGGATCCCTCCCAGGAGTCAGTCCTGCTCGATGACGAGCATTTCGACCTCGGTGATGCGATCCAACCTGACGTTGGTCACTTTCGCCTTGGCCAAGGCGTCCCGGACAGGCTCGGTCATCATGAGATGCGCAGTTCCCACTGGGACGAACACATCGCTCCCGTCCCACGTCTCTGGGTGGAAGCGAAGGCCGAGGCGGTGCGGGAGCGTTTCACCCTGGGGAATTGGCGGGGCGACGGGCATGACGGGACTGAGTGCATCGTCGATCGGCCCACACGAGCCGGTGGCGGAAAGGCCGTGATACCCCGGCACTGAGCGGCCCGCGTCGTCATAGATCTCGATCTCGTATGTCCGCCAGCCGGAGAAGTCGTTGTCGCTGAGGACAGCAACGAAACGGTCGGAGACGAGGTCGAGAACGGCATCGGTCGTTCCGATCAGGTCGTAGAGACGGGTGCCTTCATCGTGGTGAAAGCGGATTGGCTCGCTTGGGCTGACCTCGGCACGCTTCAGTGCGAGCGGATCCAGGATTTCGCCGAGGCTATGAACGCGGAACGCGCCTCGCTTGAACCCCTCTCCGAGGACATAGAACTCGCGGTAGTCGAACAAGATCTAAAATGTTGCCCATCTGCTCGCGATACAGCACTTCCGGGAGGTCGGCGTTGTCGGAGTCCCGCCCGTCGCGATCGGGATGGGCGGGTGGGGCCGACCCCATTACCTGCTCTGGGTAATGGCGCCGGCGTCGTGGGAGTCCCCGGCCGCCCAGCCGGTCGGTCGGTGATGGTGGTGGTAGGAGTCCCTGGGAGTCCCTAGGAGTCCCGCCCGCTGTAGGAGTCCCGCCCCGCCTGTAGGAGTCCCGCCCCTGGAGGCCCGCCTGTAGGAGTCCCGCCGCCTGTAGGAGTCCCGCCCCTGGAAGCGGTTTCGGGCCGCCTGTCGCCTGTAGGAGTCCCGCCCCTGGAGGCGCCCGCCTCGTAGGAGTCCCGCCCCTCGATGGCAGTCTCGGGGGGTGGTCACCTGACCGTTAGGATCCCAGCCTCGAGGTTGAGGTCGAGGGGTGGTGACCGCCCCCGAAGGACGACCGCTCACTCGTCCTCATCGAGCCGACGCAGAAGGTTTGCGAGCTGGATGATGCCGTCGGCGGCGATGCCGGCTTCGCGGCGCGTTGGCGTTTCGCTGTGCTTGACGTGCTGCGCGAACTCGATGACGGCGCGGGCGAGCTTCCGAAGCGCAGCGTTGTCTGCCCCCGGCGCTGCGTCCTCGATGAACCGCTCGAGCCGTCGCTTCGTGTTTGAGACTGGCGGCTCCTCCTCGCCCACGCGGACGTGCCCGGTTGGATCGAAAACGTGCCTGCTCAGGGCCTCGCTTACTGCTACGCAGTCCTGGCCGACGTTGCGGTAGTCCTGCGGTGTCGCGGCTCGGCCGAAGTGCCTGCGTAGCTCGCTGATCTCCGCGTCGACGGCGGCCCAGCCGGTACGCGGGCGGGTGCTGATCGGGTCTACGAGGGATGACTGGATGGCTTTCTCTTCTCGTTCAGCGAGTTCGTCATGCAGTGGATCGAAGATCCCGGACAGCAGATCGCGGCGCGCTTGCCAGTTCCCATATCCCTCGTTCTTGAGCCACCAGCTCTTGAACGTCCCGTAGTCGCGGAACGGGACGTCGAAGTTTTCGATGCCCAGTCGGTCGACGACGGCACGCAGCGCGAGTCGCATCTGCTGCTCGGTCAGCTCCTCGCCGCCGCCCGTGCCGAACCTCTCCAGATCGTCGTGGATCAGCCTTGCGAGTGGAACGGCGATTTCGACGTCGTCGTGATCGGGATCCGGTTGTCGGCGCAGCGTCTCGACAAGGTCAACGTCCAGGCGCCGCGTCGAGCCGCCGAACAGCCCTGAGGGTTCCTCGTCCTCGATGAAGAATTCGTCCGGACGCATGGCCGATTCTGTAGCACTCCACGGGGACGTACGACCCTGAGGTGCGTCTCAGGAGTCCCAGCACGTCTTAGGGAGCGAGGGGTGGGGTGGCAGCACGAGCCAGTCCAGATTCCCGCTTTGGATAGGCGTCCCAGAGGGCGACTGGCTACATCGGCTGCAGGGGATCGCGACAGATCGCGGCAAACTTGATCCGCAAGGGCTTTGGCCAACGGCGTGGCACGGGCTTGGCTAGTCGATTAGTCGGCTGCTCGATCCAGTCGGGGTCGAGGAACCGCTAGAGAAGCTGGCTGTCGGCTAGAAGGTGCGGGCCAGCACGATCGCCACGGCGAACAGGCCCGCCAGCGCCAGCCGGCGTGGATGTCGAAGGGCGTCCACTCGAAGCCTTGGTCGGCGAGGTAGATCACGATCACGGCGAGATAGAAGAGCGAGTACATGCCCTAAACATGAGGCTTCGCCGGCCTCCCGAAGGATCGTCGTGCGACGTGTCGACCTCGATCCGCGTCGTCGTGACAATGTCGGTGTGTCCCGGCGCCTCGACACGCAATTCGAGTTCCTGACCCACTACGAGGTTCTGCAGCTCGACCGCATCGACCGCTCGGACGGGAAGCGCGCCTTTGACTACCCGGATGCCGTCCCGTTGGATCCGCAGCAGGAACTCGCGGATAGACCGATTCTCGAGGTGCCGCTCGGGCGGTCGGCTAGGCACCTGGGCTGATCGATCCGAGTTGGACACCGGAGGCGGAATACGCGCGAATCGTCCTGATTGGTGAGATCGGTGTTTCTCCCGCGGCTGTTCCCGTCGGCTGCGCGTTCGGAATCTGAATCGCGTAGAAGCGCAGCCGGGTCTTCAGCTCATCGGGGGCCGCGTGGGTTTGCGTTTCGAGTACCCGGCCGTCACGTACCTCGACGGTGACGCGGGCGACGCTCCGCGACGTCGGGCCGACGACGTAGGTCGACGTGTCGCCTAGGCCTGGCGAACTGGCGAGGAAGCCGACAACCTGCCGCGGCGGCGGCTGCGCCGGGCTGCTGTCGCCCGGCGCACCGATGACTGGCATGCCACAGCCTTCGCCCGCGGGTCGGTCGTGAACCGAGATGCCCACGCAGATCCACCGGGTGCTGTTCCATGCGTAGACGGTCGAATCGTCGGTGGCAGCTACTTCGACTCGGTCGCCGATGCGCTTCGGCGCGTTCGGGTCGCCGCTTCCCCACAGATCGAAGGCACTCCGCTCTACGGCGTACCCGCCCCCAGCGACCAGCATTCCGCACGCAAGCGCCGCGCTGATCGTGATGAACACGCGCTTCGCCGCCATGACACGACGGTACGCCGCAACCGCGCGGCAGGCAACTCCGGGCCAGACCTTGAAACGTGATCGCGACCTGACGTATCCCTCGCGACCCGGGACGGATAGAGACCCGCCCCTCGACGCGGCAGGCGTAGGAGTCCCGCCCCTCGAGGAGGTGCAGGAGTCCCAGACCCGGCCTCGCTTCAGTCCGAGGTCATCGTGGCCGCCGGAACCAACGGCTCCTCCAGCCCACGGAGAGGCAGTCGTTGCAGAGTTGCTTGCCGGCGAACCCGCCGAGACTCACGCTCAAGTAGCGGCCCGGTCGGGGCGGGCCGTAACCGCCGCAGACGCCCGCCCACCGCTCCCCGGGCCGCAGCCAAACCGGGATCGTGGGCCGGGCGAAGGTGGCGTGGTGGGCCGGCAGCAGGTTCTGCCGCGGGTGAGCGGTCGGCGAGACGCCGAGCGAGCAGGGAATGCGTGTACCGATCCAGACATCCGCCTGCGTGACGTTGCGGAACGACGCACGCATCGCCCACGTGCGATGTGTGAACGAGACGGATCCGACTGAGCCAACGATTAGCGGATTGCCTGTTGAGAGGCGTGTTGGCGTGATGCGGAAGCTCAGATTCAGCCGGAGTTTCTCGGTCGACGACCGCCCCGCAGAGGCGCCGCCGACTTCAGCGGCAGCGAGAAGGGCAAGCAGGCCGAGCAGCGCGGAGGTCTTGAGTACGTTCATCCGTCGAAGTCCTCGTCGAGGATGTGCAGATCCATTCCCGACCCGCTGCGGCGGAAGCAGTCCGCATGCGCGTAAAACTGCTGCTCGCGCTGCTGCTCCTCGTCTCCGGCGAAGTTCGTGACGAGGATGATGGCGCAGGGGTCGAAGCCCTCGTAGGCGATCTCCTTCTCGCAGTACCAGCAGGCGAAGCGCAGGCGGCCTTGTTCGTCGAAGGCCCGCGACCGCAGCGCCTGGGGATCGATTGCGTCGTCGGGGTCTCGGTCATCGAGCCGATCGTAGGCCGGAGGAGTCCCGCCGGCGCGAAACGCGCGCGGGGGGTGGGGTGGGGCGGTCAAGTACCACTAAAGAAATGAACGTTCCTTCGTGTCAGTCTGGTTGAGGTGCGGATAGGGAAGCGGATGGATGGCGCATCGTTGGAACAAATCGAGGCCATCTATCGGCGTGGGTTGGGTGAGTACCGCCGAGTGGCCGCGGCGATCTGCGGGGATCGGGACGCTGCGGCGGATGTGGTTCAGGAGGCGTTTGTCCGGGCTGTGCGGGAGCGGGCAAACTATGCGGGCAGGGGATCGCTTGAGGCCTGGTTGTGGCGGATCCTGATCAACACGGCCCGTAACCATCGGCGTGATGCCGCGGTCGTCGCGCGGCTCCCGAGGGATGAGGCTGCGCGGATGAATGGTGGGCCGCCGTCGCAATCAAGTCGAGTTGCGGCGGCTGTAGCCGCTCTGCCTGAGCGGCAGCGGTTGGTGTTGTTTTTGCGCTACTTCGCGGACATGGAGTACGGGACGATCGCTGAGGCGCTGGAAATCAGCCCCGGGACGGTTGGGGCAACGTTGCACGCAGCGCGTGCCGCGTTGCACGAGCAGCTAGCTGGCGTGGAGGCTGAGGCATGACTCCGCGCGTGACCTCGGTCAGCGACGCGCTGGATTTGCTTGTGCCTTCGTTCGAGCAGGCGCCTGGCGACTGGGAGCAGGTCATGCGCCTTGCGCTGCGGCCGGTCTCGACGACGCCAATGCCGCGTGATCGGCGGGGACGGCGTCGACGCTTGGCACTGGGTGCCGTGGCGCTCGTCGCGGTCGCAGCGCTGGCAGCGACGCCGGCCTTCGGGCTGCGCGGTCTGATCGCCGATCTGCTTGGGCGGATCGATGTGCCGTTCACAGGGAACACCGCGCCGGTTGCGGTCAAGCGGGAGTTCTACGATCTTGGGCTTGGCGCGCCGCCGTCCATGAATCCGGGGGTGATCGCCTCGCAAACCCGTCAGGTGGCGACGTTCCGTCATCGCGGGAAGACGCGCGTGCTGTGGGTTGCGCCGACGCGGAAGGGCGGGTACTGCTGGCAGTTCAGTGGCTGGTTGGGCGGCTGCCGCGCCGACCGGACGATTCGACGTCCTCCAAGGGTGCTGCCGGGCCAGGTTGGGCCGGGCCTGCTCGGTGTTTCGTTTCGCAGCCGCGTCAGCCAGGGTGTCGAGTCGGTATCGCTTATCGGTGGCGACATCCTGAGTTCGGCGGCGAAGAAACTTGTCGTCCGTTACGCGGATGGTTCGGCGACTGATGTTCGTTTCTACTTCGTTTCAAAGCCGATCGACGCTGGCTTCTTCTTCCAGCGGATCCCCGCCGGTCACGACACGATCGGGACGAGGCCGACCGCCGTCGAGCTGCTCGACGCAGACGGAGACGTCATCGCGCGCCAGCCGTTCTTCTATCTGACGGCGGCGCAGCGCGCGAAGGAGCTGGCCCGGGTACGGAAGGAGATGATGGAGCGGGCCGGGAAAGCCCGGGCGGGGCGGGGTTTCGGCCCCGATCCTCCGCCCACGACCGGGTCGCCCACGACGCCGGTGCAACGGGGCGAGTCAGACGGGGTTACCGTCGTCGCCGGCGGAAACGGCGTCGTGGTTTTCGATCTCAGCCGAGCCACACCGGCAGCGAGGAAGCTGGTCGGCAAGCGTGGTGTCAGCTACGGCTGCTTCCGCAGGTTGCCCTACCACCGAGAGCCGGTCGTCTTCGGCAACTACTACCGCGCAACCTCTGGCCGGGCCGTGATCCGGATGCAAGGCATGCCAGCACCGTATGACGGCTGCGACATCCAAGGCAGTTACGGCCACACCTGGCCCGACCGCAACAACAGCCACAGCGCGATCGAGGTCGCGTTCACCCCCGCTGGGCGTCGCTTCCTCGAAGACCGCGCGGCTGCCCGCGACCTCGCCGGCTTCGCCCGCTCCCCTGCAATGCACCGGCTTCGAAAGCTCGACGGCACAACGCTCGAGCAGGCGCTCCAGAGCCGCTACGGCTCGTTACTCACCAAACTCGCGTCGCCAACCGCGCCAATTCGCCCACGCAAAGTCGGTTACACGATCACAGGAACAACCGTCACGTTCGTCGAGCGAAGCACCACCGGCCGCCGCTTCCACGTCCGCTTCGTAAACGGTCGCCTGCGCGGACAGAACGTCCGTCCCCTTGCCCTCGCCTTCTAACGCGAAGGCAGGCAGTAATTCCTGCATCGCGGCGTTCAGGAGTCCCGCTGCCCGAGCGACCGACGGCACCGACAGAACCGACAGCAGGAGTCCCGCACGGCACTGGCACGGCAGGAGTCCCGAGTGGCACGGCAGCGCACGCGCACGCCGCACACGGAAGGAGTCGGCACGATAGGAGTCCCGCTGCTCGACGGCGCACGGCACGAGTCCTCCCGCACGGCCACTGCGCGGCATACGTATCCCTACGATCCCTTGAGCCGCCGCCAACGAGCCTTTAACGCTTCCGTGACCGTCGGCTGCTCTTCGACCCAGCTCAGCCACGCCGCCTTGCCAGGCAGTACCGCCGCGATTCTTTCCTCGTCGAACTCGGCATCGAAGTCCTCAAGCTTTTCTACTTCGACGATGAATGTCACTTCGAGCAGCATGCTAAGAGGATGCCCTCTCGCCACTACGCGTGCCAAGACCTCCGCAGCGCCGCGTCACCTTCCGCCCGAGTCGCCCGCTCCGAGGTCGCCCCCAGAGGCGGCCTTTCGCTTGGCGAAGGCCTCCCAAGTCACGCCATGCTTCCCAACGGGCCATTCTGAGTGGCAGTCGGGGCAGAAATGGACTCGTTCCCGACCATCTTTCCCTTGCCGGTAGCCCACGACCCAGCTCTCGCCAGGCGCGCGGCGCACCGGCCGGCCACAGGCCGCGCAGTTCGTCAAGACGTAACGGTCGGCCACCGCGCAGCTCTACGCCTCAACACTCGGCTTCCGTCGCTTCCGACGAGCCACCGCTCGGACAGCAGCGTCGGCCGCCCAGATCACGCCGATCGCCAGCATGGCGTACAGGGCCATGAAGGGGACGATCAGGATCGCCGTACTGCTCGGATCGTCGCTGAACGAGTCCGCCACGTAGATCACCACCGTCAGCACCACAGCCGCCACGACCACGATCGCTGCCGCCACCTGGGCTGGAATGCTCATGCCCCAGTCCGCGAACGGATTCTGCACGGGCCTGATACCCGCAGCACCGCCCGATCACTCGGCGTCGCGCCCTCCTGGCGGATACTCCCGCTCGATGGGGGACGATCCCGAACGCACGCTTTGTCCTCACTGTGGGCGAGAAACGCGCACCGCCGACGATGGGATCTGCGTCGAATGCTGGGGCGACAAGCGAACACGATCGCCCTACGCGCCCGGCAAACGACCTATGCGCGAACCCCGTCGTCAATCGAAAGGCGGAGGTCTCCTCGACGACCTGACTGGATGTCTGTGGCCCACCTTGATGCTGGGCCTAAGCGCATGCTGGGCGATCACGCGCCTTCACCGACGAACCGCCCAACGCTGACCACCCTTCCGCCCCGAACGGTATGCCTCCACACGCCACCGGCCCTCGCCGGCCAGCCCCGGGCGTAGGAGTCCCGGCCCGCGACGGCAGTTTCCGGGGTGGGGCGTCGTAGGAGTCCCGGCCACGCCGTCGGGAGCGAGGGGGGGTGGGTGGGCGGCTCCTTTAGCCCTTCAGGAGGGGAAGGTGCGGGCGCTGGGAAAGGAGGCGGGCCTTGAGGTGGGCGAGCTGCTCGAAGGTCATCGCGGAGACGTCCATGTCTGTTCGCGTCGACGTCGTCTCCACGGTCTCCTTCGGCTTGCCATAGAGACGAGTGATGATTAGCTCGGCGCAACGCGCACGCTGTGCCGGATCCGTCACGTCCAATCCGGCAAATAGCGCATCAACGATCTTGTCGCGCTGCTCGACGGCGCGCGCTGCGATCGCGTCGAGCAATCCCATCTTGCGGGCCTCGACTCGCTCGCGGCGGACTCGAGCCGACTTTGCCGCGGCGACGGACGATAGCGCCACGAGGTTCGTACGGCCGACGCCAGCGTGGCCGGCGCAGAGGCCGGCGTTGCCCCATGCCGGTTGCCAAGAGCGTACGCACGGCACGGCGAGCCATCTGCCTTGACAGCGCGACACATGCGCGCGTTGCCATTCCGCTGAATCGCAGAACCTCCTAGCTAGAGGATCGGCCTCGCGAGCAACCCTCTCCAGTGCCACCTCTACATCGGCTGCAGAGAATCGGCCCAGACTTGGCGCCGCGACGCCTTTCGCAGATCGCTTGGCGGGGCTTGGTCAGCCGGCGTGGACATCTTCGGACACGTGTCCGCACTATTGGGCGGCTGGGGTCGTGAGCTACGGCTGGTGGCCGGTGAGGCGGTTGATGCATCAGGCGACGCGAGCCGTTCCGCTCGCCACGTAGCCCTATTCTGGGGCTGTGGACGCCCCTGACGATCCAGAGTTCATCGAAGGACTGCGAGAGCTTGTCGATGAGGCAATCGACAACCTCGAGATGCACTTTCAGTTCCGCGCCGGTACTGACGCTCACTCGAAGGCGCTCGCCGTCAGCTACCTCTGGGGAGTCTTGTACGCCCTCCAGGATGCCGAGGCTTGGGCCGCCAATTTCGTCAAACCTTCCTAGGCTAGGCCGTTCGGCCACACCGCAGTCTCTGTAATCCGCCAGAGGCTGAAGATGCTTCTTTCCGAGCAGCGATACTCGCATCGATGCGGCTGTTCGTGGGTACGAAGCAGGTGTGGGAAAAAGGAGGCATGCGTTCGCCGGGAAGCGGCTCGTGGCGACGTCGCGAGGCCCGCTCGAGATCGACTACAACGTGCGGCACTCCGAGAACCACGATGCCGTGAAGGTGACCACCTTCGACGCCGACGGATGGCAAGGGTCGGAAGGTCTGTGGTCGACGAAGCACGGTTACCACCACGCCGAAGAGACGCTTCCGGACTTCATCGCGGGGTTCGTCGGGCTGCCGGCCGAGGAGGCCCAGCGGCTTGCGGGCGATATTCAGGGGGCGTGGGCGGAGGAGTGGAAGCGCCGCAGCGGAGCGGAGGACGCGCGCATGATGCGGCGATGGCTGACCGGGGCGGTTGGGGTCATCGTGGTCGTCCTGTCACTTGCGCTGATCGGGTTGGTGACGCTTGTACGCGATCTGGCGTTCTGACTCTTTAGTCGGAAAGCTGGCGCGCTTTCGCCGCATACAGCGTTCGTAGGAGTCCCGTCCCTCGACAGCGTTCGTAGGAGTCCCGTCGTTCGTTTCGTAGGAGTCCCCGCAGGAGTCCCGCCCCTCGACGGCAGGCTCGGGGGGGTGGGGGTAGCCCCCGGGGGCGTCGGATGTCCCGGCTCCGGGCTGCGCTGGCAGTAGAGCCAGCTGTGACCTGCGGTATCGAAGCCCTTCGTTTGCGGCTTGGCCTAGTTCGCCTCGACGATGACCCCGTTCTCGATGGAGCGTTCGCGGTCGATCTCTGGATCGCCGCTGGCGCGGTCAGCTCCGGGGCCGCCGTCGGCTGTGTCGGCTGCTGCGTCGCCAGCCTTGAGGTTGTCGCTTCCTCCGGAGCCGAAGAGGCGGTCGCTGCCGGTACCACCGTAGATCGTGTCGTTGCCGTCTCCGGCGATCACGACGTCGTCGCCGCCTCCGGCCCAGACAATGTCGTCGCCTGCAAAGCGCACGGTCTTCATCCCGACGTGGCTGTCGACGAAGCTCAAGAAGTACCTCGTAGCGACTGGCAAGCGCGGTGAGGATCGCGTGTTCGCAATCGCACACTCAACCGCCGATCTATCGCTACGACGGCACGCGAAGAAAGCAGGCATCAACATCCGCTGGCACGACTTTCGCCACACCTTCGGCTCGAGGCTGATCGCGCGGGACGTGTGTACCGCGTGTCGAAGCAACTGGGACACGACAAGGTCTCGACGACGCTGGATATCTATGCCCACGAGTTCGACGTCGCCGGCGGCGCGATGCAGATCCGAGAGGCGCTTCGCCGTGATTCGCAGCCGCACGAGATGTGACATGAGATGTGACATAGGAAGAAAAGAGGGGGCCGGCAAGGCCCCCTTTTGGCTTTTAAAACGGAGAAGGAGGGATTCGAACCCTCGAGGCAGGGATTTCCCCACCTAACGCCTTAGCAGGGCGCCGCCTTCAGCCACTCGGCCACTTCTCCCAGAGGCCCAGAATAGCGCACTCCTCCGGCGGCCCCTGGTCCGCGGCAGCTTATGGCGCAGGGCCGCTTGCCACGTTTTTCGACCCCTAGAAACAGCGAAGCCCGCAGCGAGCCGGGGGCTCGAAACGGGCGACGCCAGGTGCCGGATGAGGGGGGAGGCCGGCACTGACATGATCGACCCGACGCATGGCTGGGTCATCCCCCGGCGGGGGGATTTCGGGAGCGCGGAGGGGGCAAGGGGAACCCGCAGCGGAGGGGGCAAGGGGAACCGCAGGTTCCCCAAGCAGTGCGCTCTCGAGAGCCACCGCGAAAAGCGGCCGGAGCCGGGCTTGGCCCGGCGGGAGGCAAACCTACGGAGCGGCAAGACGCTCGCACACCCGTGAGAGCCGCCGGCTCTGCGCACGTCTGACCCCACGCCGACGCCTGCAAGGAGAGGGCCCACGGGAGAAACCAGGGGTTCTCCCGTGAAGCGAGCGCGCGCAGCGCGCGAGGCGACCTCAGTCCTGGATCCGGGCGATGAGCTCGCCGCGGCGCAGCACTTTGATCGACGCGCCCGCCAGGCGAACGTCGTAGCCGGCGTCCTTGGGGAAGAGCACCTTGTCGCCGGGCTCGACGCCTGTTGCCTCGGCGCCGACCGCCGTCACAATGCCGCTGCGGCAACCCGTCTCGGACGAGGCCGGAATGATCAACCCTGTGCGCGTCTCCGTCTCCTCGTCGACGGGCTCCACGACCACGTAGTCGTCGAGCGGCTCGAGCGTGATCGGGGCCGGCTGTGGCTCCTCGAGCATCGCTGCGAGGATACTTTGCCTCCGTGGCGTCCCCTTTCGTTGAGCTCGACGTCGGCGGGCGTGTCGTCCGCGTAACCAACCCCGACAAGATCTTCTTCTCGCTGCGCGGCGAGACGAAGCTGGACCTCGTCCGCTACTACATCGCCGTCGACGAGGGCATTGTCCGGGCGTTGCGCGAGCGGCCCACGCAGCTGAAGCGTCATCCGGACGGCGCCGAGGGCGAGGCCATCTACCAGAAGCGGGTGCCCGAGAAGCGCCCCGAGTGGGTCGAGACCGTGCGCGTCACCTTCCCATCGGGACGCCACGCCGACGAGTTGTGCGTGACCGAGGTCGCGCAGGTTGCGTGGGCGGCCAACCTGGCCACGATCGACTTCCATCCCTGGCCCTCTCGCCGCGGCCACGTGGACAATCCGGACGAGCTGCGTATCGACGTCGATCCGCAGCCGGGCACGACCTTCAAGGACGCGAAGCGCGTTGCCTCGGTCGTCCACGAGGTGCTGGAGGAGATCCGCTTCGTCGGCTGGCCCAAAACGTCGGGTAACCGCGGCATCCACGTCGCGTGCCGTATCGAGCCGCGCTGGTCCTTCCCCGAGGTGCGCCGCTGCGCACTGGCATTCGCACGTGAGGTAGAGCGGCGTCTGCCGAAGCTCGTGACCACCGCGTGGTGGAAGGAGGAGCGCGGCAAGCGCGTCTTCATCGACTACAACCAGAACGCACGCGACCGGACGATTGC
>DAITAO010000033.1:0-29735 GCA_036824245.1 Gaiellaceae bacterium | reverse complement strand
ATTGGTGCCACCGGGCCGACGGGGCCGACCGGCGCGACGGGCGCCACCGGAGCCACGGGAGCTACGGGCGCGACTGGACCCACAGGCCCGTCCGGGATCAGCGCACTCAGCGCCGTGCCTGTCGGACAGACGATTCGCGGCGTGATCGGCCTCGACGTCGATGCCGCGTCAGGCGGCGGCGACTGGGGCACGCTGATGACGATGCCGATGCCGAGCTCGGGCTACATCGGTGACGCCGAAGTCGTCATCGACATCGACGGCTGGATCGACCTCGGAGGCAACACGCCGCCGACCACGACCGACGACGACGCGGGATGCACGGGGACACCGGCCGAGCCGACTGCGCCGGCGGGCAAGGTCTGCATCTACGTGCTGCACTCGACGAACGCGGTCGACCTGTTCGGCTACGGCGTCGACAGCAGGCAGGGCTTCAAGCTCAACTTCACGAACACTGCTGCCGGCGACTCGTTCGTCGACGCAACCTGGGCTTTCCGGGCGCCGGAGACTGGGACGTGAGCTTGCCGGAGTGAAGGAGTACTACGACCGGCGGGCACCGGAATACGACGAAGTCTGGCTCGGTGCGGCGCACCAGCTGCCCGGCTGGGAGGATGTGGTCGGGCAGCTGTGCGCCGCGCTCAGCGCGCTGTCTCCCGCGCCAACGCTCGACGTCGCCTGTGGGACGGGCTTTCTGACACGCGTCCTGCCCGGGGACGTGACTGGCCTCGACCAGAGCCCAGCGATGCTCCGCATCGCGGGCGAGCGCGTGCCGGAAGCGCGCTTCGTCCAGGGCGACGGGCTCGACCTGCCGTTCGCGGACGGCTCCTTCGAGCGGGTCTTCACCAGCTTCTCTACGGCCACCTCGACGCCGATGAGCGATCCCGCTTCCTCGCCGAGGCACGCAGGGTCGCTCCTGAGCTCGTCGTCGCCGACTCTGCGCTCGACGAGGGGCTCGAGCCCGAGGCGTTCCAAGAGCGCGCCCTGAAGGACAGCTCGCGGTGGATGGTCCTGAAACGTCACTTCACGGCGGCAGGGCTCGCAGCGGAGCTCGGCGGCGGCACCGTCCTCCACGAGAGCCGCCGGTTCGTCGTCGTCGCGGCGTAACGCGAGGCGCTAGGTGCCGACGACTCGGAAGGTGCTCTGCCCCAGCAGCGGGCCGTAGCGTGCAGCGCTCCGCAAGCCGAATCCGGGCCAGACGTACCAGCGGTAGAGGCCGCCGGTGAGCGAGTAGGAGCGACCCCGGTACTTCCAGCGCTTGACGAGCCGCAGGCTGGTCGTCCGTGGCCAGATGCTCCGGACCTTGGCGGTGCCCCTGAAGAGCTGGACGTTGTAGTAAGTCGCCCGGTCGACCTTGCGCCAACGCAAGAGTGGCGGTGTCTTGACCCGCGCCGCATCTGGCGGAGCGAGCAGCGCCAGAGCTTGTGGCACGGCGGACACCCCCCGGCCTGCCGACATGTTGCCCGCCGCGTCGGCAGTACGAAGCGTGTACCGGTAGCGCACGCCGTTCTTCAGACGCCTGTCTGTGAACGACGTGCTTCGCCCCTGGTGGACAACGGTCGGCCTGGTCTTCTTGCTCGAGCGAAGCACGACGACTCGCGCCAGGTCGGGGTCCTGGGGGAGCAGCCAGCTGAGGCGGAGCGTCCTGCTCGCGACCTTGATCGCGACGCGACTCACCTCACCAGGCGCCTTCAAATCCATCGGCGGCGCGGCCAATCCGACGGTGGTCTCGACGCTGGCTGTGTCGTTCGCGGCCACCGGGTCGGCGACCGCGGAGGTGGCGCGCGCCGAGTTGACGGTCTTCCCCGGAGTCGGGAGCCGGACGACGAGCTGCACGACCGCAGTGCCGGTCGGTGGGAGCGAGCCGACCGCGCAGACGACTTCGGGCCCGCCGGAGCAGGTTGCCTGGCCGGCCGAGGCGCTCACGAGCACGGCCCCCGCGGGAAGTGAGTCCGTCAGCCGCACGTCCGTTGCTACGTCAGGCCCGTTGTTGACGACGCTGATCGTGTAGCTCTGGTCGCTGCCCGCCGCCAGCGGATCGACGGCGTCCGCCTTGCTGACGGCCAGGTCCGCGGCCGGGCCCCCGGGTGGCGCGGGCGACCCGACCGTGCTCAGCCGCGAGGCAACGTTGTTTTGGGGGTTCGGATCGCTCGAGTCGCTTTGCGCGATGGCCGTATTGACGATCGTGCCGGCCTTCTTCGCCGTAACGACGATGGTGATCGTGCGCTGAGCGCCGCTCGACAAGGTGCCGAGCGTGCAGGTGACGGCGAGCGTCCCCGAGCAGATGACGCCGCTCGCGGAGACGAACTGAACCTCGACTGGCAGCGTGTCGACCACGCGGACATTGGCAGCTGGGCCGGGGCCGTTGTTCGCGACCACGAGGGTGTACGTGAGCGTCCCGCCGAGCGCGACCGGCTCAGGCGACGCAGCCTTGGTCAGCGTGACGTCGGCGGGATTGGGCGTCGGCGGCGGAGGGCTCAGCACGTTCGTCTGGGTAGACGCGGAATTGTTGGCTGATGCTGGATCGATGGTCGGCGAGCTGACGGTCGCCCCATTCGCCAGCAAGCCCGCCTGCTGCGGTGCGACGATGATGGTGACGGTGGCTGTGGCCGCCGGCTGGAGCGCCCCCAGCGCGCAGACCACTGTGTTGTTGATGACGCAGGACCCCACGGTGGTGCTCGCCGAGAGCGGCGTCACGGAGGCCGGAAGCACGTCTCGTACCTCCACCGCGCTCGCCGTATCGGGGCCGTTGTTCACGATGTTGATCGTGTAGACGAGCGAGTGGCCCGCGGTGACGGGATCGGGCGCGTCGGTGATCGAGATTGCGAGGTTCGCTGAGAGCGCGATGACGTTCGTCTGTGTGGAGTCCGAGTTATTCCCCATCGCCGGGTCAAAGGTCTGCGCACTCACGTTCGCCGAGTTGGTAAGCGGTCCGGTCTGCTGGGGTCTCACGACGATCGTGGCGGTCGCGTTCGTATCGGAAGCGAGCGTCGCGAGTGTGCAGGTCACGGTCGCTCCGTTCGTGCACGAGAAGCTGTTACTGGTCGCCGAGACGGGCGTCACCGAAGCGGGCAGTGTGTCGGTCAGCGTCAGGGCGCTCGCCGCATCGGGACCGCGGTTCGTGACGTTCAACGTGTACGTGAGCAGGCTGCCGACCTTCACGGGCTCGGGCGAGTCGGTCAGCGTCAGAACGAGGTTGGCCGTGACGGGCCTCACCATCGTGTTGGCGGTCGCCTGGTTGTTCGTTCCACCGGGGGCCGGAGTCGGGGACGCGACCGACACGGTGTTCGCCAGCGGTCCCGTCTGTTGTGGCGTGACCACGATCGTGACGGTCGCCTGCGCCTGTGGCGCAAGCGTCCCGAGCGGGCAAACCACCGTCGCGGCGTTAGTGCAGGCGGGACCGACGGAACTCGTCGCCGACACTGGCGTGACGCCCGCGGGCAGCACGTCCGTCAGGGTGACGGCCTCGAAAGGATCCGCACCGCTGTTCGTGACCGTGACCGTGTAGGTCAAATTAGTCCCCACGACCACCGGGTCGGGCGTGTCCGCAATCGAGACGACCAGGTCGGCCGGCTCGGCAGCGAGCACGCTCGAGCCCCCGACGCTGCCGGCGACGAGCACGAGGAGGACGAGTGCTGTGAGCCTGCCGCGCATGGTCTTACGAGATGACGTACGCGACGAGGATCCCGAGCGACAAAGCAGTGGCGATCACCGCGCCGGCTCCGAGCGTCGAAGCGGCGCGTTGGGCGACAAAGCCGTCGAGTCGTACGGCGGAGGCGACCGCGGGACCGGCCCCGAGCAAGCCCAGTAGCAACACGGAAAGGCCGACGAGGCCGGCAAACAGGGCCACCGTGAGCGACGACCTTCCGGGATCCGGTTGCGGGGAGACGGGCAGCGCCGCAACCGGCACTCGGGTCCGCGCCGCCGAGGCCGCGGGCCTCGCGGCCGGCTTTGCCTTCCTGACAGCCAGCGTTGGCTTCTTGACGGTGGCCCTCGCCGCCTTCACGACTCGCACCTTGCGCTTGCGCACGGGCCTACGCTGGACTCTCGCGGCGCGCTTGGTTGTGGCCCGAGACGGCGTCGACGAGGTACTCGGTGTCGATGACCGGGTCTGCACAGGAGCCGAGGAACGGACCGGCGCCGGTGCGGGCGCCGAAACGGCAGGCGCGGGCTCACGCCGGGCGGGCCTCGACGCCGGCTTGGCCTTCGACACCACCGCCGGCTTGGGCGCGGCCTTGGGAGCTGGGGCCGGATCCGGCTTGGGTGTGGGTGGAGCCGGCTCGGGCGCCGGGGCGGTCGTAGTCGTCGATGGCGGTGGGTCGTCGGCCAGCGCGACAGGGCACGCCAGAAGCGCCGCCGTCACGGCGGCGAGCAGCCCGATCCACACATGGGAATCGGGGGACACCGCAGTCCTGGACCCCACCCTGGAACCCGAGACTAACAGGCTGCGCGCGCGGGTCAAGGCGAGTCTCGCCGCGGCGACCGAATCGGCGTTGGAAAAAGGCTTTCCGACGAGGACGCTTGACAATTTGACGAGACGCTCGTAGATTTCCGGAAACGTTTTCATGAAAACGTTTCCGGTATGACGACAATCCGAGAACTAGCACGGCTCAGCGGCGTCTCAGTGGCGACAGTCTCGCGCGTGCTGAACGACTACGCAGACGTGAGCACCCAAACACGCGAGAAGGTTCTGAAGATCGTCCGGGAACTCGACTACGCACCTGCAGCAGCCGCCAGAACGCTCGTAACACAGCGGTCTCACGTGGTCGGAGTGGTGCTGTCGACGGGTGGGGAGCACCCCGACCTCGAGCATCCATTCTTCCAGAGCGTGCTCGTCGGCCTCAAGTACTTCCTCGGTGCCGGCGGCTACGACCTGCTGCTGTTTGCCAACGAAGACTCCGGAAACGCTTTCGAGAGCCATTCCTACGACCGCCGGGCGCGGACTCACGGCGTCGACGGCGTCGTGCTGATGGGCGTCGACGGTGGCGATCCCGAGATCCAGAAGCTCGCCAAGTCGCAGATCCCGTGTGTGGCAGTCGACCTCGACCTGGTCGGACGTCGCACCGGCTACGTCATCTCGGACAACCTGGACGGTGCCGAGCAGGCCGTCCGGCACCTGGCTCAGCTCGGCCACACACGCATCGCCACGATCACCGGGATGACTACCAGCCGCCCCGGGATCGACCGGCTCGTCGGGTTCCGCGGAGAGCTGGATCGGCTCGGGCTTCCTTACCGAGATGAGTACGTGCAGGAAGGGGACTTCTACGTCGAGAGCGGCTACGAGGGCATGCGCGCCCTGCTCGCACTCCAAGAACCGCCTACCGCAGTCTTCGCTGCGTCCGACCTAATGGCTGTCGGTGCGATGCGAGCCGCGGAGGAAGCGGGACGCTCGGTGCCCTCCGACGTCTCGATCGTGGGCTTCGACGACATTCAGCTCGCCGGGCTCGTTCTCCCTCCGCTGACCACCGTACGACAGGACAAACCTGGTCTTGGCGCCGCAGCGGCCGAGGCCCTGATTCGGATGATCGCGCGAGACGGCGTCTCACCACCGGTGCTCACGCTGCCCGTCGAGCTCGTCGTACGCGGATCGACGAGCGCGCCCCCCCAAGCAAGCCGGTCGCGGCACCTGAGGTGATGGTCGAGACCACGGCTCAAACCTGCTCTCTGCGGCCTCGTCGCCGCCGCGCCGGCGCCGCCAACGCCTCGTTGACACTGAACCGGGTAAGTGATGGGGTGGCCGCACTGACGCGACCAAGGCTTCGTCTGTCGGGCCGGGCGCGCTCGGCACAGATGCACGAGACCGGATCAGGCGCACCGACGATTCCTTCGGACGCGCCGCCCGGGACAGAGCTCTGGATCGGGGCCAACTTCTGGTCGCGCGGCGGCGGCCCGCGCATGTGGACGAACTACGACGCCGCCCTGGTTCGCGAGGAACTCGCAGTCCTTGCGTTGCACGGGTGCAACGTCACGCGGTCCTTCTGCTACTGGCCCGACTTCGTGCCGGCGCCCGAGGAGCTCGACGAGCGTGTGCTCGAGCGCTACGCGGACTTCCTCGACGCGCATGTGGAGGAAGGACTCGGGACGATCCCGACCTTCATCGTCGGCCACATGTCCGGGCAAAACTGGGACCCGGCTTGGCGGCAGGGCCGCGACCTGTACCGCGACGTATGGCTCGTGTCGCAGCAGGCGTGGTTCGCTGCGGAGATCGCGCGCCGTTTCGGCGGGCACGAGGCTGTGGTCGGCTGGCTCGTCTCGAACGAGATGCCCCTCTACGGCGGCGAGGCGACAGCCGACGAGATCACAGCGTGGGCCCGGATACTCGTCCAAGCCGTGCGCTCGGCCGGTGTGAGCCAGCCGGTTTCCCTCGGCGACGGCGCCTGGGGCATCGAGGTCTCGGGGCGCGACAACGGTTACTCGCTGCGTGCGCTGGCGCCGCTCGTCGACTTCGTCGGGCCGCACGTCTACCCGATGCAGGACGACCAGGTGCGGCAGCTGCTGACCGCCGCGTTCAGGTGCGAGCTCGCAGGCGGATTCGGCAAACCCGTCGTTCTCGAGGAGTTCGGCGTGACGTCTGACTTCGCATCCGACGAGCACGCGGCCGCCTACTACCGGCAGGTGCTGCACTCCACACTCGCAGCGGGAGCGCGGGGCTGGATCGCGTGGAACAACTGCGACTACGACGACATCCGTGACCAGGACCCGTACCGGCATCACGTCTTCGAAATGCACTTCGGCCTGACCGATCGCGCCGGACGGCCAAAGCCTCAGCTCCTCGAGGTGGAGCGGTTCAGCGGGCTTCTGCGGCGGCTGCGCGGGACCGCGTGGAGGCGGGTAGCGGGCGACGTCGCACTCGTCGTCCCGGAGCATTTCGAACGCGTGCTGCCGTTCACGACGCCCGCGTACCGGCAGGACATCGGTGCCGATCTCTTGCAGTCGTACGCCGCGGCGCGCGAAGCCGACCTGCCGGTCGAGCTCGTTCGCGAGCGCGACGGCCTGCCGGATAGCGCGCGCCTGTACCTGGTGCCGAGCGCCAAGCTGCTGACCGCACCCGGGCTCGACAGGCTCCGTGCGCTCGCGACGCGGGGTGCGACGGTCTACGTCTCGTACTTCGCCGGCAGCACGCCGAACCAGCGGGGCCCATGGCTCGCCTGGCTCGACGAGATCTTCGGTGTCCGGCACGCGCTGCGCTACGGGCTGGTCGACCCGATCGAGGACGCCGAAGTGACATTCGAGCTCGTTACTGGCCTGGGTGACCTCGCTGCAGGAACGCGACTGCACTTTCACGTCGCAGGCCAGCCGAGCGCACGCGCGTACCTCCCTGTCGAGCCGGTGGCCGCGGAGGTCGTCGCCGTGGACGCCCACGGCAGGCCTGCACTCGTACGGCACCGGATGGGCGCGGGCTGCACGGTGTTCTGCACCTACCCGCTCGAGCACATGGCGGCGAACACACCACGGGCGAACCCGGAGAGCACCTGGCGGCTCTACTCGGCACTCGCGCACGAGGCGGGCGTCGAGCGGCCCGTCTCGGTCGACGACCCTCGCGTCGCGGTGGCAAGACTCGCGACCGCGGACGGCGAGATCGCACTGTTTCTGAACCTTTCCGCCGACAGAATCGAGGTCGATCCCGTCGTCGACGGAGTCGAGCTGGCGCTCCCCAAGGGAACGCTCACGCTCGAGCCGTTCGATGTCGCGACCGCCCCGTACAAAGCTGCCGCAAGCCCACCGCCTGCCGGCCGCCGGGTGGGCTCTGCGCTTGCAACCGGCGAAGGGAGGGATGCCGCGGACTGAGTGGTGAGGTCCTCGACGTCGCGCAGGCGGCGCCGCTCCGTCTCCTGACACGCATCTCGGCCCGAGGGAGGAGGGACCAAAGGTGGCAAAACACAAGCTGAGGAGCCGGTCGGCTCCGCGTCGAAGCGGCCGACCGGAAGCCAACGAGGAGGAGGGATTACGAAAGTGACACCAGGTAGGAAAGGAAGAGCCGGCCTCGGCCTGATCGCGCTCATCGCTCTCGTCGCCGCCATCGCCGCGACATCATTCGGCGTGACGGGAGCCGGCGCAGAGCAGAGCTCGCTACTGGCTCTTCCGCGAGCACAGACGCTCTACATGAGCGGAAGTCAATGGTCGCCGAACACCGACCTCAACCCCGCCAAGAACTGGGACTACATCACGGGGTTGGTCGGATTCGCATACGAAACGCCGTTCCGTTACGACCCCCTCAAGGACAGATTCATCCCGTGGCTCGCCACGCGGGGGAAGTGGACGTCCAAGACGAGGTACGTCATGACGATCCGCAAGGGCGTGAAGTGGAGCGACGGTAGGGCGCTGACGCCGAGGGACGTCGCCTACACCTTCAACACACTGAAGATCGCGACGCACCCCCAGCACCCCCTCTGGCAGGACACGGGCCTGAAAAACGTCCGGGTCGCTGGGAGCACCATTGTCTTCAACTTCTCCGGTACGCCCGGCTACCAGCAATTCGACTTCTACCGCTTCAACGTGGCGATCGTGCCCCAGCACGTCTTCAGGAACTACAGCAATACCGATATCGCGACCGGCAACCTGGAGAAGAGCAAGATCGTCGGCACCGGGCCGTACCTGTACCAGTCCGGCATCGGCGCCCAGTCGCAGACGGTCGTGTGGAGGAAGAACAACAACTGGTGGGCGAGGAAGGCGCTCGGCCTCAATGTCGCACCCCGCTACATCGTCGACATCCACAATGCATCCAATGCGTCTGCCCTGGCCAACTTCGTGGCCGGGAACATCGACCTCTTCAACAACTTCGCACCCAAGTCGGCGATCAGGGGCAGCACCAAGACGTTCTTCAGCAAGGCGCCGTACCACCTCGGCGCGAACACCGTGTGGCTGTTCCCCAACACGACGAAGAAGCCGCTCGACGACGCGCAGTTCCGTCGCGCCCTCGCCTTCTCGATCAACATGAACCAGATCCTTGACAAGGCCTATCAGGGCCTCGCCACGAAGGCGAGCCCGACAGGGCTGCTTCCCATCTGGAACAAGTGGGTCGACAAGAAGGTGGTCAGCCAACACGGCTTCTCCTACAACCTGGCAAGGGCAAAATCGACGCTCGCGGCCGCCGGCTACAGGGACACGAACGGCGACGGGTTCGTCGAGAACAAGGACGGGTCGCGGATCGAGTTGAAGATCGTGTGTCCGAACGGCTGGTCCGACTGGATGATCGCGATCCAGGTGATCGCCGACAGTGCCAAGGCAGCCGGCATCAGGGTGACGCCGGCCTTCCCGGAGTACGCAACGATGGTCGACGACCGCGGACACGCGCGGTACGACCTCCTGCTCGGCAACGACCGGCAGTTCAGCAATACGCCGTGGACCTACTACCAGTACATCTTCCAGCTCCCGATTCTCGAGAACCAGACGACCGTCAACTACGAGCGGTACTCGAACCAGACCGCCTGGAATCTCACCAAGGGACTGGACAAGATCCAGACGAGCAACACGAAGGCGTACAAGGCTCAGATGTCGAAGCTCCAGCGGGTCTTCCTGCAGAATTTGCCTGCGATCCCGCTCTGGTACAACGGCATGTGGGCGATGTTCAACACGAAGTACTGGACGAACTGGCCCTCGGAAACCGGTCGGCAGTACACACCGAGCTCCTGGCGGAACTACTGGCAGATGACGAGCATCGACATGCTCACGAAGCTGCGCCCAGCGAGCTAGGACCAGAGGCGCCCAGTGATGTTCCAACACCCCTCCCGGACACAATCCGGGAGGGGTGTTGCTCGTAAGGGCAACACCCCCGGCAAGAACGTTCGGTGAGTCGTTACCTCGCACGCAAGTTCCTCATCTACCTCGTCACGTTCGTCGTGGCGGTGACGATCGACTGGGCGATCCCGCGCTTCATGCCCGGTGACCCCGTGGAACAACTCATCTCGCGCATGCAGGCGCAGCCGGCGGCAGCGGAGGCACTGACCGGTTACTACACGGAGGCGTTCGGGTTCGACGCTCCGGCCTGGAAGCAGTACCTCAACTTCTGGGCGGCCCTCTTCAATGGGGATCTCGGCAGGAGCGTCGCAAGCTTCCCGACGCCTGTGTCGGAGCTCATCCTGGGCGCCCTGCCCTACACGCTGGCACTGCTCGTGCCCGCCGTCCTCCTGAGCTTCTGGGCGGGGAACAAGGCCGGCGCCCTGGCCGCCCGCAGGAAGGTGCTCGACGACACGGTGCTGCCCCTCGGTTACGTGCTGACGGCGACGCCGCAGATGTGGCTGGGGATCGTGCTCGCGTGGGTGTTCGCGACCACCCTGGCCTACTTCCCCGTCTCGGGGGCGTACGGGCTCGCGTTACAACCATCATGGTCGCTCGAGTTTGCACAAAGCTTTCTTCACCACTGGATTCTGCCGTTTAGCGCGCTCTTTCTGGTTGCCTTCGGCGGCTGGGCGATCGGCATGCGCAACATGATCATCTACGAGCTCGAGGCCGACTACTCGAACTACCTCGCCGCGCTCGGAGCCCCGAGCAAGCTCATACGGCGCTACGCATACCGGAACGCGCTGCTCCCTCAGATCACAGGGCTCGCGCTTGCGCTCGGGACGGTCGTTGCCGGGGCAATCGTCGTGGAGATCGTGTTCTCCTATCCCGGCCTCGGCTCGCTGACGCTGAGCGCAATCCAGAATCGCGACTACTTCCTCATCCAGGGAATCTTTCTCTTCCTCATCACGGCGGTGTTGATCGCGAACTTCATCATCGACATCGCGTACGTCTTCATCGATCCGCGCACGCGGATCGGCATGCAGGGCGGCGCTTGATGTCGATCTCGGATCCTCGCGAGGTCGATATTGCGACAGCTGCCGAGCCGCTAGGCACGATCGAAGCGTCCTCTGTGGCGCCGACCGGCGCACCGACGATCATGCACGCGCCGGGTTGGCGGTCGGAGTTCACCCACTTCGCGCTGCGAAACTGGAAGTTCGTCGTCGGTCTTGGCTGCGTGCTCCTGTTGCTCGCGCTCGCTCTCTTCGGCCCGCGCCTCACCGACAGCACGCCGCTCGAGTTCAGCGGCCCCACCGACCAGTCGCCGTCGTCGGACTACTGGTTCGGCACGACGTCATTCGGACAGGACGTCTTCTCCCAGTTCGTCCACGGTCTGCGGGCGTCCTTCCTGGTCGGCGCTCTGGGCGGTGGCATCGCGTGGCTGCTCGGGGCCGCTGTCGGATTCAGCGCCGGCTACCGGGGCGGGTGGATCGACGACATCCTGAACATGCTCACGAACGTCGTGCTCGTGATTCCGACGCTCGCGATCCTGATCGTCGTGGCCGCGTATCTGAACGTGCACAGCTACGCGACCGAGGCCGTCCTCATCGGGCTCACGTCGTGGCCGTGGGCGGCGAGGGCGGTCAGGGCGCAGACCTTCTCGCTGAAGACACGAGACTTCGTGGACGTCGCCCGGCTGAGCGGCCGGAGCCCGCGACAGATCATCGCGACAGAGGTCGCCCCCAACATGAGCTCGTACTTGCTCATGATGTTCATCCTGCTGTTTGGCGGCGCCATCCTCATCGGCGCATCGCTCGACTTCCTCGGTCTCGGTCCCTCCGAGTCGATGTCGCTGGGGCTGATGATGAACAACGCCTTCCTCTCGAGCGCTCTGCTACTCGGCTTCTGGTGGTGGTTCATCCCGCCGGGCGTCGGGATCATCGCAATCGTCGGAGGGCTCTACGTCATGAACGTGGGCCTCGACGAGATCTTCAACCCGCGGCTGCGCGAGTTGTAGGCGCTGTGAGCGTCCAGGTCGAGAATCTCAAGGTCTACTACCGCACCCTCCGGGGCGATGTGAAGGCGCTCGACGGCGTCACCTTCGTAATCCACGACGGCGAGATCATGGGGCTCGCGGGCGAGTCCGGCTGCGGCAAGTCGACGCTCGGCAAGAGCCTGATCCGGCTCGACGGGCGGATGAAGTACGTCGAGGGGCGAGTCGACCTGGACGGCTCGGAGGTGCCGATCTGGGACGACCACCGTATGAACCACCTCCGGCTCAAGGAGATCTCGATCGTCCCCCAGTACGCGATGAGCGCGCTGAACCCCACGCGCAAGGTCGGCAAGATCGCAGAGGACCTGCTCGAGGCGAAGGGTGTCAAGTTCGAGAGCATCCTCCCGGAGCTGCGGCGCCGCTTCGACCTCGTCGGCCTGTCGCAGGAAGTCCTGGGCATGTACCCGCTCGAGCTGTCGGGCGGGATGAAGCAGCGCGCGGTGATGGTGATCTCGACGCTGCTCGACCCGTCGCTCTTGATCGCGGACGAGATCACCTCAGCGCTCGACGTCTCGACGCAGCGGGCGGTCGCCAAGACGCTGGTCGAGTTCCGCGAACGCGAGTTCGTGAAAAGCGTGATCGTGATCACCCACGATCTGTCGGTCCTCTACCAGATCGCCGACACGATCCTGGTCATGTACGCCGGTAGGCTCGCTGAGAAGGCGCCGGCGGACGTGATCGTCAACACGCCGCAGCACCCGTACACACGCCTGCTGATCGCGTCGCTGCCCGAGGTCGGAATTCGCTACGCGGACAAGAAGCTCGCCGGCATCCCCGGACGACCGCCCTCGCTCCTCCACCCGCCCACCGGCTGCCGCTTCAGGGCCCGCTGCCCGCTTGCGTTCGAGAAGTGCGTCGAGCAGCCGCCGTTCGTGGAGGTCGCGCCCAACCACCAGGTCGCGTGCTGGGCGACCGCGCCGCCGTAATGGTCACGCTCGACCGCGTCTCGAAGGTCTACAAGATCGGTACCTTCGGGAGGACCGAGCTGACGGCCGTGCGCGAGGTCAGCTTCGACCTGGAGCAAGGAGAGCTGGTCGCGCTGATCGGCGAGAGCGGCAGCGGCAAGAGCACGATCGGCCGAATGATCCTGCGTCTCGCGGCTCCCACGTCAGGTGCCATCACGGTTGGCGGCTCCCCTATCGCGGGTCTCAAGGGCCGTCCGCTGAAGGAGTACTACCGCACCGTGCAGGGCGTCTTCCAGGATCCGTTCAGCTCCTTCAACCCCATCTTCAAGGCCGACCGGGTGCTCTCGATGATCCGCCGCGAGTACTTCCCGGCTATGCGGCGTGCCGAGTGGCACAAGAAGCTCAGCGAGTCGCTCGAGGCGGTTGGCCTCAACCCCCCCGATGTCCTCGGCAAGTACCCGCACCAGCTGAGCGGCGGGCAGCTCCAGCGGCTGCTGGTCGCCCGGGCGCTGCTGCTCGATATCCGAATCCTCGTCGCCGACGAGGTGATCAGCATGCTCGATGCCTCGACCCGCGTCGACGTGCTGAACCTGCTCGCAGACCTGAAGGAGCGCGGCCTCGGCATCCTGTTCATCACGCACGACCTCTCGCTCGGCAACTACATCAGCGAGCGCACGGTGATCCTGCGCCGTGGCAGCGTGGTCGAGATGGGCGCGACCGAGAAGGTGTTCGGCAACCCGCTCCATCCGTACACGAAGCTGCTGGTCGCCTCCGTGCCGCACCTGCACAAGAAATGGGACGAGGTGGAGCGGGAGATCGGCGCGCTGGACCCGCTCGAGCACATGCCGGACCTGGAGGCCGACGGCGACCCCGAGGCTGTACACGCGCTGGTCGAGGTCGAAGACGACCACCTCGTGGCGCTCGCACCGGGCTCGGCCGGGTCCCGATCATGACGGCCGTCCTCGTCTACGCCGGACTATGAGAGACGAGCACGTCGCATCGAGCTCCAGGCCCGGCTTCCTGTGGGGCGTGGCCACGGCCGCCTACCAGATCGAGGGCGCAGTCGAGGCCGACGGCCGCGCCGAGTCGATCTGGGACCGCTTTTCCCACACCCCGGGGCGGGTACTGGGCGGCGACACGGGCGACACCGCATGTGACCACTACCACCGCTACATCGACGACCTCGACTTGATGGCGCAGCTCGGCATCGAGCTGTACCGGTTCTCGATCGCCTGGCCGCGAGTGCAGCCCGCTGGCCGGGGAAGGCCGAATCGCGCCGGCGTCGACTTCTACCGGCGTCTCGTGGAGGGACTGCGCGAGCGCGGCATCGAGCCCATGGTGACGCTGTACCACTGGGATTTGCCCCAGGTGCTGCAGGACGCGGGTGGGTGGGCGAACCGAGCCACCGCGGACCGGTTCGCCGAGTACGCGGAGCTCGTCTTCCGCGAGGTGGACGGCGTGCGCCTCTGGATCACGCACAACGAACCCTGGGTGACCGGGATCCTCGGGCATGCGCTGGGCACGAAGGCGCCCGGGGTGCGTGCCTGGCCAACCGCGCTCACTGCATGCCACCACGTGCTGCTCTCGCACGGCCTCGCCGTGCAGGCGTTTCGCGAGCTCGAACTCGACGGCGAGATCGGGATCGCGCTCGACTTCTCGCCGGCCTACCCGGTCGGCGAAGAAGAGGCCGCGCGCGAGGCAGCGCTGCGCTTCGACGGTCATCGCAACCGCTGGTTCATCGACCCCCTGCTGCGCGGCGGTTATCCGGCGGACATGGTCGACTGGTATGAGCGGTACGTCGGCTCGCTCGACTTCATCCGGCGGGGCGACCTGGCGACGATCGCGCAGCCCATCGACTTCCTCGGCATCAACTACTACTGCGGGACGCGTGTGCAACCCGACCCCGGAGCGCACCCCCTCCATGTGAGCTCGCCTCCGCCCCAGCTGCCTACGACTGCGATGGGCTGGGAGGTCGACCCTGGCGCCTTCCACGCCCTCCTGCTCAGGCTGCACCGGGACTACGACTTGCCGCCCATCTACGTGACCGAGAACGGCGCCGCCTACGACGACCCGGTGCCCTCGGACGGGTACCTCGACGATCCAGAGCGCCTCGAGTACCTGCGCTCCCACGTGGCTGCCTTGCAGCGGGCCGTTGCGGAAGGCGTCGACGTGCGCGGCTACTGCGCCTGGTCGCTGCTCGACAACTTCGAGTGGGAGTTCGGCTACTCGAAGCGGTTTGGCATCGTGTACGTCGATTTCCAGACGCAGCGCCGCATTCCCAAGCGCAGCGCGCTCTGGTACCGCGACCTGATCGCATCGCGCGCACTCGGCTGAGCTCGCGGGCTACCGGGTTTTGGCTCGGAACGCCCCGGGCAGGCCAAGGGCGTCTCCTCCCGAAAGGCGCAGTGACTTCGAGTCTCGAGCTCGGCCGCATCGCCGGCATCCGGATCGGAATCAACTGGAGCTGGCTGATTGTCTTTGCGCTGATCGTCTGGTCGCTTGCGGACGCCGTCTTTCCTGCGCAGAACGAGGGCCTTTCGGACGCGACCTACGTCGCGATGGCAGTGGTCGCCGCCTTGCTCTTCTTCGCATCGATCTTGTTACACGAGCTCGGTCACGCGTTCCAGGCAAAGCGCGACGGCATGGAGATCGAAGGCATCACGCTCTGGCTGTTCGGAGGCGTCGCCAAGTTCAAAGGCATGTTTCCGTCGGCCGGCGCGGAGCTGCGCATCGCGATCGCCGGCCCGGCCGTCTCACTGGCGCTGGGGCTGGCCTTCATGGGGCTGGCGCTCGCCCCGCTGCCCGAGGCGGCAGACGGTGTGGCCGCCTGGCTCGGCTACATCAACATCACGCTGCTCGTCTTCAATCTCCTGCCGGCACTGCCGCTCGACGGGGGGCGCGTCCTGCGTGCTCTGCTCTGGCGAGCGCGAGGCGACTTCGGTTGGGCGACGAGAGTGAGTGCCGGCATCGGCCGGGGCTTCGGGTACCTCTTCATCGTCGGCGGGCTCGCGCTCCTGATCTTCGCCAACGCATTCAGCGGCGCGTGGCTCGCCTTCATAGGCTGGTTCCTGCTCGGTGCCGCGGGCGCCGAGGCGCGCTACCTGGCGATCCGTGAAGGGCTTGCCGGACTGCGGGTTCGGGATCTGATGGTGCGCGAGCCGGTCACCGTCCCTCCCGACCTCACACTCGGGGGGCTTCTGGACAGGATCGTCCTGAACCGGCATTTCACGACATACCCGGTCGTCGAAGACAGCCGGGCCGTCGGCCTGCTGCCGTTCCGATGTGTCGCCGAGGTGCCGAGATCCGAATGGGACACTCGCACCGTCCGCGACTGCATGCTCAAGGGCGACCAGGTGCCTCTGCTCGACGAGGATGAGGAGGCCGCGACGGCGCTCGCCGAGCTCGCCGACGGCGGTGTGGGACGTGGGCTCGTGGTCGAAGGCGACCGGCTGGTCGGGTTCCTGTCGATCACCGATCTGCTACACGCGCTGGAGATCGCCCGGCTGCGGCGCCCGCGCGTCGGCGGGCCCGCGCCGACGTAGGCAGCTACGTCGGTGGTCTACGCCGCGACGGTCGCGAACTGCGGCAGGATCTCCTTGCCGTAGACGGCCAGCGTGTCCTCCTGGCCTTCGGTCATGAGGTAGATGTTGAACTGGTCTACGCCCACCGACTCGAGCTCCTTCAGCTTGGCGGTCGCCTGCTCGGCCGTGCCGAGCACGCAGAAGCGGTCGCAGATCTCGTCGGTGACGAACTCGCCGTGGGCCGCCCCCACACGACTGTGGTCCTTGTAGTCGTAGAACTTGCGAGCCTTGACGAACTCGGTGAGCGCTGCGGGGATCTCCGAGTCGAAGCCGTAGCGTTCGATCAGGTCCATGACGTGATTCGAGACCATGGCCGGGAACCAGCGCACCTGCTCGCGGGCCCCTGCGAGATCCTCTGAGATGTAGCTCGGCGCGCCCACGATGCATTTGAGCTCCCCTGGATCGCGCCCCGCCTCGTCGGCTGCTTTGCGGGCGGTGTCCATGATCCACTGGACGATCTGCGGGTCCGCGAGCTGGATGATCACGCCGTCGGCGACCCGGCCCGCTACTGCGAGTGCCTTGGGCCCGTAGCCGGCGATCCACATCGGGATCTCGGGCAGGTCGGTGCGTGCCCACTTCAACTCGAGCTCCTTGCCGTTCCACTCGACGGCGCGACCGTTCATGAGGTCCTTGATCATCTGGCAGCGCCGCTCGAACTCGGCAACCTTGACGGGCTGCAGGCCGACCACGCGTCGCGACGAGTCGCCGCGGCCGATGCCCATCACCATGCGGCCGTTCGAGAGGTCCTGCATCGTCGCGTACCAGCTCGCCGTGATCGTCGGGTCACGGATGCCCGGATTGGTGACGAAGTGGCCCAGCTTGAGGCGTTTCGTCCGCTCGGCCACCACCGGCAGCGTCGCGTACGACTCCTGCCAGAGGATGTGCGAGTCGTACGTCCACCCGTACTCGAACCCGTGCTGCTCGGCGAGCGCGGTCAGCTCGAGGAAGCGGGAGAGCGGCGGGTCGGGCAGGACGGTGACGCCGAAGCTGAGCATCGCGGGGCCTCCTCGCGGCGGTAGGGAAACGCTGATTCTCTCAGCCGTGGTGGGTCTAAGCCAGAGCTACCTCGGTGGGACCCCTCGTGAGCTGAGCCAGCCGACCACATAGTCGATCCACGGCGCCAGCGACGTGTGGGCCATGAACAGGTGACCCGTTGCGGGGATGATCAGCTGCGTCACGTCACAGCCGCAGTTGGCCTTGTAGTAGTCGTAGTCGTTCTTCGCGACGGAGGGGGGCGCAGTGGTGTCGTGGTCGCCCGAGCTGAGCAGCACCGGGATCGAGGGCCCGATCATCCTGATGTAGAGGTCGTTCTCTGCGTACATCTCGCCGATCGCCGCGATCTCTCCGAAGGGCGAGAGGAGAAACGGCGGCGCGCAGGCGATGTCCACGACGTACCGCACCTGCCCGGGCGGGTGGATGTTGAAGTCCTCGCAGTTCTGGCGGGTCTGGAAGAACTGGAAGTAGTCGGGATGCTGGGGGTCGGGCGTGAAGCCGCCGCCCGACGAGCTCCCGAGCGGCGAGCCGGGCGGCGACAGGGAGCCCGAGATAGACATCTGGATCATCGCCGCAACGTCGTGGTACTTGCCCGGATAGCCGGCCACGATCCAGCCGCCGGCGCTGTGGCCGAGGATGACGACCGTGCGGTTCTGAGTCGTGGCGGGCTGCTTGGGTCCCGAGCAGTCGCTGCCCGCGGTAGTGGAGTACGCGCCGCTCTTCACCTGTCCGACGACCTCGTGCAGCATGTCCCGATGCGCTGAGGTCGTGACGGTGAAGCCGGCGCCCGGATGGTCGAAGTAGCTGCTCTTCGCGTAGCCGAGGCGGTCGTATGAGAACACGACGTAGCCGGCCTTGGCCAGGGCACGCGCAACCGACCACGTCGGGGAGAAGTCCCAGTTGGCCGTGGACGACGCGATCCCGTGCACCAGCACGATCGCGGGCGTCAGCGCGCTCACCGCCCCGTTCGTATAGCGCTGCCCATAGAGCGTGCTCTGCGTAGCACGCGGATTCGTGACGGTGAAGCAGACGGGCTGAACCTTCAGCTTCTTGCTGAAGCCCATCGTGGGCTCCGCGGCCGCGGCGGCCTGCACGGATCCGAGCAAGACGCTCGCGGCCAGGGCAAGCGACGTCAGTCGGACCGCCGGCAAACCGCGTCCGCTGCGGATCGCGCGGCCGGGGTGGAGCGCGCGTGGAATCGGCATCGTGCTTGTCCTTTCGGCTGCTGCTGGGGCACCTCCAGGCATACCCCGCTCGAGTCGCCGTCTAACGAGGAACGTTGCCGCGCGGTGCGGTGGGAAACAGGCCCGCTCGTTGTCCCGGGGCGTCCGGTTGCTTAGAGTCAAGCGCGGGAGTGCAGGAGAGGCGCGGCTCGAGTGTGCGTGCAACGTTGCTGCTGGTGCTGACCGCAGCCGCGGTCACCAGCGTGGACCTGGCCTACACGGCGCATGCCCTCGCCGGCGATCAGCGGGTGCTCGCACATCCGCAGTCGGGCGCCTATGTCCCTGTCGCTGTAGCAGCGTCCGTCGTCTGGGCGGTCGCAGTCGTGCTCGCCCGCTCAGATTCGATTGCGGCCACGGGAGGAGTCGTCCTCGGCGGTGCGGCCGGCAATGTGTTGACCCTGCTGCTGTGGCCCTCGGTCACCGGCGTGCCCGACCCCATCGTGCACGGAAATGTCGCGTTCAGTCTCGGGGACGTCGCCGTCGTCACCGGGATGGCGCTCGTCGTCGCGGTCACGGTCGTGTTCGCGGTACGCAACCGTCACCGCCTCCGCGAGCCCGTCCTGGGTTAGAGGCCCCGGTGACGGGACAGTCCCTGCCGGGACAGTCCCTACATTGAGGCGACCGAGCTGGTCGAGCACGTGGAGGGCGAGCTCGAGGTGCTGAGGCTTCTGAGGCGGCCATAGGTCACGGCTGCGCGTGGACGTCGTAGAACAGAACGTCGTATCGCTCGACCGACCGCATGGTGCCGCCCGTCTGCTCTTCCACTCGCGGCCGGATCTGACGCGCCGTGGAGTCACTTGCTTCCCTCCCTTCTTCGCTCTCCCACAGCGTGACGCCGAGCGCCCGTCCGGTTTCTCTGTCTCCCAGCACCATGTATCCCGCATAGCCCGGCTCGCCTCGAATGCCGGGATGCACGATCTCTCGTACGACTCGCTCCACATCGTCGATGCGATCCGGCGCAGTCTCGAGAAAGTTCACCCTTGCACACACCCGACCTCCCTTCCTCTTCCTAGGAGCTGTACGGGGCAAATACCTAGTCTGAGCCGACCCGGTCGATCGTCTTGCCGGCGAGCCGGTCGAGCGCCTCGACCGCCAGCTCGAGGTGCTCCTCTTTCGTGTCCTCGAGCTTGGTATGCGAGAGGCCGCGCAGGCTTTGTACGAACAGCATCACCGTGGGGACGCCGGCCCGCGCGACTTCGGCTGCATCGTGCAACGGCCCGCTCGGCAGGCGGTGCGACGTCTCTGCTACCTCGCGGATCGACTCGTCCGCGAGCTCGATAAGCGCCTCGTCGAACAGGATCGGCTCGATGCTCCAGATGCGCGCCCACTCGACCTCGATGTCCTCCTCGGCCGCGATGCGTTCGGACACCTGCTTGGCCTCGTACAGCATGCGGGCCAGCGTGTCGGGGTCGAGGTGACGCTGGTCGAGCAGGCATTCCGCCGTCTCGACAACTGAGGTGACGATGCCCGGCTTGGTGACGACGCCGCCCATCGTGCACACGGCGCCGCCACCGGCCCGCTTGGCGATGTCACGGATCTCGAGCTCGAGCTTCGCCGCGCCGGCGAGCGCGTCTCGGCGCTTGTCCATGGGCGTCGAGCCGGCGTGAGCGGCCTGGCCGCGGAACGTCACCTGGTGGCGCTCGACGCCGAACGTGCCGAGCACGACTCCGAGCGGCAGGTCCATCGACTCGAGCACGGGGCCCTGCTCGATGTGGAGTTCGAGGTAGGCGGCGGCGCCTTCCAGCTGGCGGCGCGCTTCCAGCGCGCGGTCGAGGTCGACGCCGTGTTGCGCAACGACGTCGGGAAGAGCGTTGCCGTCGGCGTCCAGCCGAGCGCGCAGCTCGTCTTGGTCGGCCATCGAGCCGGCTGCGGCGCTCGACCCGAACAGGCTACGGCCGAAGCGTGCGCCTTCCTCGTCAGCCCAGTTGACCAGGCGGACGGTCGTCGCCGGCTCGCCCGCCTCGGCGATTCGCCGCACTACCTCGACGCCCGCCATCACGTTGAGCGCCCCGTCGAGCCAGCCGCCGTTCGGAACCGAGTCGATGTGACCGCCGATCAGCACAGCTCGCTCGGAATCCCCGCGCAGCGTCCACCACTGGTTGCCGGCCTCGTCCGTTTCCTCCTCGAGCCCCACACCCGACAGCTTGCCGCTGAGCCACTCCTTAGCACGCACCCAGGTGTCCGTCCAGGCGACGCGCTGCGCGCCGTCCTCGTTGCCGGTCAGCTCGCGGAGCTCGCGCAGCTCGGAAACGGTGCGGCTCGGGTCAAGGGCCATGGCGCGAGCTTAGAACGCGTGGTGGAATAGGTGCCGTGGCAGCCCACGCCGAGCGTCCGCACGCGGCATCGAGACTCTGGCTTCCCGAAGGCGCCGTCGCGGCCGCGTTACGGCAGGGCGCGCTGCTTCTGGCGGTGCTCGGGTCGCTGTGGGCGCTCTGGGAGGGATTCAAGTGGTTCGGCGAGGCGACCGAGCTCAAGCTCGGCAACTTCCAGGTCAACGACCGCACGATGCCACACATCCACGACATCGTCGGCCAGCTCTTCGAGCCCTCTCGCGTCAACGGCCCGCTCTTGATCGAGGTGCTCTTCGACTCGGCGCTCTTCACGGCCAAGGAGGCGTTCGCGGGCTTCGTACTCGGCGCTGTGATCGGCTTCGCGCTCGCCGTCGTGCTCGTCCACTCGCGGCTCATGCAGCGCGGCTTCCTCCCTTACATCGTCGCCTCGCAGACGATCCCGATCCTCGCCATCGCCCCGATGGTGGTCGTGTGGGTCAACCCGAAGCTGCCCGAGAGCCTGCGTGACTGGGGCGCCGTCGCCGTCATCGCCGCATACCTCACCTTCTTCCCGGTCACGATCAACACCTTGCGCGGCTTGCAGTCGGCCGATCCCCGCGCACACGAGCTGATGCGCTCCTACGCCGCGTCCACGTGGGAGGTGCTCTGGAAGCTCCGCGTGCCCGCGTCTCTTCCCTACCTCTTCGCGGCGCTCAAGGTTGCGGCCACGGCAAGTGTCGTCGGGGCCATCATCGGCGAGCTGCCCGCCTCGATCCAGGATGGGCTCGGCGGGGCGATCCTCAACTTCAACCAGTACTACACGCTGGCGCCCGAGAACCTCTGGGCGACGAATCTCGTAGCGGCGCTGCTCGGCATCGCGTTCTTCCTCGCCGTCGTGGTCACCGAGCGGATCGTCGTCCGCCGCGCACCGGAGCACGTTGCATGACCATCCGCGCCCTGGACCACTGCCCCCGGAACGCGAGAGGAGGCCCGGCATGAACTCGGGCCAGCCCGTCGTCTCGCTTGCACATGTCACGAAGGAGTTCGGGCGTGGGGGCGTCACCGCTCTCGCAGACATCGATCTCGAGGTGCACGCGGGTGAGTTCATCTCGTTGATCGGCCCCTCCGGCTGCGGGAAGTCGACGTTGCTCCGCGTCGTCGGCGACCTGATCCAGCCGACTGCGGGTCAGGTCGTCGTCAACGGCAAGAGCGCCCACCAGGCACGGCTCGACCGCGACTACGGAATGGTCTTCCAGGACGCCGTGCTCTACGACTGGCGCACCGTGGGGCGCAACATCGCGTTGCCGCTGGAGCTGATGGGCTGGGACCGCAGCCGTCGCCAGCAGCGCGTCCGCGAGCTCCTCGATCTCGTCGAGCTGCAGGGCTTCGAGGACCACCATCCGTGGCAGCTGTCGGGGGGCATGCAGCAACGCGTCTCGATCGCCAGGGCCCTCTCCTTCTCGCCGCCGCTTCTACTGATGGACGAGCCGTTCGGCGCGCTCGACGAAATGACCCGGGAGCGCCTGAACCTGGAGCTGCTCGAGATCTGGCAGCGCAGCGGCAGCACCATCGTGTTCGTGACGCACAACATCGCCGAAGCCGTGTTCCTCTCGACACGGGTCGTAGTCATGTCGCCACGGCCCGGGCGAATCACGGGCGTTGTGGATGTCGACCTGCCGCAGCCGCGCGACGCGACGACGCCGGAGCAGCCGCGCTTCTTCGAGCTCGTCACGCAGGTACGTGATCGTCTGCGCGCCGGTGGCGCGCCGCTCGGCACCGAGGAGTCGGAGCAGGAGCTGATCGTGGCAGAGGAGCACCTGGAGGCTTGAGTACTGCAAGTGTTGAGGTCGTCCCGCGCGGCGGCGTCGCCCGACTCGTCGGCCGCCGCGTGAGCGACTGGGCGCCCGCCGCCGTCGTCTTCGTGCTCGGCATCGGCATCTGGGAGGGCTATGTGCGCGGCTTCGACGTCGGCAGCTTCCTGCTCCCGGCTCCGTCGGTGATCATCGAGACGCTCTTCGACGACCTGGACTTCTTCTGGAGCGCCGGCTGGTTCACGTTCAAGGAGGCGCTGGGAGGCTTCGTGATCGGCTGCGGCGCCGGCATCCTGGTCGCGGTCGTCCTCGCCCGCTGGAGGCCGCTCGGCCGCGCAATCATGCCGTACGCGATCGCGGCCAACGCGGTGCCGATCATCGCGTTCGCGCCGATCACCAATAACTGGTTCGGCGTGACGAACTCGTTCTCGAAGATGGTCATCGCCGCGGTGCTCTGCTTCTTCCCGGTCATGGTCAACACGCTGCGTGGGCTGACGTCGGTGCGGCCGTCGCAGATCGAGTTGATGCGCAGCTACGCGGCGAGCGAGCGGGAGATCTTCCGCCGCGTCCGCGGGCCCAACGCGCTGCCCTACATCTTTGCAGCCTTGAAGGTTGCGACCGTTCTGGCCATGATCGGCGCCATCGTCGGGGACTACTTCGGCGGGTCACCGAATTCGCTCGGAATCCTGATCAGACAGTTCGTGGGAGTATCGGCATTCGAGGAGGCGTGGGCGGCCATCGTCGTCGCAAGCGCGCTCGGTATCGCGTTCTATGCGGCGATCGGCCTGGTGGAGCGCGTGGTGACCAGATGGGACCCCGCCTTGCGAGGTCAGGAATGAGACGAGGGAGGAGATGCACATGAGAGACCGGAGAGCCTGGGTTGCACTGCTCTTCGCATTCGGGCTGCTGGCGTTCGCCGCCGGCTGCGGAGGCGACGATGACGACGGCGGCAGCGGGGGTGATCGCGATGCGGTCACGCTCCAGCTCAAGTGGGTCACGCAGGCCCAGTTCGCCGGCTACTACGCGGCTGCCGACCAGGGCTTCTACGACGAGGAAGGCCTCGACGTCACGATCAAGGTGGGCGGCCCCGACATCGTCCCCGAGCAGGTCGTGCTCGGCGGCCAGGCCGAGTTCGGCATCAACTGGCTCGACAGCCTCCTCGCGTTCCGCGACAAGGGCAACGACCTTGTCAACATCGCGCAGGTCTTCACGCGCAGCGGCATGACCGAGGTGACGTGGAAGGACAGCGGGCTCGATGCGATCACCGACCTGAAAGGCAAGAAGGTAGGCGTCTGGCTGGGCGGCAACGAACACAAGCTGTTCGCCGCGCTGACGAAGAACGGCCTCGATCCGCAGAAGGACGTCGAGATCGTCGCGCAACCGTTCACCATGGACCTCTTCATCAGCAGGGAGGTCGACGCGGCAGCTGCGATGACCTACAACGAGCTGGCGCAGGTTCTGGAGACCAAGAACCCCGATACCGGCCAGCTCTACCAGGAGGAAGACCTCAACATCTTCAAGATGGCCGACCTCGGCACGGGTGCGCTCGAGGACGGCGTCTTCGTCAAGGGCGATTGGATCGAGGACGAGGACAACCAGGACATCGCGAAGCGCTTCCTGAAGGCGAGCTTCCGGGGCTGGATCTTCTGCAGGGACAACCCCGATGAGTGCCTACAGATCGTGCTCAGCAACGGGCCGACGCTGCCCGAGGGCCATCAGCGCTGGCAGCTCAACGAGACCAACGCGCTGATCTGGCCGGCCCCGAACGGCATCGGCGTGATGGAGCAGGAGTCCTTCGACATCACGAACGACATCGCAACGCAGTACAAGATCATCAAGAAGGCGGCGACGGAGGACGCCTTCCGCACCGACCTCGCCGAGGACGCCGTCAGCGAGCTCGAGGACGACGACGTGGACGTCAACGGCTCCAGCTGGCGGAAGCAGACAGTCGAGTTGACCGAGGGAGGCAAGTAGCGCTGAGCCGGGCCGGGCCCGGGGAGCCCCTGGGCCCGGCCTCGGCACGGGAAGGAGCACTGTGTCCGTACTGATCAAGAACGGCCGAGTGGTAACGGCCGCCGACGACTACATCGCGGACATCTACGTCGAGGATGAGACGGTGACGCTGATCGGGGCGTCGCTCGACCAGACGGCCGACAGGGTCATCGACGCGAGCGGCAAGTACGTGCTGCCGGGCGGCGTCGACCCCCACACGCACCTCGACATGCCTTTCGGCGGCACCGTCACGATCGACGACGTCGAGTCGGGGCAGACGTCGGCGGCCTTCGGCGGCACTACCACGCACGTCGACTTCGTCATTCAGCCGCAGGGGATGTCGTTCGGCGATGCGCTCGACGAGTGGCGCGCGAAGGCGAACGGCAAGCAGGTGATCGACATGGGCTACCACATGGCTGTCACGGATCTGCGCGAGGGGGGCACGCTCGAGGAGCTCGCCTCGCTGCCGGAGCAGGGGGTCACCTCCTACAAGCTCTTCATGGCCTACAAGGGCGCGCTGATGGTCGACGACGAGACGCTCTTCCGCACGATGCAGGTCGCCGCGGAGACAGGGGCGCTCGTCATGGTGCACGCAGAGAACGGCGACGCGATCGACGTGCTCGTGAAGGAGGCGCTCGCGGCCGGCAACACCGAGCCGAAGTACCACGCGCTCACGCGCCCGCCGGAGACCGAGGGCGAGGCCACGAACCGAGCGATCCAGCTCGCGCGGGTGGCGGGCTCGCCGCTCTACGTCGTCCACGTCTCGTGCCGCGAGGCGGTCGAGCCAATCGAGCTCGCCCGCGAGAGGGGCTGGAACGTCTGGGGCGAGACCTGCACGCAGTACTTCTTCATCGACTACACGTACCTGGAGCGGCCGAACTTCGAAGGCGCCAAGTGGGTCTACACCCCACCGCCGCGGGCCAAAGAGAATCAAGACGTGCTCTGGAACGCCGTGCGCACCGACGTGCTGTCGGCGATCTCCACCGACCACTGCGCCTTCCTGTGGGACGGGCAGAAGACGATGGGGCGCGACGACTTCTCGAAGATCCCGAACGGCGGCCCCGGCCTCGAGAACCGCCTGCAGATGATCCACGAGTTCGGCGTGCGCGCCGGCCGGATCAGCCTGAACCGCATGGTCGAGCTGTTGTCCACGAGCCCCGCAAAGCTGTTCGGGCTCTACCCGCGCAAGGGCACGATCGCGGTCGGGTCGGACGCGGACATCGTCGTATTCGACCCTGCGAAGCAGGTGACGATCTCGGCCGCCACGCACCATTCGAAGTCGGACTACAACCTCTTCGAGGGCACCAAAGTCACCGGCTCGCCCGAGGTCGTGCTGCTGCGCGGGCAGGTGCTGGTCGAAGGCGACGAGCTGGTCGCGCAGCCGGGCGTCGGCCAGTTCGTGAAGCGGGCGAAGTTCGGCGAGCAGCTGGCCGCGGGCGTCGCGGTGGGCTGAGCGCTGCGATTGCTGCACGCCTGACGGGACAGTTCCCTGCGGGGACAGTCCCTGCGTGATTCGGCAGGATGAGCTGCCATGTTCATCCGCACCCTGCGCGGCGACATCGCGCCCGACGAGCTCGGGCCGTGCGATGCCCACGAGCATCTGTTCCTCGCGACGCCGGCGCAGCCCGGCGACGAGTTCACGGACCGTGACCAGGCAGTCGTCGAGGCGGCCACGCTGGTGGCCGCCGGCGGGCGGGCGCTCGTCGACTGGACGCCGCTCGGTCTCGGGCGCGATCTCGACGGCCTGGTAGCCGTCTCGGAAGCGACCGGCCTGCACGTCGTCGCCGCCACCGGACTCCACCGGGATGCGCACTATGCGGCTGACGATCCGTTCCGCGCCGAGCCGGTTGAGAGTCTCGCCGAGCGCTTCGTGACCGACCTCGAGTGCTGCGGGATCATCAAGGTCGGGGCGAGCTACCACACCGTGACGCCGTTCGAGGCGAAGGTGTTCGAGGCGGCAGCCGCCGCACACAAGCGCACGGGCGCTCCTGTATGCGTGCACACGGAGCACGGCACGATCGGACTCGCACTCGTCGAGCGTCTCCGTGGTCTCGGCGTCCAGCCGCCACGGGTCGTGCTCGCGCACGTCGACCGCAATCCGGACGCCGGCGAGCACGCGGAGACCGCGGCAACCGGCGCCTGGCTGCAGCTCGACGGCCCCGGCCGGACGAAGTACTGGCCCGATTCCACGATCCTGTCGCTCATTGCAGACCTGGCCGAACGGGGCTACGGCCGGCAGCTGCTGTTAGGCGGTGACACCGGCCGCCGCTCCATGATGCGCGCCTACGGCGGCGGGCCCGGCCTCGATTACCTGTTCGCGCGGTTCAAGCCCAGGCTGGATCGCGAGCTCGGCGCGGAGCTGTCGGAGCAGATTTTCGTGGCGAACCCGGCGCGCGCGTTCTCGGTCGAGCCGCGCTAGTGGCTGAGAGCCACAGAGTCAGAGGGACTCGCGCACGCGGCGCGCGCCCTCGATCAGGTTCACGAGTTTCTCCTGCGCCGCCCATCGTGCGGTCTGCGAGAGACCACAGTCAGGGCTGACGCTCAGCCGCTCGGAGGCGACATAGCGCAGACACGCGCGAATGCGCTCCTCGACGTCGGCCGGCGTCTCGACGTACGAGCTCTTCACGTCGACGACGCCCACGCCGACGTCCTTGCGCTCGCCAACGGTCTCCAACAGCTCGACCTCGGCGAACTCGCGGCTCGCCATCTCGAGGTGCAGCTCGTCGACGCGCATGTCCAGGAAGGCCGGGAACATGGGCGCGTAGCGCCGCGGGCCGGCCGCACGGCCCTTGTAGTTGCCGAAGCAGAGGTGCGTCCCCAGGTAACAGCGCTCCACGACCGGCTCGACCGTGCGGTTGAAAATGTCCACGAGGCGCGCAGTGTCCTCGCGGTTCGCGTAGCAGCTCATCGACGGCTCGTCCACGGTGACGATCTCGCAGCCCGCGTCGACGATCCGGACGAGCTCGTCTCGCACGATCGGCAGCAGCGCTTCGGTGACCGCGTAGCGGTCGGCGTAGTCGCCAGCCGGTTCGATGCGGCCCGCGAGCGTATAGGGGCCCGGCACGCTCGCCTTGAGCAGCGGCCCTTCCGGGGCCAGCTCGCGCAGGCGCTCCCACTCGACGACGGCGCCGAGGCCGTCCGGGGCCCTCAGCTCGCCGACAATGCGATGGCGGCCGCGCTGGTCGTGAGCGGGTGGGCCCCAGCGGCGCTCTGGCAGCCCCTCGAGCTCGAGACCCTCGATGAACGCGTAGAACGAGAGGTTGAAGTCGAACCGGCTTTGTTCACCGTCCGTGATGACGTCCAGGCCGGCGCGCACCTGGTCGCCCACCGCGGCCCAGACGGCGTCTCGGATCGCCTCCTCGCGATCGGCCGGGCCCAGGTCGTCCAGATGGGCCCCGGCCAGCTCGAGCCAGCCGGGGAACGGGTAGCTGCCGATGACCGTCGTGCGGACGAGCTCGTGCGGCACCGCGTCACCCTACGGCCACATTGCCGTCCCGTCTAGACAGCTATACAGTCGCGCCGTGCCGGATCCCTTCGACCTCAGCGGGCGGCGCGTCGTCGTCACGGGCGTGTCGAGCGGGATCGGAAGGGCAATCGGCCGCGCCTTCATCGCCAGGGGCGCGCGCGTGGCCGGTATCTCGCTGGAGGGCGGCGGGCCCGGGGACGGCATCCTCCTCCAGGGCGACACCGGTGACGCGCAGGCGGTGGACGGGCTGGCGCGCCGCGTCGCCGCCGAGTGGGGCGGCATCGACGTCTGGGTGAACAACGCGGCCCGGCTGATGGTCAAGCCGCTTGCGAAGACGACGGACGAGGACTGGCACGGCCTGCTGCGTGCCAACCTGCACGGCTACTTCTACGGCTGCCGGGCCGCGGCGCGACAGATGCTCGACCAGCGCGCCGGCCGGATCGTGAACATCACGTCCGCCGCCGACGTGCAGGCCGTCCCCGACCTCGGCGCCTACACGGCGGCGAAGGGAGCGATCGTGGCGCTGACCAGGGTGCTGGCACTCGAGCTTGCACCCGCCGGGGTGACCGTCAACGCCGTCGCCCCCGGCGCGATCGACACGCCGCTCAACGCGACCGCGTATACGCCCGAGGTACGGCGCACCTACGAGGAGCGGATCGCGCTCGGGCGCATCGGCGGGGCCGACGAGGTCGCAGACGTCGTGGTCTTCGTCGCGTCAGACGCCTCGCGCTACATGACCGGGCACGAGCTCGTCGTCGACGGCGGCCTGACGATCAACGGTGCAGTCGGCCACGCACGTGACTCTTGAAACGCTCGTCGACGGCCTGGACCATCCGGAAGGCGTCTGCTGGGATGCGAAGGCAGGCGTCGTGTGGGCGGGCGGCGAGACAGGGCAGCTGTACCGGGTCGACATCGAAGCCCGGCGGGCCACCGAAATCGCACGCGCGCCGGGTTTCGTGCACGGCGTCGCCGCGGACGGCGCCGGCAGACTCCTCGCCTGCTGCGGCCACCACGGCCTCCTCTGCGTGCTCGACGAAGACGTGGTGCGCGTGCTGGATTACTCGTTCCGCTTTCCCAATTACCCGGCGTTCGCGCCCGACGGGACGCTGTACGTCTCCGACAGCGGTGCGTGGCAGGCCAACGACGGGCGAATCTTCAGGCTGTCTCGCGACGGGGAGCTGGAGTTGCTCTCCGACGGCCTTCCCCACTTCCCCAACGGCTGCGCGGTCACGGCGGACGGCCGCTGGCTCTGGATCGTGGAGAGCTACGAGCCGACCGTGAACCGCATCGACCTCGAAACCGGTGAGGTGGAGCTTGTTACGCGCCTCGAAGGCACAGTGCCCGACGGCGTCGCTTTCACCGCCGACGGCGGGCTGCTCGTCTCGTGCTACCGGCCGGATCGCATCGTGCACCTCGACCGCGACGGCAAAGCCGAGACGGTCGCCGAGGACCCGCAGGGAACGCTGCTCGCGGCACCCACGAACATCGCGTTCATCGGCCCGGAGCTCGACCTGCTCGTCGCGGCGAACCTCGGCCGCTGGCACCTGACGCTGCTCGACGTCGGCCTGCGCGGCGTCCCGCTGCACACACCTAAGCGCTGGGCAGCCGACCCGTCATGACGCTCGCGCTTCTGGGGCGCCGCTGGCAAAGGAGGCAAGCGGGCGGCGCGCACGACAGTGCAGCTGGCACGGACAAGCGCCGCCCGCGCCGCATCCTGCAGTCCAGCG
>DAITAO010000032.1:0-30556 GCA_036824245.1 Gaiellaceae bacterium | reverse complement strand
TGCTGGGCGCCGGCTGCGCTCAAGTGTATGCCGACTCAGCGCGCGGAGCTCTCGGCCGCGCCCGCTCGCGCGTGCGCCGCCGGTGCGCGCGGCCCGCCGTGCGGCTGCCGAGGAACCGGGTGATGGAGCAGCGGGGCGCGCCGGCGTCTTCGCAGCCGCTCGGCGAGGACATAGCTCCCCAGCACGAAGACGACCGCGGCCGCCTGCGCGACAAGGCCTTCCCAGGTGGGAAAAACGCCGAACCACAAGCCCGCCCAGTACGGCATCTGCAGGTCCGGGATTGGATGCACCGCAACCCAGCCGACCACCTGGCAGGCCTGCACGGTCTTGCCGACCATGACGAAGAGCACTGCCAGGATCAGGAGGCCGGTGAGCTCGAGCATGCGCTTGTGCGGAAGCTTCCGCTGCAGAACGATCGTGAGGACTCCGACTCCGGCGACGGCCGCGCCTCCCAGCGCCACCCCTTCGAGCACGCTCGCCGCCCCGGCGTCCAGGACGAGCGCCTGGAGGAACAGGACCGTCTCGAAGCCTTCGCGGTAGACCGCCGAGAAGCCGAGCGTGGCGAGCCCGACCAGCTGTGCGGTGACAACCGAGAGGCCGGCCCCGTTCAGGATGCGCTTCTTGCGCCCGTGCAGCTCGGCGAGATGGTCGCTCCAGTACACGCGGTGGAAGAACCAGTTGAGGATGAGAAGCAGCACGCCGATCGCGACGAAGGAGACGACGGCCTCCAGCTTCTCGCCGTAGCGGACGAAGGACGAGAGCAGGCTGCCCGCCAGGAAGAAGGTGACCATCGAAGCTGCGAGCGCGCAGAGCGCGCCGAGGAAGAGTGGCCGCCGCAGCCGGCGTCTGGCACCAGTCAGCCCCGCGGTGAGGGCGGCGAGGATGAGCACGGCCTCGAGCCCTTCGCGGAACACGATCACGGCCGTGTTGGTGATCACCGCGACACGGGAGGTCGGGCCTGCGCCGACCGCCCCCTCCGAGTCGGCGAGCGCCCGGTCCAGGGCCCGGCGAGTCTCGCCGAGCTCCTCGGAGCCGGCCTTGCGGCGGATCAGCTGGGCGAGTCCGGCGTGCTCGCCGTCCCCGTACCAGAACAGCCCCTCCGTGCGAACGAAGAGCTCGGGGGCAAGCCCGCGCAGACGCTGCTCGGGCCCAAACTCGAAGAAGGCGTAGGCCTCGAGCCGTGCTTGCTCGGCCCGGCCGTACTCGCCCGCGCCCACGGCTCCCTCGACGCGGTTGAGCGCAGTGCGGATCACGTCGAAATCCGCCGACGAGCCGGCATCCCGCCATTCCTCCGGGAATACGCTCTCGGCCAGGTCAAGCGCTTCTCCGGTCTGCGTCTCGACCGTCTCCTCCGACGCGACCGCGCCGCCGCGAGCGGCGGCGTCGAGCGCATCGTCGAGCACGGCGAGCTTCGCTTCGATGAGGCGCGTCGCCCGAGGATCCCGCGCGGCGAGGGCCGACTCCAGATCCTCGAACGCCAGCGCGGCTCCGTCCCGAAAGGTCACGGCCTCCTGAATCTCGAAAGCGAGGGTGACACGCCCGTCCGCGACGCCGCGGCCGTACTCGATCGGCACGAGAGCGAGGAAGCGAAGCAGCTGGCCCGCCCGCCGCAGCTCCTCCTCCTCGGAGAGTGGCGCGGCGCGAAATCCCGCGAGTGCGCGGCCGGTCCTCGCCCTGGCGGCGCGGTAGCCGGTCCGGTCGCCGCGGAGGGCGGCGCGTGCCAGCCGCTCGAAGGCCATTTCGAGCCGGCCGGCGGCCGGGGCGCCTCGCTGGGTCGCGTAGGCCGGTCGCAAGATCGCGAAGTACCCGCGCGCCAGAGCCGCCTCGGCGGACACCCGGGCCGGAAACTCGTTCTCGAGCGCCTCGTCCGCGGCCGCAAGGGCTCCGGTGAGGCGTGCCTGGTACGTGTCGAGAAGGTCTGCGCGCACTGCCGACAGCGCGGCCGCCCTCGAGACACGCCGGTCCGCGAGCTGCGCGAGGGCAAGCGTTGCGTCTGCCCCGGGACGGGAGAAACGCGTTGGGGGGCGGTATTCACGAACGAGGAGCCAGCTCTTCGCCTCGCTGACCGCACCGCGCCGCACGCTGCGCGCCGCCGCGCGATACGCGCCGCCCAGCACAGCCGTGTCGAGCGCTGCGCGCGCCGCACCCATGCGCACGGCATCGCGACGGCGCGCCGCGAGCCGGGCGTCCGCGAGCGACTGTGCGATCGAGCGCGACGCTGTGGGAGCATGGGGTCTCAGCAATCTCGCAAGCGCCGCCGCGTGCGGCGCGGCGCCGGCAACGTGGGCGCGCGCTTCGCCGGGTCGTTCGACGATCAGCGCCTTCTCGGCCTCCGCGAGCTGCCGGTGCACTTCGGACGCGGCCTTCCAGGGCGGCGCGGCGGCGGCGTTCGACGCGCCTACAGCGAGTGCCACGAGGAGGGCGGCGAGAAGCGCCGCCGCCCGGCTACTGCTTGATCTCGACGCCAAGCTCGGCGGCCGCCTGGGAGATCTGGCCTGCGACTGCGGTCGCCCGCTGCTGCGCCTCGCTGCCGAGCGTGTCCGCCTGCTCAGGCGTGAACCGGTCTCCCGATCGCTCCTGATGGTAGAGGTCGCCGACGAAGCCGCGAAGATCCAGAAGTTGCTTCCGGGTCTGCTCCGCCTTGGCCCTGTCGAGCTCCGTGACGGCCGGCTCGATGCCGTCGTACACGACCTCGAGCCCGGAGAGGATGTCCCGGATGTCGGAGAGCCGCGACACGACGTTGAAGGCGTCGGAGCTCGCCGCGTCGCCGGCGACGAAGCGCGAGACTTTCCACTGCCCGAAGTACTCGCTCATCGTGGGCACCATCACGACCATGGCCGTGAACGCATCGGTGGCGGTCGGCTTCCACTGGGCGGCGGAGCCGGCGAGCTGGGTGGCGTACTTGTCGAAGGACTCGGCCACGGCCAGCAGGAAATCGGGGTCCGGCAGCACCTCGCCGAACTGCGCCTTCCCGTTGCCGTTCAGGTCGACCGGCGTGGACGGCCGGCCGAGCCGGTCCGGCAACGTTCCCCAGAGAGCGCCCTCGGACAGGTTGTAGAGGTTGCCCGGCTGCTCGAGCACCGTGCCGTCCCGCAGCGTCAGGTCGAAGGGGACCGCGCTCGCAGGGTCCTCCGCCGCGCTCGAGCCCGCATCGAGGATGACGTCGTACTCGGCGAGCGAGGGAGTTCCCGCCACGATGCCCTCCATCCGCTCGTAGTACGGATTGCCCTCCGTCCAGAGAGCCTTCAGGCGCTGGACGAGCGGACGCACCTCATCCGGCTGCCGGCTCCACAGCGTTTCGAGATCGGGGCCGGCCCGCTGCGCGAGCCGCTGGTAGCGGCTCGCGACCTGGCCGAACTCATCGGCGAACGCCGTGAGCAGCCTGGTGTGGGTCTGCAGGTAGTCCTTGACGCCCGACAGGTTCGCCTGCGCAACCGCGGCGTTCTCGGTGGGCTGAGCGCCCGTCTGCGCAGCGTCGTTGTCCGCATCGTCGTCGCCGCCTCCGCAACCTGCTAGCGCAACGGCGAGCAGCGCCGCGAGCAGACCGAGCTTTGCCCTGAGCCTCGCGTGCGTCAAATGCATGCGGCCGCGCACGCTACACGAAGAAGCAGCGTTCTGTAAGGGGAGCCTTACAACCCACGGCAAGGGAGCCGCACTACCCCCGCCGAACCGGTCTAGGTCACACGCGCCGGTGCGGCGTCGACCTCGCGGTACTCGCCGCTCTCCGTCAGGCGTGCGAGGCTGTCGACGGCGTCCCAGACGTCCACGAAACGGCTGTACAGGGGCGCGAAGCCAAGGCGGATCGAATCGGGAGGGCGGAAGTCGGGAAGTACGCGGGCCCGTTCGATCAGCGCCCGGCAGAGCCGCCAGCCCTCGTCGTGCCCGATCGCAACGTGCGCGCCGCGTCGCGACGGGTCGCGCGGCGTGCCGAGCCGGAAGCCCAGCGGTTCGAGACGCTCGTCGTGGAGCGCGACCGTGAGCTCCGTGAGCGCAGTGGCCTTCTCGCGCAGCGCTTCGACGCCCGCGTCGAGCAGCACCTCGGCGCCCGCCTGCACGGCGACGAGCCCAGGGACGGGCGCAGTGCCCGCGAGGAAGCGCTCGATGCCCTCGGCCGGCTCGTACTCCGGCCTCATGAGGAACTGGTCACGCTGCCCGAACCAGCCCCACACCGGCGAGCGCAGCTCGTCCTGGAGGCCGCCGCGGACGTAGAGGTACGCGGGCGCGCCGGGGCCGGCGTTGAGGTACTTGTACGTGCACCCGACGGCCAGGTCCGCGCCGCTCGCAGCCAGGTCGACGGGCACAGCGCCCGCCGAGTGGCTCAGGTCCCAGAGCATGAGCGCGCCTGCATCGTGCGCGACCTCTGTGACAGCGGGCAGGTCGGCGAGCGCTCCGGATTGGTAGGCAACATGCGAGAGGCTGACGAGCGCCACGTCGCCGGTGGCGCACGCTTCGCGTACGTCGTCCGGCGAGGGCCCGGCGACCGGGTCGGCGGCGAAGCTGCGCAGCTCGAGCCCACGCTGCGCGGCGATCCCCTCGAGCACGTAACGGTCGCTTGGGAAGTTCGCGTTGTCGGTGACGATCGCGCCGCGCCCGGGTCGCAGATCGAGCGCCGCCCACGCGAGCTTGTAGAGGTTGACGCTCGTCGAGTCGCAGACGAGCGTCTCGCCGGCACGCGCGCCGATCACCTGCCCGATCACATCGCCCACGCGGACGGGCAGCTCGATCCAGTCGAGCCAGCCGCCCACGAGCTGCTCACCCCAGTTGCGGACGACTTGCTCGAGCCGCCCGACCGTATCTCGGGGCAGCCTCCCGAGCGAGTTGCCGTCGGCGTAGATGAGCTGTGGGTCGTCCACGACGAACCGGTCGCGGAAGCCCGCGAGCGAGTCGGCGGTGTCCAGGGCCTCGGCGTGGGCGCGCTCGATGGTCATTGAGCTTGCAACAGTCTGTTACAGGGCGTCGAGCCGGTCACGGACTGCGCTCCACGCCGAGGTGCCAGGGTCGAGATGCTCGAAGTGGCCGACGCCCCGCAGCACCGCGAGCTGGACAGGGTCGCCCGCCGCAGTCGCCGCGTCTGCGTAGGCGCGACTGATCGACACGGGGACGATGTCATCCCGGTCGCCGTGCACGAGCAGCTGCGGGACGCCGAGCGGCACGAACGCGGCGGGCGAGCCGAGGCGCCAGCGCTCGGGCTCCTCGTCGACCTCAGCCTGGAGCAGCTCCTCGGCGGCGCCGCCGCTAAGCCGGAGGCGGGCTGCCTGGGCCAGATCGATGACGCCGGCCTGGGAGACGGCGTGGGTGACACGGACCCGCGGCGAGGCGCCCGGCGCGTGGGCGGGCAGCCTGGGGCGCGCTGCCGCCCAGAGCGCCAGATGGCCGCCCGCCGAGTGGCCGACCGCCGCCACCGGGACATGTCCCAGGGACAGTCCCACGGACCTGTCTAGCTCGACCAGGTGGTCGATTCCCGAGGCGACGTCCACGAACGTCTCGGGCCAGCCGCCATCTCCGCCGGCGGTGCGCCGGTACTCGAGATTCCACGCCGCCCAGCCGGCGGCGGCCAGATCAGCGCACAGGTCGTCCATCAGGTGTCGGTCGTAGGCGGCCCGCCAGAAGCCGCCGTGGATGACGACTGCCACTCCTCGCGGAGACCCCGCGGGCGCGAACAGCTCGCCGACCTGCGCTGGGTGCTCGCCGTAGCGATGGATGGTGCGGGCGGCCACGATCCGGCAACCTTACGGAGAGTCCCTATGCCGGCCATTCAGAATGCACTGGCTCGTCTTGTGGACGGGCACGATCTCTTACGAGCCGACGCACGCGAGGTGATGGACGAGATCATGCGCGGCGAGGCGACGCCGGCGCAGATCGGCGCCTTCCTCGCCGCCCTGCGGGCGAAGCGCGAGACGGCGGACGAGATCGCCGGCTGCGCGGAGGCGATGCGCGAGCACGTCGTACCCGTGCGCCCGCGGCGCGACGACCTCGTGGACACCGCCGGCACCGGCGGAGACGAGGCAGGCACGCTCAACATCTCGACTGCGGCAGCCCTCGTCGCCGCGGCGGCGGGCGCGGGGGTAGCGAAGCACGGCAACCGTGCGGTCTCCTCCGCCTGCGGCTCCGCGGATGTGCTGGAGGCGCTCGGCTTCAACCTCGAGCTTTCGCCGGAGCGCATCGCTGCGTCTATCGACAGCCTCGGCTTCGGCTTCATGTTCGCGCCGCTCCACCACCCCGCCATGCGCCATGCGGCGCCGGTGCGTCGCGAGCTCGCGACACGCACGGTGTTCAACGTCCTGGGTCCGCTCACGAACCCGGCCGGCGCCCGAGCGCAGGTGATCGGCGTCTACGCTCCCGGCCTCGTGCGAACGCTGGCCGAGGTGGTCGCGCAGCTGGGAGCCCGCCACGTCTTCGTCGTCCACGGCTTCGCGGGAGTCGACGAGCTGTCGCCCGCCGGCACGAACCTGGTCTGCGAGGTCGTCGACGGACAGGTCTTGGAGCGCACGGTCGACCCTGCCGATCTCGGTGTACCGCGCTGCGATCCCGCCGAGCTGCGAGGCGGCTCCGCGCAGGAAAACGCCGCCGCCATACGCGCTGTCCTGGAGGGCGCAGACGGCGGCCGGCGCGACGCCATCCTCCTCAACGCCGCCGGTGCGATCGCAGCCGCCGGCCAGGCGGGCGACCTCCGTGAGGGTCTGGAGCGCGCCCGACAGGCCGTCGACTCGGGCGCCGCCGCAGCACGTCTCGAGGAGCTGGCGGCCTTCTCACGAGGGGACGATGGGTCGGCTTAGGGACGCCCTGCAGGAGCCCGGGCTGGCGGCCATCGCCGAGTTCAAGCGCGCGTCGCCGTCGGCGGGCTCCATCCGGGACGACGCGATGCCGGGCACGTTCGTGCGCGCGTACGCCAGAGCCGGCGCCGCTGCCGCCTCGGTGCTTGTAGACGCACGCTTCGGCGGCTCGTGGGACGACCTGCGTGCGGCACGCCTGGCCAGCGATCTACCGCTCCTCGCCAAGGGGTTCTTCTCGGCCGAGTCCGACCTGCAGACCGCTCGCGAGGCAGGTGCGGACGCAGCCTTGCTCCTGCTTCGCGATCTCGACGACGGACGCGTGGTCGAGCTCATGGCTGCGGCCCGACGGCTCGACCTCGACACGCTCGTCGAGGCCCACGACGAAGCAGAGCTCGGGCGTGCCGTGAGGCTCGGCGCCGACCCGATCGGGATCAACGCCCGCGACCTGGCCACGTTCCGCCTCGACCGCAACGCGCAGCTTGCACTGGTCGCAAGCGCGCCGAGCGACAGGGTGATCGTTGCCGAGAGTGGCGTGCTCACGCGGGCCCAGGGCGCCGCGGCGGAGCTGGCGGGTGCGGACGCGATCCTGGTCGGCACTGCGCTCATGCGCGCGCCCGATCCAGGCGCCAAGCTGCGCGAGCTGCTCTCGCGGCCGCTGGTCAAGGTCTGCGGCCTCACGCGCGAGGAGGATGTGGCCGTCGCCGCCGAGGCGGGCGCCGACCTGCTCGGCTTCATCCTCGCGCGCGAGAGCCCCCGGCGCGCCTCGGCCATTCTGCCGGTGCCCGAAACGGCGCTCTCGGTCGCCGTGTTCGTGGGCGAGACGGAGGCGACGGACGCCGACCTCGAGCAGCTCTACGAGCGCGAGGGTGACCACCGTGCGCGCGACGGAGTGTTGCTGAGCCGAGGCGAGGTCGTGGCCAACGTGATCGACCTGCCGTGGCGGCAGGACGACGCCGCGCACCTCGAGCGGGCCGCCGACGCCGAGGGTCGGATCGTGCTCGCCGGCCGGCTGGCGGCGGACAACGTTCGCAGGGCGATCGCGGCAGTGCGCCCGTGGGCGGTCGACGCCAGCTCGCGGCTGGAGGCCGCGCCGGGAATCAAGGACCATGCGCGCGTGCGCGCCTACGTATCGGCAGCGCGATGATCCATTTTGGGCCGTACGGCGGCCGCTACGTGCCGGAGACGCTCATCCCGGCGCTCGACGAGCTGGCGGCGGGCTGGCAGGCGGCGCAGGACGATCCCCTCTTCCACGCGGAGCTCGATGCGCTCGGCCGGTCTTATTCGGGACGGCCTACTCCGCTCACGCTCGCAGAACGCTTCGCGACCGGCACGCGCCTGTGGCTGAAGCGCGAGGACCTGCTGCACACGGGCGCTCACAAGCTCAACAACGCCCTGGGTCAGGCGCTGCTTGCCGGTCGCCTCGGCAAGCGACGCATCGTGGCCGAGACGGGTGCGGGACAGCACGGCGTTGCCGCGGCGACTGTCTGCGCGCGCTTCGGCCTCGAGTGCTGTGTCTACATGGGCGCAGAGGACATGCGACGGCAGCGCCCCAACGTCGAGCGGATGCGGCTGCTCGGCGCCGAGGTCGTGCCGGTCGAGGTCGGCACCCGGACGCTCAAGGAGGCAACCAGCGAGGCCATCCGCGACTGGATCTCGAACGTCGAGACGAGCCACTACTTGATCGGCTCGTGCGTCGGGCCGGCCCCGTACCCGGAGATCGTCCGGGAGCTACAGGCGGTGATCGGGCGCGAGGCCCGCGCCCAGCTGCTCGAGTCCGAGGGCCGGCTGCCCGACGTCGTGGTGGCCTGCGTAGGCGGCGGCTCGAACGCGATCGGCATGTTTGCTTCCTTCCTGGATGACAGGGACGTGCGCCTGGTCGGCGTCGAGGCGGAAGGCGCCGCGAGCCTCAGTGCGGGCCGCACTGCGGTGCTGCACGGCACACGCTCGGCGGTGCTCGCCGACGCGGACGGCCAGGTGCAGGATGCACACTCGATCTCCGCGGGCCTCGACTATCCGGGCGTCGGGCCCGAGCACGCGGCGTTGCGCGACTCCGGCCGCGTCGAGTACGTGACCGCGACCGACGAGGAGGCGCTCGCGGCGTGCCGCCGCCTCTGTCGCACGGAAGGCATCCTGCCCGCGCTCGAGCCCTCCCACGCGCTGGCGCGGGCCGGTGAGCTCGACGCGGAGCTCGTGCTCGTCTGTCTGTCGGGGCGCGGCGACAAGGATCTCGAACAGATCAGCGCGCGGACATGATCGGCGCGGACGGCACCCCTCGCCCCCACCCACACACCCCCCACCCACCCACGGGGGCATCGAGGGTACGTGGCTCGGGCGCGCACGAATGTGCCGAATTCGCGCGGGAAGTGTGACGGCCGCCGTCCCACGCAAGCGGCTGGTCGTCTACCTGATGGCCGCTCGCGAGACGCCGGCGCTCGCCGAGACGGCCGTCGAGGCAGGTGCCGACCTCATCGAAATCGGCTTTCCGTTCTCGGATCCGCTGGCCGACGGGCCTGTCATCAGGCGCGCCGCGGAGCGCGCGCTTAAAGCCGGCATGCGAACACGGGCGTGTCTCGACTGCCTCGCCGAGACGCGCCGGCGGACCGACGTTCCGCTTGTGCCCATGACCTACTCGGCCCTGCTCGAGGCCTGGGGCTACGACCGCTTTGAGTCGGACGCGCGCGAGGCCGGCGCGAGCGCGCTCATCGTCGCCGACCTGCCCGCGGACGAGCACCGGGAGCTCCGTCGCGTGCAGTTGGTCGCACCCACTTCCACCGACGAGCGGCTGCGGCTCGCAGCCGAGCAGACGGACGGCTGGCTCTACCTGGTGACGCTCACCGGCACGACCGGGGTGCGCGATGCGCTCTCGCCGCAGCTCGCTCCGCTCGTCGAACGGGCCCGCCGTGTCACGGACGTGCCGCTCTACGCCGGCTTCGGCATCTCAACGCCCGAGCAGGCGCGCGCCGCCGCCGAGCTCGCCGACGGTGTAGTCGTCGGCTCGGCAGCGGTGCAGGCGGCGGAGGACGGCCCGCGTGCATTGGGACAGTTCGTGGCCTCGCTCCGCACGGCTATGGGATAGGCCGCAGGTCTCGACCGTCGAAGAAGCCCAGCGCGGCGGGCTGCACAGACGGTCCCGGCCGCGCCACCGCGCGCAGCTCGAGCCCCGGCGGCCAGGAGTCGTCAACCTCGTAGGCGCAGTCGGGCCCAAGCGGCGACGGATCGCGCAGTACGGGCACATCGAAGGGCGCCGCCCACGTGGAGCGAGCCTCGAGCGCGCCGTCCGGCCGCCTGGCCACCTGGACGGCGCCGGCCTGCTCCTCGCGCAGATAAATCGAAATGCACACGGCCACGCGCAGGTCAGACCGGCCCGCACGTTCGAGAGCAGCGGCCAGCGTGGCGCCCGGAAACACGTGTGCGGTCCGGTAGTTGGCCGGGACGGTCACGAGCACCAGCTCGCCCCCCGGCGGCCCGAGCTGTGCCGCCGCCGTAACGACCCGGCCTGCGACCCGCTCCGCGGTGACCCAGTTGCGCGCCGAGTGGGCCGAGAGTGCCAGCGCGGCCACGCCGGCCGCTGCAAGCGCTGGAACCATCCGGGCGGAGGGCAGCGGCGCGAGCGCCCCGAGCGCGAGCGCAAGACCGACCGAGGGCAGGAAGAGGAGGCGCTCGCCGTTCGCCGTGTTGAGGTCTACGGCGAGGTTGAGCGCCGGGACGAGGCTGACTGCGAACCACAGTGCGCCCGCCACTGCAAGACGCACACGTCCGTGCTCGCCCAGCCGCCGCAGGCGCAGCAGGCGCCAGAGCGCCAGAGCGCCCAGCCCGGCCGGCACGACCAGGAGTGGCGGGTAGCGCAGCAATTCGAGCTGCGGCGGCGACAGCGCGGCTGCGACGTACGAGACGGCCACGCCCACGACCCGTACCGGTGTCCACGGGTATTCGGAATACCCACCGGCCCCACCGACGACCGCGGCACGCACGGCGAGCACTACGAGCTGCGCGCCGAGCATCGCCGACGGAACCGCCCAGCGCAGGCGACCCGTCGCGGCCCAGAGCACGATCAGAGCCAGCACCGGCACGACGAAGGCGCTCTCCTTGGCGAGCGCGGCAGCGGCGGCGAACGCCGACGCGGAAACAGCCCAGACCATCGGGCGCCGGCCGGCCAACGTGCAGAGCAGCGCAGCCAGCCCGAACGCGGTGGCGACCAGGTCGGTGCTCCCCGAGATCCAGGCGACAGACTCGCCGTGGCGCGGGTAGACCGCGAAGCCGGCAGCAGCGACCCAGGCCGCCCACTCGCCGGCCAACCGCCGTACGAGCGCCCAGACCTGCAGGGTGATGAGCGCGTAGAGGACGAGATTCCCGGCGTGGAATGCAGCAGGGTCGCCGTCTGACAGCCTGTCCAGGGCCGCGTGCCAGAGCACCCAGAGTGGCCGGTAGAAATGCCCTGCGCCGCCGCCCTGGCCGAGGTCGTTGTGCGAGAAGGCCCAGGCGACGCCGTCGAAACGCTCGAGCGTGCGAAGGAGAATGAAGTCGTCGGCGACGAAGCCCGAGCCCACCGCGGGCAGAAAGGGCACTACGGCGAGAACGGCCAGCCCGGCGAGCCGCGCCGTCGCGCGACGGCGTCCGGGCCGCTCCAATCGGCGCTCTACGAGCTGCGCGGATCGCGCTCGACGACCAGCTCCCGCTCACCCTCGTGCTTCTCGACGACTGTGAACCGATCGTTCTGCTCCACGACCTTCTCGACGTCGGCGATGAGATGCTCCGGCGTGATCGCAAAGCGGATCGGGGTCGCCCGTACCGCCTCGTACTCCTCGGGAGTGAGCAGGATCTTTTCCATGCAGTCTTCGAGCCCGCACTCGCAGAAGTACTCGCCGGGCCCAGGGGGCTCGGCGATGCCCCGCGCGGTGAGGCTCTCCTCGACCTGCCGGATCCGCTCGTTCACCTCCCGGTACAGAGCCTCGTTCCGCGCGATTCGCTGCTCGCGGCGGTCCACACAGAGAGCCTAGTCCACTTCAGGTGGCGACTCGTTTGCGACACGCGCAGTCTGGCAAGGAAGAACCTGCCACGTGCACGGTCAGCGTGAGACAACGCGCGAGCGCTTCCGAGGCGCGAATGAGCGCTTGAAGGCCCGCCTCGAGCGACTCGAGTGGGATGAACGCATCCCGTTCATCTGCGAGTGCCCGGATGGGAGCTGCATCGTGGTCGTGGAAGTGACTCGCAGGCAGTACGAGGCCGTCCGCGCCCGCCCGGATGCCTACCTCGTCGCGCCCGGACACGAACCTCCGGGCGACGACGTCGTCGAGTTCGGCGACGGCTACGTCGTCGTCGCAGCGGACGCGCCGTAGGTCACTTCAGCCAGGGCGACAGGAAGCTCTCGATGTCGTCGCAGCCACGCGGCCGCTCGAGTCGACCCCGGACGTGCTTCTCGTCCACCACGACGAGCGTGGGGATCTGGTCGACGCCGAAGCGCGTCGCGAGGTCGGGGCGTTCCTCCGGTGCAACGCGATAGAGGCGGAAGGTCTCGTGGTTGCCGCGCCGCTGAAGCACCTGCGCCAGGAAGCCTTCGACCCGCCTGGACGGTCCGGAGCGCGGCGAGTGAAAGAACACCAGGCCGGGACGGGAGTGCGCACCGTTCGCGTCGGAGGGGGGAGTCCCGTTGCGGGTCGCCACGGTGCGAACCTACTCCCCGCCGCGTGAGCGCTCGATCGCGGAAATCTACGGATTTCCATACAGAACGCCTACAGGCCAAGCGCGGGTGGGCGCACCCGCCGGACCAAGTCGCCCGTTCGGACGAGCACACCTTCGACCCTGCCGTCGGGCAAGAGCTCGAGGTCGGCGAGCTCCCCGGCTGTCCTGCCCTCATCCGACACGAGCACACCGCGCAGCGCGCGCAGGCTCGCCCCCTCGCGCGAGTAGAAGTCGAGCTCGTCGCGCTCGAGCAGGGCGAATGGCGTGCTTACGGCGATGTCTTCGTCTCCGAGCGTCGCCGAGGCGAGCGGGAGGAAGCGGTGCTCGTCGTCGCCGCAGCGCACCTCGAGCCCGACTGCATGTGTCAGCCGCGCGTCTGCGAGGACGTCAACGGCGTGCCCCAGCACGATGTCTCCGAGGCGGACGGGCAGTGCGAGCAGCTCGCTGCCTAGTCGAGCCATCGCGGCTGCTTGTGCCCGAATCGCAGCTCGTCAATCGTTCGCGCCGCCGGTGCGTCGCGGGCGGCCCGCCTCCGCCCACCCGCGCGGACGGAGTACCATCGACAGGCCGGTCGCGCGTCGGCCGGCGGGGTCGCGGGAGGTGACAGTGGACTGGCCGGACACGATGGTCGTCGGCTCCCCCGCCGGGGGCGCCGAGGCCCGGTACGCCGAGCTAGAGCGGAGGATGCTCGAGCGGACCGCCGAGCTCGAGCGCGCGTACGAGGAGCTCGAGATGAGACGTGCCTACCTCGAGTCGATCGTCGAGCGGATCCCGGCTGGTCTCGTTCTGGCCGAGGCGCCCTCGGGACAGGTGCTGCTCGCCAGCGAGGAGGCCCGCCGTGTGCTCGGCGACATCGAGCTCCCGCAGGATCTCGGCGAGTACACGCGGTACGAGGGGTACCGTGACGATCGCTCGCGCGTCGAGGTCGACGAGTGGCCGCTCGTGCGCGCCCTGCGAGGCGAGGTCATCACCGGCGAGCGCCTGACGATCGTTCGCGCAGATGGGCGCCGCGTCGTGGTCGAGGCGAGCGCAGCACCCGTCCGGGACCGCGGCGGCGAGATCCTGGCTGCCATCTGCCTGTTCAGCGACATCACCGAGCGGGAGCTCCGCGAGCGCACCGCGCGCGAGTTCATCACCAACGCCGCCCACGAGCTCCGAACGCCGCTCACCGCGATCCTCGGCGCGGTCGACGTCCTGCAGGCGGGCGCCAAAGAGCACCCCCGGGAGAGGGACCGCTTCCTGAACCACGTCGAGCGCGAAGCCGGCCGGCTGGCGCGCCTCACCCGGGCGCTGCTCGTGCTGGCGCGGGCGCAGGGCGAGGTTGAGCCCCCGCGGTTGGAGGTCGTGCGGCTCAAGATGCTGCTGGCAGAGGTTGCGGACGGACTTCGCCCGGCGGCCGACGTCCGCGTGCACGTGCGCTGCCGCTCCGATGCGGCCGCGCTCGCCAATCGCGAGCTCCTCGAGCAGGCGGTCACCAGCATCGCCGTGAACGCCGCTCGCTACACGCAGGAGGGCCGGATCGTGCTCTCCTGCCGCCGGCGCAAGGACCGGACCTCGATCGAGGTGCGTGACACCGGCCGCGGCATGAACCCGGAGGAGCTCCGTCGTGCGGCCGACCGCTTCTACCGGGGTGTCGACAGCCTGGGAGCCGACGGTCCGGGGCAGGGTTTCGGCCTCGGGCTGGCGATCGCTCGGCAGGCGATCGAGGCCATGCATGGGAGTCTGGAGCTCGAGTCGGCTCCCGGCGAGGGGACGGTCGCCCGTATCGAACTGCAGACCGCGAAGCTGCTGTCGGCGTGAAGGGCCGCGTCCTCGTCATCGACGACGAGCCCGCCATCCTCGACGCGCTCGGCTACGCGTTGGGGAGCGAAGGCTTCGACGTCGTCACGGCTGAGGACGGGGAGCGTGCGATGAGAGCCGCCGAGCACGACTCCTTCGACCTCGTGGTGCTCGACATCGTGCTGCCGAACCTCTCGGGCGTCGAGGTCTGCCGGCGGCTGCGCGAATCGAGCGATGTTCCGATCATCATGCTGAGCGCCCGCGATGCGGAGGTCGACCGTGTGCTGGGGCTGGAGAGCGGGGCCGACGACTACGTCACGAAACCCTTCTCGATGGCCGAATTCCTCAGTCGCGTGCGCGCGCTACTGCGCCGGCGGGAGCTGGACAGGCGGGCCGCCGGCGGAGCAATGCGCCGCCTGGGCCGCCTGGAGATCGACCCGGTGCGACACCACGTCACGGTCGGCGGCGAGCCGGTCCGGCTGACGCCCTCCGAGTTCAAGCTGTTGGCGCTGCTCGCCGAGCAGCCCGAGCGCGTCTTCTCGCGCCGCGAGATCATGCAGCACCTCTGGGAGAGCAGCTACGTGGGCGACCAGCGCGCCTGCGACATCCACATCTCGAACCTGCGGCGCAAGATCGAGCGCGACCCCGCCAAGCCCGAGCAGCTCGTCACGGTGCGAGGCGTCGGCTACCGCTTGGCCATGGTGTGACTGTTGGTGGATTTCGTAAGCGAACCCTCACAAGGCCAGGGCAAACACACAGGGGACCGGCCGGTAGAGCCTTGAACTGTTTTGTAGTCTCGGAGGGTGACTTACGCTGATCCCGCCTTCACTGTGGCCCAGCTCGGCAACCGGACCACCGTCGTGTCCGTGCACGGCGAGCTCGATCTGAGCAGCGCGGACGAGCTCCGCGGCGCGCTCGGTGACGGAACCGGCGGCGAAGCCAAGAGCCGGCTGATCGTCGACCTGGTCGGCACGACCTTCCTCGACTCGACCGCGCTGGGCATCATGGCGGCGGCCGCCAAGGCGCTGGAGCGAGCGGGCGGCAGCCTCACGGTGGTCGCGACCGACCCGCGTATCGTGCGCATCTTCCGGCTCACCGGCCTCGACCGCTCGATCCGCGTCGAGCACTCGCTCGCCGAAGCCGTCGCCCGGCTGCTCGCGCCCGCCGCCTGAACGCCGCGTGCTGGCGGAGACGCTAGCCGCAGCGCTCATCTGCCTCGACCCCGGGCACGGCACCCCGCCCGCGGTCGGAACTCAGCGCGAGCCGATCGGACCGGGAGCCCGCGAGACGAAGATCAAGGACGGCGGCGGCGCCCCGGGTGAGGCGGAGGTCGTTCTGGCAATCGCGCGCCGCGCACGCGCGTTGCTCGAGGGCCGCGGCTTTCGTGTAGCGCTGACGCGTACCGGCCCGACCTTCCGCTACGGAAACGGCGGCAACGTGGCGCGCGCGCAGTTCTGCAACCGGCGTGGGGCGGCGCTCATGCTCCGGGTGCACGCGGACGGCTCCGCCGATCCGTCGCTGCGTGGCGTCTCGACGCTCTACCCGGCTCGCCGCGAGGGCTGGACGGACGACATCTTCTCGGCCAGCCGGCGTGCGGCCCGGCTGATTCAGGGCAACCTCCTGCGCGCAACAGGCGCTGCCGACCGCGGCGTCGTCCGGCGCAGCGACCTGACCGGTTTCAACTGGGCCGACGTGCCGGTCGTGCTGGTGGAGACCGGCTTCCTCTCGAACCCGCGGGAGCAGCGCCTGCTGCGCTCGGCGGCCTACCGGCAGCGCGTCGCCCGCGGGCTCGCGGATGGTGCCGAAGCGTTCCTGCGCCGCTGACCCGCGCCGGCCGCTTCTTCCACAGCTCGCCCTCGGGCCTGTTGAAGTCGTCACGAATTTCACGCTGCGAGCGCACAAACCATGCACAAGGGAAGGCGCGTGCCAGCGCCGACCGCGGCCGACTATGCCTGCACAGAGCGGCTTTACGGCTGTCAAGGACGCTACTTATCCACATCTTTTCAAGGCGCTTGCGGAGTGCTTAGGTACCACTGGGCCAGCAGCAGTACCCCATCTCCCCCGACCGCCCCGACTGCGCCCGATGCCTTCGGAATCCGCTGGCCTGGTGGCGATGAACTCTCCCAGAAGGCGTGGCCGGGGCGGTCAAATGGGGTTTCGAGACGTGCTGCTAAGAGGCCGTCTCGTCACCGCGCATCTGCTCCGCTGCGGCGTGGCCGCGCTCGTGGATCTCGCGCCGCCGTTCCTCGACGTCCTCGACCGCGTCGATGGTCGTCTCCGCCGACTCGAACTCCTCTTGCTCGCCGACCACCTCGCGAGATTCGGCGAGCTTGCGTCGCAGCTCGTCCGCACGTGGGTCGGGAGGCGTAGGCACGGGCTGCGGTGCCGCGGCTCCGCGGCGCGTCAGCCGGTAAAGGGCGGCGCCCGCGAGTGCGACACCTCCGACCAGCGCGGCGATCCTTGGATTCACCAGGGCGATGCTACACTGGCCCGCTTCCTGCCTTGCCTCGGCGCCGTGCTCCCGGGCGGCGCAGCACCGGCAAGGCCGCTAGACCGAAGGAAGGAGGGCTCCGGGAACAGTGACTGCGTACGAAATCCTGCTCATGCTCGATCCGGAGCTTCCGGAGGAGCGTCACGACGAGATCGTGACGCGCGCCCGGGGGCTGATCGAGAGCCACGGCGGCACCGTCGAGCGCCACGACCCGTGGGGTCGGCGCAAGCTCGCCTACGAGATCGACCACAAGAGCGAGGGCACCTACCACCTGCTGCTCTTCAGCTCCACCGCCGAGACGCTCGACGAGCTATCGCGCGTGCTGAAGATCACCGACGGCGTAATGCGCCAGATGGCCGTGCGGCGGACCACGAGAAGCACGGCCGGACCCGCACCTGCCTCGGCGGACGAGCAGGCGGCCTAGCCCCGCGAGAGGAGGAAAAGTGGCAAATATCAACCGCGTCGTGCTGGTGGGCAACCTGACCCGCGACCCCGAGCTGAGGCACACGCCGAGCGGCACACCAGTCTGCAAGCTGCGCATCGCGGTCAACACGCGCCAGAAGGACCAGGCGACGGGCCAGTGGACCGACAAGCCGAACTACTTCGACGTGACCGTGTGGGGCGCGCAGGGAGAGAGCTGCTCGCAGTACCTGTCCAAGGGCCGTCCGGTCGGCGTCGACGGACGTCTCGACTGGCGCGAGTGGGAGGCCCAGGACGGCACGAAGCGTCAGGCAGTCGAGATCATCGCCGACACCGTGCAGTTCCTCGGTGGCCGCCCCGAAGGAGAGGGGCAGTTCGTGCCGACCGGGGCCGGTGCGCAGAACGCCGACTTCGACACCACGGCAACCGACGACGACATCCCCTTCTGATGCCTCCCAACAGGGACAAAGACAAGCAGCAACGACGGCGCGGCGGCCCGGCGACCGCACAGATCAGGCGCCGCAACTGTTACTTCTGCAAGGAGAAGATCGAAGAGGTCGATTACAAGAACACCGGCCAGCTGCGGCGCTACGTCTCCGAGAAGGGCAAGATCCGCTCGAGGCGCATCACCGGTGCGTGCCGGCGCCATCAGCGCCAGGTGGCGGTGGCGATCAAGCGCGCCCGCGAGATGGCGCTGCTCCCATACGTCTCGGGGTAGCCGTGGAGATCATCCTCCTCCAGGACGTCGAGAAGGTCGGCCTGCGCGGGGAGGTCGTCGACGTCGCCCGCGGCTTTGCGCGCAACTACCTCCTGCCCCGGCGGCTCGCCGAGGTGGCCACGGCCGCCAAGGTCGCGGAGCTGCGCAAGCGCGAGGCCCAGAAGGCGCGCCACGAAGCGCGCAGTGCCGAGCAGGCGCACGAGATCGCCGAGTTGCTCGGGAAGACGGTGCTGCGCTTCGAGGTGAAGGCGGGGCCGACCGGCGCGTTGTTCGGCTCCGTGACGCCAACCGACATCGCCGACGAGATCTGGCGGGTGCGCAAGGTTCGCGTCGACCGGCGCAAGATCGGGCTGTCCGAGTCGATCAAGCGCATCGGCCGCTACGAGGTGACCATCTCGCTCTTCGAGGACGTGGACGCGAACGTCAAGACGCTGGTCATTCCCGAGGGCGGAGAGCTCCCCCCGGAGGAGGAGCTCGAGGCGATGGCCGCCGCAGAAGCCGCAGCCGAAGCCGAGGCCGTGGAAGAGGCTCAGGATGTTGAGGTCATAGAGACCGTCGACCTCGAGCCGAGCGACGAGGCGGCTCCCGAGCAGCCTGACGCAGAGCTCACCGACGAGGTCGTGCAGGAGCCGGCGTCCGGCTCGCCCGAAGGATCGGCCGACACGCAGAGCGCGTAGGGTCGGCTGCCGCCGGCGGGTGGCACGCTCTCCACAAAGCGTCCACGTCTGCGGCCGGGGCTGGGGACGCCGCCCACGAACTCCCCGCACACAGCGAAGGATCCGTACACCCGAGCTGTTGGCTGGAACGGGGACAACGTCCGGTCGCCTGGGGAACATACGGCGAACGGATGTTCCTTTCTCCTGCAAACCGTGTAGTTCGCCGGGGGGCCTGACCGGACTTGCAGTCCGACGCCCGTCCCGTAATCAATGCAGCCATGGCCCCGACGGCCACTGCCCCCGACACAGAGCACGTCCCGCCGCAGAATCTCGACGCCGAGGAGTCCGTGCTCGGCGCCATGATGCTCTCGCCGGGCGCCATCGGAGCGGTCAGCGAGGTCGTCGACGCCGGCGACTTCTACCGCGAGAGCCACGGCAGGATCTACCGCGCGGCCCTCGCGCTCTTCGCCAAGGGTGAACCGGTCGACGCGATCACGGTCGCCGACGAGCTCGAGGAGCGGAGCGAGCTCGAGGATGCCGGCGGCCGCGTCCGCATGCACGAGCTGGCGCGGCTCGTGCCGGCCAGCGCCAACGCGGCGCACTACGCCCGCATCGTGCGCGAGATGGCCATCCTGCGCGGCCTCATCTACGCCGGCGGTGAGGTAGCCCGACTGGGGTGGGAGCGCCCCGGCGACGCGGCGGATCTCCTCGACCGCGCCGAGCAGATCGTCTTCGACCTCTCCCAGCAGCAGGTCACCAGCGAGTTCAGCCACATCGAGGACCTGCTCAAGGAGAGCTTCGAGCGCATCACGATGCTCTACGAGGCCGGCGAGGAGATCACCGGCGTGGCGTCCGGGTTCCGCGATCTCGACCGGATCACCTCAGGGTTCCAGCCCGGCAACCTGATCATCGTGGCGGCCCGTCCGAGCATGGGCAAGTCCGGTCTCGCGCTCTGCATGGCCGCCAACCTGGCCGTCCGCAAGCAGGTGCCGGTCGCGCTCTTCACCCTCGAGATGTCGAAGGCCGAGGTGACGCAGCGGCTCATGTGCAGCGAGGCGAAGGTCGAGTCGCAGCGACTGCGCAGCGGCAAGCTGGCCGCGGACGATTGGCCGCGCCTCACCGCTGCGTGCGACAAGCTCGCAAAGGCGCCCATCTACGTCGACGACACCGGCTCGATGACGATCATGGGCATCCGGGCCAAGGCCCGGCGGCTCAAGTCGAAGGAGCCGCACCTCGGCCTGATCGTCGTCGACTACCTCCAGCTGATGACGTCGGACTCGAACTACGAAAACCGCGTCCAGGAGGTCTCCCAGATCTCGCGCTCGCTCAAGGTGCTGGCGCGCGAGCTGGACCTTCCGATCATCGCGATGTCGCAGCTCTCGCGGGCCGTGGAGCAGCGCCACGACAAGCGCCCCATCCTTTCCGACCTGAGAGATTCGGGCTCGCTCGAGCAGGACTCGGATCTCGTGGCCTTCATCTACCGGGACGACTACTACAACGACGAGAGCCCCGACCAGGGCATCGCGGAGATAATCCTCTCGAAGCACCGCAACGGCCCGACGGGCACCGTCAAGCTCTCCTTCCTGCAGCGCTACGCCAAGTTCGCCGACCTGGCGGCCGCGTAAGCGGGCCCCAAAGAGACTGTCTTCGCGGGGACTGTCCCGCAGGGGACCGTCCCGTCAGGCTCGACGCACCAACGCCAAGTCGGCCCTCCCACACGCAGGGACTGTCCCCGCAGGGGACTGTCCCGTCAGGCTCGACGAACCGACGCCAAGTCCGACCTCCCCACACGCAGGGACTGTCCCCGCAGGGGACTGTCCCGTCGGGCTCGACGTGCCGAATTCGTAACGAACTCTCCACGGACAGTTTCGCAAGCGCCTGGCTGGGCCTAGATTCGCCGCATGCTTCGAGCGCCACGGTCGGTCCTCGGCGACGGCATCTTCCACGTCACTGCTAGAGGGAACGCACGCCAGGCGATCTTCACCGACGACGCCGATCGGCGCGGATTCCTCCTATTGCTCTCCGGCGTGGCCGAACGCCACAGATGGGAGTGCCACGCATACTGTCTGATGCTGAACCATTACCACCTCGTGGTCGAGTGCCCGCTCGAGGCACTCTCGCAAGGCATGCGGCGCCTCAACGGAGGGTACGCGCAGCACTACAACAGCCGCCACGACCGGACCGGGCACCTCTTTCAGGGCCGTTACGACGCACGCCTCATCGAGGACGAGCGGCAGTACGAGGAGGTCTGCCGCTACGTCGTTGAGAACCCGGTCCACGCGGGGCTTTGCGACGACGTCGACGATTGGCCCTGGGCGAGCCTGTTGCTTCGAACCTGACGGGACAGTCCCCGTTCGGGGACAGTCCCTGCACCGGTTAGCGCCCCGCACTACGCGCTCCGTCGCTGCTTGCGGGAGGCTTCCTCGACGTGCCGGCCACCGTGATCGTCGGGACGCGGTGGGGCCCCGTTCACGCGGGGCTGTGCGAGGACGTCGACGATTGGCCCTGTACGAGCTCTTTGCTTCGAAGCTGACGGGACAGTCCCCGTTCGGGGACAGTCCCTGCATCGAGAATTGCCGCGAGGGGGCGGGCAGCCGCACGATGCGGCACACTTCCTCAACGTGCCGGCCACCGTGATCGTCGGGGCGCAGTGGGGCGACGAGGGCAAGGGCAAGATCGTCGACCTGCTTGCGCAACACTCCGACCTAGTCTGCCGCTACCAGGGCGGCCCAAACGCCGGCCATACCATCGTGGCCGACGGCGAGACCTACAAGTTCCGTCACATGCCCTCGGGGATCCTGTGGGGCAAGGAATGCGTGCTCGGTGCCGGCGTGGTCGTCGACCCCGAGACTTTTATCGAGGAGCTCGACGAGCTCGAGGCGCGCGGCCTTTCGACCGAGCGCATCAGGCTCTCCGGCAACGCGCACCTGATCATGCCCTGGCACGTTGCGCTCGACCAGGCAAGCGAGCGACGGCTCGGCCGGCTGCAGATCGGCACGACCCGCAGAGGCATCGGCCCCGCCTACGCGGACAAGTCGGCGCGGCTCGGCATCCGCGTCCAGGACCTGTTCGACCCCAAGATCCTGCGCCAGAAGATCGAGGTGGCGCTCGCGGAGAAGAACGTGTGGCTCGAGCGTGTGTACGGCTCGCCGCCACTCGAGCTGAACGACGTGGCCGGCCGTGCCGAACGGTGGGCGGAGCGTCTACGTCCGTACATCGCGGACACGTCGCTGTTCGTCCACGAGGCGCTTCGCGGAGGGCGGTCAGTGCTGCTCGAGGGCGCGCAGGGCACGCTCCTCGACCTCGACCACGGCACGTATCCCTTCGTCACCTCCTCGAACCCGATCGCAGCGGCTGCGGCGACCGGCGTCGGCATCGGACCGAACCGCATCGATGCGATCATGGGCGTAGCGAAGGCCTATGTGACACGCGTCGGGGAGGGGCCCTTTCCCACCGAAATAGAAGGCCCGGATCAGGAGCGCGTGCGCGAGCTGGGCCGCGAATACGGCACGGTGACAGGCCGGCAGCGCCGCTGCGGCTGGCTGGATCTCGTCGGCCTGCGCTACGCGGCCAGGCTGAACGGCTTTACGTCGCTGGCCCTGACGAAGCTCGACGTCCTGTCGGCCTTCGCCGAGCTACCCGTGTGCGTCCGCTACCGCCTTCCGGGTGAGCGCGAGACCGATGAGTTCCCCGCGCACCAGAGCGATTTCCACCACGCGGAGCCGGTCTACGAAGTGCTCGACGGATGGAACGAGTCGCTCGACGCGGTCGAGGAGCTCGGCGACCTGCCCGACGCTGCGCGCCGCTATGTCGCCTACGTCGAGCGCTCGCTTGATGTCGAGGTCTCGCTGATCGGCACAGGCGCCGACCGTGAACGGGTGCTCGCGCCACGGCGCCCGGAGGCGCTCGCACGACCCTGACGAGCGGGCCCTCGCTAGGGAGCGGGCTCGATCAGGCGGTCGTGCAGCGTCACGAGGCTCTGCACGGCGTTGCCCAGGTCGCCCGGGTCGACGGTCTCCCCCGCCTCGACGCGCTTCGCGATCTCGCGCGCCGCCAGGAACTCGGCCATGATCTCGCGCTCCTCGCCCTCGCGTGCGACGGGGTCGGCCAGGTCGTAGCCGCTTTCGAGCAGCATCCGCTCGAGCAGGGCGGCGGCGTCGGGAAGGACGTCCTCGGGCGCATCGTCGAGCTCCTCCGCGAGCCCCTGCCACTCGCCCTCCCACTCGTGACGGTCCAAGCCCGGCTCGAATTGCACGCCCCTGTCATGGTCACAAGGGCTGGGTTTCAAACATCGGATACCCCCAGTAGAGTGCGCCCCCAGTGAGGGTGCTCCTCGTCGGCTCCGGAGGGCGCGAGCACGCGCTCGCCTGGAAGCTGAGCGAGAGCCCTCTGCTCGGTGAGCTGCACGCCGCACCGGGCAATCCCGGCGTGGCGGCCCTCGGTGAATGCCACTCTCTCCCGACCGATGACGCGGACGGGCTCACGTCGCTCGCGCGCCGCCTGGCGGCCGACCTGGTCGTGGTCGGGCCCGAAGCGCCGCTTGTCGCCGGTCTCGCCGACCGTCTGCGCGGAGCCGGCATCGCCGTCTTCGGGCCGAGCCGGGCGGCCGCCCGCATCGAGGGCTCCAAGCGCTTCGCGAAGGAGGTCATGACGGCGACGGGCGTGCCCACCGCGGCGCTGCTCGACGAGCCGCGCCCGCCGTGCGTCGTCAAGCAGGATGGTCTGGCGGCCGGCAAGGGCGTGTTCGTCTGCCTGACACAGCAAGAGCTGGACGCGGCGCCGACTTCCGGCAAGGTGCTCGTCGAGGAGCTGCTCGAGGGAGAGGAGCTCTCGCTGTTCGGACTCGTGAGCGGCGAGACGGTGCTGCCGCTCGCCCCCGCACGCGACTACAAACGCGTGGGCGACGGCGACGCCGGGCCGAACACGGGCGGCATGGGCGCGTTCTCGCCGGTGCCCGGCGTGGGCGCAGGAGAGGCCGACGAGCTCTTCGAGACGGCGCTGCGCCCCGTCGCGAGGGAGCTCGCACGCCGGGGTACGCCCTTCACGGGACTGCTCTACGCAGGGCTCATGCTCACGCCGGACGGCCCACGTGTCCTCGAGTTCAACTGCCGCTTCGGCGACCCCGAGACGCAGTCGATCCTCCCCCGCCTCGAGGGCGACCTGCTCGAGGCATTGGCGGCCACCGCACGCGGTGAGCTATCGGGAGTCGAGCTGGCGGCCTCTGAAGACGCCGCGGTCACCGTGGTGCTGGCGGCAGGCTCCTATCCCGAGCGTGGCGACCGCGGCACGCCGATCGACGGCGTGCGCGATGCGGAGGCGGCCGGAGCACTCGTCTTCCACGCCGGCACGGCAATGCGCGCAGGCGGGCTGGTCACAGACGGCGGCCGCATCCTCAACGTGACCGGGGTCGGGCCGTCTCTCGATGAAGCACGCGAGAGCGCCTACGGGGCCGCCGAGCACATCCGCTTCGCGGGCTGCCGCTACCGTCGCGACATCGCCCTGGGAGCTGTCAGCGTTGCGCGCTAATTCCGAGCCCACCACCGAGACCGAGGCGCTCGATGTCGCCGAGCCTTTCCCCGAGGAGGGCCCGCAGGTGGGGATCGTGGTCGGCTCGGAATCGGACCGCGAGCGCATGGAGGCGGCGATCGAGGAGCTTGACGCACGCGGCATCTCCTGGGAGTTCAACGTCTTGTCGGCACACCGGGAGCCGCGGGCGGTGGCCGAGTACGCCTCCGCCGCCGCCCTGCGCGGCGTGAGGGTGATCATCGCCGGCGCCGGGCTGGCGGCAGCTTTGCCGGGCGTCGTTGCCGCGCACACCGAGCTGCCGGTCATCGGCGTGCCGTTGCGCTCCTCCAAATCCGTGCTCGACGGCCTCGATGCGCTCCTCGCGATCGTGCAGATGCCGCCCGGCGTGCCGGTGGCCTGCGTCGGGGTCGACAACGCACGCAACGCCGGTGCGCTGGCCGCACGCATCCTCGCCGCCTGATCGACCGCGACGCCATCCTCGCTTCTGCACTGCCGGACGTCCGGCCGCGCAGCGTCAGAGTCATTGACAGCGGCTGGGACAGCATCGTGCTCGACGTCGACGAGGAGTGGATCGTCCGCGTGGCGCGGTCGACCGAGGTGGCCGACGCATACGAGGTCGAGCAGAGGCTGCTGCGCGAGCTCGCCGAAGCGCTGCCCGTGCCGGTGCCGGTACCCGAACGTGCCGGCCACCGGCCCGCGCCCTTCCTCGTCTACCGGAAGCTTGACGGCGTCAGCATGTGGGATGAACAGCATGGCGAGCACGTAGGTGCAGTGGCCGCCGAGCTGGCTGTCGCGCTGCGGATCCTCCACTCGCTCCCGGTTGACCGCGCGAGGACCCTGGGAGTGCCCGCCGAGCCCGACCGCGGCATGTTGACCAACAGCTTCCGAAAGTACGTGCTCCCGCTGCTCTCAGGCGTAGAACAGCGCTCGGCGGGGCGATTGCTGGCTGCATTTCGCGACGCTTCGTTCGAGCCGCGACTGATCCACGGCGACCTCGGGGCCGGACACGTGCTCTGCGCCGGCGGAAGAGTGACCGGCGTACTCGACTGGACGGACTCGTGTATTGGCGACCCTGCCGTCGATCTAAGCTGGCTCCTGCATCGCGCCCCAAGGCCGATCCGCCGTGCGACAGCCGCTGCATACGGCGTCGACGACGAGCTCGTACGTCGCGCGCTCGTGTACCACCGCATCGTGGGCTGGTACCACGTCCTGCACGGACTGAGCACCAAGCAGCCGGCGTGGGTAGAGAGTGGCCTCAAGGCCGTACGTGATCGTCTACCTGACTAGACAAACGCGGGCTCTGTCTAGTAGAGTAGACAACATGATGACGCTAGATGAACAAATCCTCACGGAGGCGAAGGAGACCCGCGATCGGCTCCTCGACCTCCAGCACGGCGTCGACCGCGCCCGGGTCGACTACCAGCACGTGATCCGCCGCCTGCACGCCGCCGGCGGCTCACTGCGCGAGATCGCAGAGGAGCTTGGCCTGAGCCACCAGCGCGTCCACCAGATCGTGGACGGCGCTCCGGAGGAGATCCGTCGCGCCGAGCCGCGCGGCCGGATGGGCCGGCGCGGCATGCGCGGCCCGTTCGGTCGTTTCACGCGGCCTGCCCGCAAAGCTGTCGTTCACGCGCAGGAGGAATCGCTCGAGCTGGGGCACAACTACATCGGCACCGAACACATCCTGCTCGGGCTCTTCCGCGTGACGGAAGGCGGCGCCGCGGCGGCGCTCGAAGCGCTTTCGCTCAACGCCGACCAGGTCCGGGCAGAAATCGTCAAGGAGCTCGGCGAGCCGACGGGCGAGCGCAGGCGCGGCGCTATGCCGATGACGCCGCGATCCAAGCAGGCACTCGAACATGCTGCCAAGGAAGCGGCTCGGCTCGGCTACCGCTGGGTGGGCACCGAGCACGTACTCCTCGGGCTCGTGGCGGTCAAGAAGGGACTCGCGGCCGAGATCCTGGAGCGTCTCGGCGCCGATCCCGAGCGCGTCCGCACCGAGGTCGAGCGCGTGCTCGGCCGCTAGCGCCGATACGATCGGACGGGTGATCGCGCGCTACACGCGGCCCGCGATGGCCGCGGTCTGGTCGGAGGACGCCAAGCTCGCCGCGTGGCTCGAGGTCGAGCTCGCGGCGCTCGACGGTTGGGCCGAGATCGGCGTCGTGCCGGCGGACGACCTCGCCGAGATTCGTGCGCACACGACCGTTCCCACAGCGGAGCGCGTCGCCGAGCTCGAGCGTGAGACCCAGCACGACGTCGCCGCGTTCGTGGACGCGGTCGCCGATGGTCTCGGCCCACCGGGTCGCTGGATCCACTACGGCCTGACGTCCTCGGACGTCCTCGATACCGGCCTCGCACTCCAGCTGCGCGAGGCGGGAGCTCTCGTCCTCGAGGGCCTCGACCGCTCGCTGGCGGCGGTCGCAGACCGCGCCGAAGAGCACCGTATGACGCCGATCATGGGGCGCACGCACGGCGTGCACGCGGAGCCGACGACGTTCGGGCTCAAGCTTGCCGGCTGGACGTTCGAGCTGGACCGCGCGCGCGGACGGATCACTCGTGCTCTCGAGAGCGTGCGTGTCGGGAAGCTCTCGGGCGCGGTCGGCACATATGCATCGGTCGACCCAGAAGTTGAGCGAGTCGCCTGCGAGCGCCTCGGACTCGAGCCCGCCCCAGTCTCGACGCAGATCATCCAGCGTGACCGCCACGCGGAGCTGCTCGGAGCGCTGGCGGTGGCCGCCGCCTCGCTCGAGAAGTTCGCGCTCGAGATCCGCCACCTGGCGCGCACTGAGGTCGGCGAGGTGGCGGAGCCGTTCGGCCGTAGGCAGAAAGGCTCCTCGGCGATGCCGCACAAGCGCAACCCGGTGATCGCTGAGCGCATCTGCGGGCTGGCGCGCGTCGTCCGTGCTCAGGCGCTCATCGGGCTCGAGAACGTCGCGCTCTGGCACGAGCGCGACATCTCGCACTCCTCGGCGGAACGCGTCGCGATTCCGGATGCGTTCTCCGCCCTCGACTACATGCTCGACCGCTTCGCCTGGCTCATGAGAGACCTCGTGGTCGACGCAGAGCGTATGCGCCGCAACCTCGCTGCCAGCCACGGCCTCCACTTCTCGCAGCGCTTGCTGCTGGCGCTGGTCGAGGCAGGACTGGAGCGCAACGAGGCTTACACCCTCGTGCAGCGTAACGCGACGCGCGCCTGGGAGGAACAGCGCGACTTCCGCGAGCTCGTCGCCGCGGACGCTGACATTGCCGGCAGAGTCGAGCTGGACAGCGTCTTCGACGAGCACGCGTTCACGGCGCACGTCGACACGATCTTCAAGCGGCTCCACGAGCTCATGCGCAAGCCTGCAAGCAACAGTCCGTTACAAGCGACCGAGGAGGCGGTTCATGTCTGAAGTGCACGTTGGTAGCGGCAAGGTGCGCGAGCTCTATGCACTGGACGAGGAGCGGCTGCTGCTCGTCGCGAGCGACCGCATCTCCACTTTCGACGTGGTGTTGCCCACCGAGATCCCCGACAAGGGTCGCGTCCTGAGCGGCCTGGCCGCCTTCTGGTTCGCGCGCACTCAGGGCATCTGTCCGAATCACCTCGTCGCCGTGCGCCCCGATGGCCGCTCCGTCGAATGCCGCCGCCTGGAGATGCTGCCGATCGAGTGCGTCGCGCGCGGCTACCTGTCCGGCTCGGGCTGGAAGGACTATCGCGCCACGGGATCCGTCTGCGGTCACGAGCTGCCCGCCGGCCTCGAGGAATCCGACCGCCTTCCCGAGCCCATCTTCACTCCGGCCACGAAGGCGCAGACCGGGCATGACGAGAACATCACCCGCGAGCGTGCCGCTGAGCTGGTGGGGGCGGAACGGCTGGCGGAGGTCGAGAGGCTTTCGCTCGCGATCTACGAATTCGGCGCGTCGCATGCGCTGGGGCGCGGCATCATCGTCGCGGACACCAAGTTCGAGTTCGGTCTGGACGCCGACGGGCAGCTCGTGCTCGCCGACGAAGCGCTCACGCCCGACTCCTCACGCTTCTGGCCGGCCGACGAGTACGCCCCCGGGGGCGCCCAGCCCTCTTTCGACAAGCAGTTCGTTCGCGACTACTGCGAGTCGCTCGGCTGGGACAAGACCCCACCCGGCCCCGAGCTCACCGATGAGGTCGTGGCAGGGACGCGCGCGCGCTACGTGGACGCCTTCGAGCAGCTGACCGGCATCGCCTTCGACGACTACCTCGCCGACCCGGCCGTGGTGCTGCGGTGAAGGCGACGGTGCTCGTGCGACCGAAGCCAGGCATTCTCGACCCTCAGGGCGCGGCGGTGGAGAGCTCGCTCAGGCAGCTCGGTTTCCCAGTCGGAGAAGCGCGCGTCGGGCGTGTCGTCGATCTCGAGGTCGAAGCCGCCGACCCGGCGGACGCGCGCGCCCAGCTCGAACAGATGTGCGAGCAGCTGCTCGCCAACCCGCTCATCGAGAGCTATCAGATCGAGCTGGACGCGTGAAGCCTCGCATCGCGGTGATCACGTTTCCAGGTTCCAACGACGACCGGGACGCGCTGCGCGCGCTCGAGCTCGAGGGCGCCGTGGCGGTGCCTGTCTGGCACGGCGAGGCCCGGCTCCCCGACGTGGGCGCCGTCGTGCTGCCGGGAGGGTTCTCCTATGGCGACTACCTGCGCTGCGGCGCGATCGCGCGCTTCGCACCCGCCATGCGGGCAGTCAGCGACTTCGCCGCGAGCGGTGGGCTGGTGCTCGGCATCTGCAACGGCTTCCAGGTGCTCTGCGAGGCCGGCCTTTTACCGGGAGTACTGCGCCGTAACGCATCGCTCGAGTTCGTCTGCGCCGACGTCCGGGTGCGGGTGGAGCGCGAGGACACGCCGTTCACCGAGAGCTGCTCGATCGGAGACGAGCTCACGATCCCCGTCAAACACGGCGAGGGCTGTTGGTACGCGGGCACCGATCTGCTGAAGAGGCTCGAAGCGGGCGGTCAGATCGCGTTGCGGTATGTCGACGGTGACAACCCCAACGGCTCCGTCGGCGACGTGGCCGGCGTCGTCAGCGAACGAGGAAACGTCATGGGGCTGATGCCGCATCCCGAGCACGCGGTCGATCCGCTGCTCGGCTCCACCGACGGCAAAGCGATCCTCGGCTCACTCGTCGCGGCTGCGTCGCGACACCTGGTCGCGGTCTAGCCGGGACGCGGGGTTTCCGGCGTGCTCCGGCGGGATACGTTCCGCCCGTGACTTCCGCGCGAGCCTCCCTCTACGCGCTGCGGCAGCTGGCGTTGCTCCGCACCGGCCGCCGCCGCGTCATGCGCGACCTGCGCGAGAAGCTTCGCGAGCAGCGGCTGGTCAGCCACGCGAGCGCCATCTCGTTCCAGCTCCTGTTCGCGCTTCTACCCCTGGCGCTCTTCGCGCTCGCCCTCATGAGCCTCGTCGGTCACCGCGAGGTCTGGACCGACGAGCTCGCCCCGCTGGCGCGCGACCACCTGTCCGCGACCGCCTTTCGCCTCGTCGACAGCACCGTGGAGCAGATCATGACCTCGAAGCGCACGCTCTGGCTGACGGTCGGCCTCGCCCTCGCGCTGTGGAAGCTCTCCGCCGCGGTGCGCGTGACGATGGATGCACTCGACGCGATCTACGAGACCGGCACGCGGCACCCGTTTCCGAAGAGACTGGTCCGTTCGCTCGCTCTCGCAGTCGTAGGCGGGTCCTGTCTGACCGCCGCCGCCGCGATCGTGGTGATCGGGGGCCGCGCGGCACGCGGCGAGGTACCCGCCGTGCTCTCAGGCGCGCTCCGGTGGTCGGCGGCGGCTGCACTGATGCTGGTCGCAGCCGCCCTGATCCTTCGCTACGCCCCGGCCAAGCGACAGCCGTACGGCTGGCTCACGGTCGGCTCGGTGCTCGTGACCGTGAGCTGGATCGTGACCTCGCTGCTGTTCGCGCTGTACACGACGACTCTCGCCACCTGGAGCACCCTCTTCGGGGGCCTCACGACCCTGATCGTGGTGATGTTCTATCTCTATGCCAGCTCGATCGCCTTCCTCCTGGGGGCACAGCTGGACGCACTGCTCCGCGAGGAGGTGGACAGCCCTACTGCGAAAGACGAAGCGCCGCGCCGAGCCGAGGATGGTCGGCCAGCGTCCGCTGTAGACGCTGAACGTCTCGTGCGCGGAGCGTGACGGGCCCGCGACGGGCGGCCCCGCCCGTGGAATAGGCGAAGCGGACGAGGAGCTCGCCTCCGGCCGTCTCCAGAAGTTGCACCAGGCACGCAAAGCGCCGTTCACCAGCGCGCTGGGGCACAGTCAGCTCCTCGACGAGCTCCGCCGAACCCCACGGTGTTGTCGCCTTCCCCATGTCGACGACCGTAGCCGGTCTTTCCGCGTGCGTCTGTGCCGGAACTGTCAGGCGTCTCGCATAGCGTTCGGCTGTGATCGTCGCCCACCTCGACCTCGACGCCTTCTTCGCCGCCGTCGAGGAGCTCGAGAGCCCGGACCTGCGCGAGCGTCCGCTGGTCGTGGGCGGCGACCCGCGCGGCCGCGGCGT
>DAITAO010000031.1:18102-30900 GCA_036824245.1 Gaiellaceae bacterium | reverse complement strand
AACCAGTGACCCCCAGCTTGTCGAGCTGGTGCTCTCCCAACTGAGCTAACCGCCCCGAAGGGCGCAGTGTAGCCCACGTCTGTTCGTTCCTCGCGCCAGCTTCTACGTGAGCGATTGGCGGCCCGCCGCGGCCGTCTCCTCGAAGATGATGCGGTCGCGTCCCGCCTCTTTGGCCTGGTCGAGCGCGGCGTCGGCTCGGGCGACGAGGGTGTCGGGCGATTCGTGGCGGTCCCACAGCGCGATCCCCGCCGAGCACGTCTCCCCCGCCGGCGTCGCGGCTCGCAGCCGCTCGATCACGTCCACGGCGTTCGAAGGCGAGCAGTCGGGCAACAGCACCGCGAACTCCTTCTCTCCGTAGCGTGCGAGGAAGTCACTCACTCTCAGTACCGCTCGCCAGCTGGAGGCGGCGTCGCGAAGCAGTGCATCGCCGGCCGCATGGCCGTGGCGATCGTTGAACTGCTTGAAGCGATCCAGGTCGACCATCGCCACGCAGAGATCCCCGCCTTGCCGCTGCGCACGCGCGAGCTCCCGTTCGAGCTCGTCGCGAAGCCACCGCCTGTTCGGGACTCCGGTAAGAGCGTCGGTCCTGGCCTGGCCGTGGAGCCTCTCGACCAGCTCTTCACGCTCCGCGTCGAGGCGCTTCCGCTCGGTCACATCGGAGGCGCGCGCGTACACGATGCCCGGTTCCCCGCTCAGGCTCGCGCTCCATTCGAGCCAGTGCCACGAGCCGTCCTTGGCGAGGAAGCGGTTCTCGAAATACACGGTGTCCACTCCCTGAGAGATCCGTGCGGTCTCGCCTTCTGTGCGCTCACGGTCGTTGGGATGGACGAACGCGACGAAGGGCCGTGCGCGCAGTTCCTCGGGCGAATAGCCGAGCGTTCGCGACCAGGCTGGGCTGAGCTCGCCGAAGTGACCGTCGGGAAGCGCCGTACAGAGCATGTCGTCAGAGAGGCGGAAGAAGCGGTCGGCCCGTTCCTCGGCCGCCCGCCGCCCGGCAGCGAACCAGGAGGTGAGGCCGCCGGCGACGACGAGGCTGAACGCAACGAGAAGCCAGCGAGCGAGCGGCGAGTAGCCGCCGGTTTGCTCGATGACCGCCAGGACGAGCCCGTAGCCGGCCAGCAGCCACGCGAGGTGCAGTGCCGCCGCGGTTCTGGAGAAGAAGTAGGCGGCGACCAGCACGAAGCAGATGAACATCGTCGAGTACGGGCCCGCGGCGACACCCGCGAAGTAGATCGCCATGCAGATGAGCGTGGACGCTCCCGCGACACCCAGGTGGATCGTCCAGCGCGGGATGTGCCGTGCCGCAGCGAGGCACGCGAGGCCCACGGCGAGCGCGGCCGCGTCGACCGCCGCGAGCGCCGCAAAGTTGCCACCCTCGGGATGCGGCAGGACGAACGACACCGCACCGACCGATCCCGCGAGGACGAACAGCGCCCCCACCACGCGGGCAAGAAGCGGGTCTCGAGCACCGACAGCCTGACGGTCGAGCATGCGCATCCCCGTTCCGGTGATGCATCGGCTCACTCATGCGCTCACTTGAGCGCATCGCAACGAGACCGTGGTCTTCCTTACGAGGATGCGCCGCCTACCGGCGCTGCAAAAGTGCGAGCGGTGGATCGCCGAGCTCGAGCTCGCCCTCGCGCTCGCGACCGCTGAGGACGTCTCGCCACCGGCCGGGCGGCAGGCGAAGGCGTATAGGACCGTGTCGCACCGAGACTGCCACGATCACCTCGTCACCACGGGCGAAGGCACAGATCTCGGGAACGGTCGCGAGCGGCTCGTATGAACCGGCAAACGCCTGCGGCAGCTCCCTGCGCACCGCGAGCGCAGCGCGCACGAGCCTCCCCTTCGGGGATGGCTCCGCCTGTGCGCCGCGGCGTGCGTCCCAGTCCAACGCCCGCCGGTTGTCCGGGTCGACGAGGTTGAACGACTCGAACTCGTCGCCCTGGTAGATGTCCGGGACCCCCGGGACGGTCAGCTTGAGGAGCGTCTGCGCCAGCGAGACGCGCTGCCCCTGCGCCGCCACGCGTGCGACGAACGCCTCGAAGTCGTCCGGAGGCCATTCGTACCAGCCGGCGATCGCATCGCGCACGCTCCGCTCGTGCTCCTCGTCGGGCGACACCCAGCTCGAGTTGACCTTCGCCTCGCGGATCGCCTTCTCCATGTACGACTGGACTCGCCCGAGCTCGATTGGCCAGGCGCCGATGAGGGTCTGGAGCAGTAGGTAGTTCTCATTCGGGTCGTCGAGGACCCGCCAGCGTCGCGCTTTCTGCGCCCACTCGTCGGCAAGGCCGGCCAGTGCGCCGATCCGGGCGCGCACGTCACCCGAACGCTTGGTGTCGTGCGTCTGCGTGGTGAGCAGGTGCCGTGGAAAGCGCTCGGCGCGCTCGACGTCGGAGCGATGGAAGTCCTCGACGGACAGCGAGAAACGTGCGGGATCGCCGCCCACCTCGTTGAGCGCTGCGAGCCGTACGTACCGATAGAAAGCGGTGTCCTCTACCCCCTTCGCCATTAGGGCACCGGTGGTCTGCTGGAAGCGGGTCACGAACTCTTCGTGGCCGGGCTCCTCCAGGAGCAGGACGCGCCGGAGGCCCTCGGGTAGCGGGGCGAGCGCAGCGGCGTCGGCTGGCGCGACACGACCGCTGCGCGGCTCGACGTACGTGCGATAGATGCTCAGCGCCGCCGCGGCTTCCTCGAGCCCGGGATGGTCGTAGAGGGCGCGCAGCCGCGCGAACTCCCGCTGGAAGTCGCTGCGAGCCTGCTCGAGCTTGGCCGCGTGCGCGACCTCGGCGAAGGAGCGTCGCTCGCCGGTCAGCTCCTCGTAGAGCGCGCTGAGCGGGTCCTCGCCGGCCGGGTCGACGAAGAGCGCCGTGACCTCGTTCGCAAACTCGTACCCGGTGGTGCCTTGGACAGGCCAGTCGCGTAGCCGCTCGCCCGGCTCCAGGATCTTCTCGACCCAGATGCGGCCCACACCCCGGGCGCGGAGCCGCGTCAGGTACTCGAGCGGATCAGCGAGCCCGTCAGGGTGGTCGATACGCAGGCCGTCGACGAGACCCTCGTCGACGAGCTCGAGCACCTTGCGATGCGTCGCGTCAAAGACCTCCGCCTCTTCCTGGCGCACGCCGGCGAGGTCATCGATGGTGAAGAAGCGCCGGTACCAGCCGCTCTCGGGATCCCAGTCGAAGAACTTGGCGCGCAGCTCGGGATCGGTCCAGTACGGGTTCTCCTCGGCCGCCGCCATGTGGTTCGGGACGACGTCGAGCAACACGCCCAGACCCGCCGAGCAAAGCGCACGGAGCTCCTCTTCGCCGCCCAGATCCTCCGAGATCCGCGACGGATCGACGACGTCGTAGCCGTGCGTCGAGCCGGAGCGGGCCTGGAGAACCGGCGACAGGTAGAGATGGCTGATACCTAGGTCTTCGAGGTATGGAACGATCCGGCGCGCTTCCCGGAAGCCGAAGCCCGGCCCCAGCTGGAGCCGGTACGTCGCCCGCCACTCCATCAAGAGCTGCGGCGCAGCACCACGACTGAGCGAGACTCGAGGGGCACCAAGCCCCGCGACGGGAAGATTGCGGGCTCGAGGTTCGGCTCGGCCGTCGACAGCTCGAGCTCCCAGCGCCGCCCGAAGCGCGGCGGCGGCAGCGTGAACACCACCGGCTCCTGGTAGGCGTTGAAGAGCAGCAGAAACGAGTCGTCGTGGATGCGGTCGCCCCGCGAAGCCGTCTCGGTGATGGCCGCGCCGTTCAGGAAGACGCCGAGCCGGTGGCCGTCCGCTTGCTGCCAGTCGCGTCTGGTCATGCGACGCCCGTCCGGACGAAACCACCAGGCGTCGGGGAGCTGCGAGTCGCCGACCGGGCGGCCTTCCAGGAACTTCGAGCGCTGGAAGACGGGATGGCCGGCGCGCAGGCGGATGACACGTCGCGCGAACTCGAGCAGCTCGCGCCGCTCCTCGTCCGTTTCCCAGTCGAACCAGGAGAGCTCGTTGTCCTGGCACCAGGCGTTGTTGTTGCCGCGCTGCGTGCGGCCGAGCTCGTCACCGCCCAGGAGCATCGGCACGCCCTGTGAGAGGAACAAAGTGGTCAGGAAGTTGCGACGCTGGCGGGCGCGCAGCGTCCGGATCCCGGGGTCCTCGGTCTCCCCCTCGACGCCGCAGTTCCAGCTGCGGTTGTCGTCGGTGCCGTCGCGGTTGTCTTCCCGGTTTGCCTCGTTGTGCTTTTCGTCGTAGGAGACGAGGTCCCAGAGCGTGAAGCCGTCGTGCGCGGTGATGAAGTTGATGGACGCGTACGGCGTGCGGCCGTCCGACTGGTAGAGGTCGCTCGAGCCCGAAAAGCGCGTCGCGAAGTCGGCGAGCCCGCCGCGCCCGCGCCAGAAGTCCCGAATCGTGTCGCGGTACAGCCCGTTCCACTCCGTCCAGAGCACGGGGAAGTTGCCGACCTGGTAGCCGCCGGGCCCGACGTCCCAGGGCTCCGCGATCAGCTTCACCTGTGAGAGCACCGGGTCCTGGTGGATGACATCGAAGAAGGCCGACAGCCGGTCGACCTCGTAGAACTCGCGCGCCAGCGCCGACGCCAGATCGAAGCGGAAACCGTCGACGTGGCACTCCATGACGAAGTAGCGGAGCGAATCCATGATCAGCCGCAGCACGCTCGGATGGACGGGGTTGAGGCTGTTGCCCGTGCCGGTGAAGTCCATGTAGTAGCGCGGGTCGTCGGGCATGAGCCGGTAGTAGGCGGCGTTGTCGACGCCCTTGAAGGAGAGCATCGGCCCGAGGTGGTTTCCCTCCGCGGTGTGGTTGTAGACGACGTCGAGGATCACCTCGAGGCCCGCGCCGTGGAGCGCCTTGACCATGCCTTTGAACTCACGCACCTGCTCGCCGCCTGTGCCGGTCGCCGCATAGAGCGCGTGCGGAGCGAAGAAGCCGATCGAGCTGTAGCCCCAGTAGTTGGAGAGGCCGCGCTCGACGATGAACTGCTCGTTGGCAATGTGATGCACGGGCAGCAGCTCGATGGTCGTGATGCCGAGCGACTTCAGGTGGGCGAGCGCGTCTTCCGAGGCGAGCGCTGCGAACGTGCCGCGCAAGTCGTCGCGGACGGCGGGATGCCGCATGGTGAAGCCTTTGACATGTACCTCGTAGATGACCGTCTCGTGCCAGGGGATGCGCGGACGCGTCCACTCGTCGTCCTCCCAGTCGAAGCGCTCGTCGACGACGACGCACTTGGGGATGGCGGGCGCATCATCGGCTCCGTCCGGGGTGAGATCGGCGTCTTCACCGGCGCCGGGGACGTAGGGGAGGACGTTGCCGCGCTCGAAGGCGATGGGGCCCTCGATGGCCTTCGCGTACGGATCGAGCAGTAGCTTGGTCGGATTGAAGCGGTGTCCCTCGCCGGGGGCGTAGGCGCCGTGGACGCGGTACCCGTAGCGCCGGCCCGGCCCGACGCCCGGCAGGTAGCCGTGCCACACGTGCGCCGTGCGCTCGGCGAGCTCGACGCGCGTCTCGCCGTCGTCCTCGTCGAAGAGACACAACTCGACGCGCTCGGCGTGCTCGGAGAAGAGCGAGAAGTTGGTGCCGTCCCCGTCCCACATCGGCCCCAGCGGGAAAGGCCGGCCCGGCCAAATCATGGGGAAACCCCTGGTTCCCCCATGAACCCCCTCCTTGCTCGGCGTTCGCGCACTGCGGGATGTGGACGGAGCCGGCGACTCGCTCGATGGTTCCGGGGTTGCCTGACTTTTTGGGAGCCTCCCGCCGGGGCAAGCCCGGCTCCGGCGGCGTGTCGCGCGGTCTCACCGAGAGCCGCTTTGTTTGGGGAACCTGCGGTTCCCCTTGCCCCCTCGCTTGGCGTCATCGGCAGAGCTCCGCGGTCTTGTGCGCGAAGTCGGCTACGAGGGTCACATCACCACGGCGGACCGTCAGCGTGCGGGCCTCCTCGTTCCAGCTCGCCTGCGCTTCGCGCGGCAGCTCGCGGCGCAGGGTGAGCAGCTCGCCGTAGAGGCGCCGCAGTTCGAGATCGCCTTGCCGCGACAGCCTCGAGCGCTCAAACGTCTCCAGCGCTTGAGGATCGGGGATGTCCTCGCCGCCGAACGCGACGAACGCGGCGAATTCGTCGCGGCGTCCTGAGCGGGTCGCCTCCGCGACGTCGGGATCGATGTGGTCGGTGAAAAACTGGAAGGGATTGCGCTCGCCGTACTCCTCGCCCATGAAGATGAGGGGCGTCTGCGGCGCGAAGAGCGTGACGAGCGCCCGGAGCCGAAGCTCGTCGGCAGCCGGCCGGTCGCCGAAGGCACGGTTGCCCACCTGATCGTGGTTCTGCGAGCAGACGACGAAGCGTTCGGCCTGCTGACGTTCCAGCTCGCGCGCGAGACCGGCACCGCTCCCGTACTGCGCGTAGTAACCGTCGCGCTCGTCTGTGAGCAGGGCATGCAGCTGGTGGTGGAGCCCGTCGGCCCACTGGGCGTCGTGACCCCACACCTCGATCGGCCGCAGATCGCCGGGCTCCATCTCGGAGATGATCAGTGGCGGCGCGGGGCCACGCCCCCACCCTAGGGTGGGGGGACCCGCGGACCCGGCTGGAGAAGTACCAGAGGAAGGCATGCGAGTCCGTGTCGATTCCGCGTCGAAAGCTGCGCGTGCAGCGCGTGCCCGGTCGGCGAGCTCGGCCAGCACGTGACGGGGAGATGCGTCGAAGACGGCGTGCGTGGCGTCCAGACGCAGCCCGTCGACGTGGTAGTCGCGCACCCACATGCACGCGTTTTGAATGGCCCATTCGCGCACGCCCTCCGAGCCATCCCCGTCGTAGTTCATCGCCGGCCCCCAGAAGGTCTCGTAGCGGTCGGTGAAGTACGGCCCGAAGGCCGCAAGCGCCTCGGAGCCCGGGCCGACGTGGTTGTAGACGACGTCCAGGATCACGCCCAGGCCGTGCGCGTGAGCAGCATCGACGAGCCGCGCTAGACCGTCGGGCCCGCCGTAGACCGGATGCGGCGCGTAGGCGTAGAGGCCGTCGTAGCCCCAGCCGCGCTTGCCGGGGAAGGTGGCCACCGGCATCAGTTCGATCGCCGTCACACCCAGCTCCCGCAGGTCCGCGAGATATGGGACCACGCCGTCGAACGTGCCCGCCCCGGAGAAGGTGCCCACGTGCAGCTCGTAGACGACGAGCTCCTCGAGGGACAGGCCGGCCCAGCCGCCGTCCGTCCAGCGGAAGCAGCGCGGGTCGACTACGCGGGACGGCCCACGCACTCCCGAAGGCTGCTCGCGGGAGCACGGATCCGGCCAGGCAGCCTCTCCGTTGAGCACGTACAGGTAGTCATCGCCTGCGTCGGCGGGCACCTGGGCCGACCAGACGCCCCCGCCCATGTCAGCCAGCTCGTGGTCGCTGCCTCGCACGCGCACCGCCACGGAGCCGGAACGCGGCGCCCACACGCGGAAATCCACGAGACCTCGTCGGCAAGGCAGTGCGCCCAGCAAGGGCCCCGTCGCTGTCGCTTCGGCCTGCGGCAACAGTGCAGGACTGTACCCGCGTGCGGCTGCGCTACACGCGCGCCTCGTGCGCGGCAGCGGTTTGCCTGAGAGTGCCCGCAGCTAGGGGCTCGCGGCGTCCGGCGCGAGCCAGACCACGCCGAGCGGCGGCAGCGTCAGCTCGGCCGAGAAGGGCTGGTCGTGCCACGGCACCGCCTCCGACTCGACAGCGCCCTGGTTGCCGACGTCGGAGCCGCCGTAGTACGCCGAGTCGGTGTTGAGCACCTCATGCCAGGCTCCGGCCTGCGGCATGCCGACCCGGTAGCCGTAACGAGGCATGGGTGAGAAGTTGCACACGCAGACGAGGGGCCGCGTGTCGCCCCGGCCTAGCCGCGCGAACGCGAGCGCGTTGTTCGCAGCGTCGTTCGGCTCCAGCCAGCGGAAGCCGGCCGGCTCGAAGTCGACCTCCCAGAGCGCCGGCTCGTCGCGGTACAGGCGGTTCAGGTCGCGCACGAGGTTTCGGACGCCGGCGTGCCCGGGCTGCTCGAGCAGGTGCCAATCGAGCGAGCCCTCGGCGTCCCACTCCCTGTCCTGCGCGAGCTCGCCGCCCATGAAGAGCAGCTTCCTGCCCGGGTGCGCCCACATGTATGCGTACAGCGCTCGCAGGTTCGCCAGCTGCTGCCAGCGGTCGCCGGGCATCTTCCGCAGCAGCGAGCCCTTGCCGTGCACGACCTCGTCGTGTGACAGCGGGAGGATGAAGTTCTCCGAGAAGGCGTACATGAGGCTGAAGGTCAGCTGGTGGTGGTGGTAGCGGCGGTAGACGGGGTCGTTCGACAAGTAGTCGAGCGTGTCGTGCATCCAGCCCATGTTCCACTTGAAGCCGAAGCCGAGCCCGCCGAGGTAGGTGGGTCGCGACACGCCCGGCCACGCCGTCGACTCCTCGGCGGCCGACACGAAGCCCGGCTCGCGCGCGTGCACGACCTCGTTCAGCTCCTTGAGGAACGAGACCGCATCGAGGTCCTCGTTCCCGCCGAACTGGTTCGGTACCCACTCCCCATCCCGCCGGGAGTAGTCGAGGTAGAGCATCGAGGCGACGGCGTCGACGCGCAGGCCGTCGGCGTGAAACTCCTCGAGCCAGTAGAGCGCGTTGGCGAGCAGGAAGTTGCGCACCTCCGTGCGCCCGTGGTTGAAGACCAGCGTCCCCCAGTCGGGGTGCGAGCCGCGGCGCGGATCGGCATGCTCGTAGAGGGGCGTGCCGTCGAAACGCGCGAGACCCCACTCGTCACGCGGAAAATGGCCCGGCACCCAGTCGAGCAGCACGCCGAGGCCACGCTCGTGGAGACGATCGACGAAGGCGCGGAAGTCGTCCGGCGTGCCGAAACGCGACGTGGGCGCGAAGAAGCCCGTCACCTGGTAGCCCCACGAGCCGGAGTAGGGGTGCTCCATGACCGGCAGCAGCTCCACGTGAGTGAAGCCGAGGTCGGCCGCGTAATCCGCGAGCTCGTCGGCCAGCTCCAGATATGTGAGCGGGCGGTTGCCCTCGAGCGGGTTGCGGCGCCAGGAGCCGAGGTGCACCTCGTAGATCGACATCGGCGCGGCGAGCGCATCGCTCGCGTTGCGACGCTCGAGCCACTCCTCGTCGGCCCAGCGGTGACGCGAGCTGAAGACGATCGACGCGTTCTGCGGCGGCACCTCCGTCGCGGTCGCGTACGGGTCCGCTTTGAGCGTCAGCCCACCGTCGGCGCCGCGGACGGCGAATTTGTAACGCGCGCCTTCCTGCACGCCCGGGACGAACAGCTCCCAGATCCCTGACGCGCCCAGCGACCGCATTGGGTGCACACGCCCGTCCCAGTCGTTGAAGTCGCCGACCACGCCCACGCTGCGCGCGTTCGGGGCCCAGACGGCAAACGCCGTCCCGACCACGCCGTCGACCTCGCGGACATGAGCGCCGAGCCGCTCGTAGAGCTGCTCGTGACGACCTTCGGCAGCCAGGTGGAGATCCAGCTCGCCGAGCGTGGGCGGGAACGAGTACGGGTCCTGGAGCACGAGGGCGTGCCCGTCCGGGAAGCGCACCTCGAGCTCGTAGCGAAGCGGCAACGCCGCGCCCTCGACGACGCCCTCGAAGAGCCCCGGCTCGCCGGCGGGCACCAGCTCGACAGCCTCGCCCCCTTCGAGACGCGCAATCACCGACTGCGCGTCGGGCCGGAATGCACGCACGACCACGCCGCCGTCCCGGCGGTGGGCGCCGAGCGTCGCGTGCGGATCATGGAGCTGAATCGACACAATCACGACACCGTGCCTGGCACCAGCAGTAGGGCGGTGCCAGGCACAGGAACTGTTGTGTGACGATTGAGTGCCATCTTTTGCGCGCTAGAGCGGCTTCTCGAGGAGACGGAGGATGCCGGCCACCGGGATGCGCACCCAGTCGGGACGGTGGTTCAGCTCGTAGCGGAGCTCGTAGACCGCCTTCTCGAGCTCGAAAACGGCGAGCAGGCGGTCGACCGACTCCCCTCCGGCGGGCACGATCGTGCGATCCACCGTCGCGAAGTAGCCGTCCAGGAACTCCTGCCGCGCGCGCTCCTCCCAACCGGGCGGCGGCGTGACGCCGTTGACGAGCTCCGACGCCGAGGCTGCGTACGCGAATGAACGCAGCATCCCCGCCACGTCTCGCAGCGGTGAGCGCTTACGGCGGCGCTCCGCGAGCGACCGCGCCGGCTCGCCCTCGAAGTCGAGCACCACCCAGTCGTTCTCGTCCCAGAGCACCTGCCCGAGGTGGTAGTCGCCGTGGTGGCGTATGGCCCGGCCCACTGGCCCGACATGCGAGATGTGACGCAGCCGCTCGCGCACCTCCTCACCGCGACCGACGACCGGTGCGAGCGTCTCGGTCTCCGGCAGATCGAGGAAGAGCTGCTCGATCTCCTCGTCCACGGTGGCCACGAGGAGCGGCAGCGCCTCCGTGCTCGGCTCCTCCGGGGAGAAGGCCGGGTCGGCGGCGTCCGATGCGAGCGCACTGTGCATCGCCCCCGTGACCTCGCCCAGCCGTCGCACCCGCAACAGGAACGTCTCAGGGTCCGATGCCATCGCCTCGAACGCGAGCTCCCAGCCGTCAGGGGCCCCCGGCACGTACGCCTGGAGGATGCCGAGTGTGACGTCGAGCGGTCGGCCCGAATAGGCGTACCAGCCGGCCAGCGGCGCGATGTTGGGGAAGCCCCGCTCGGTCAGGAACCGAAGCAGCTCGAGCTCCGGGTTGACGCCCGCCTCCAGGCGCCGGTACGCCTTCAGGATCAGGCGCTCGCCGAATACGACCGACGTGTTCGACTGCTCTGCGTCGAGCTGCCGCAGCTCGCGCAGCTCACCGCCGAACGCACCGACATCGACGGGACGGAACTCGAGCGCCCCCTCCCCCGCCTTCACGGACGCTCCGCCGCGCATCAGCTGGACGAGCTCGCGCGCGAGCACCGGATCGGCCAGCGCGTCGTAAGCCCGGAAGCCGTCCGCCCCACCGATCAGCTGCTCGCTCCAGCCCTCCTGCTCCGGCCGGAAGCCCAGCAGGAGCTGGTACAGCTCGTGCGTGCCCGGTTGGAACCGGATCTCGACGATCGCGGCCGCGAACAGTGGAGGCTGCGTCCGCACGAGCGCCGCATCGAGGACGTGAGCATGCGTCACCTCCTCGGTCTTCTGCCCGAACCAGCGGCGCGACTCGATGAAGTCGATGAGCGCCCGCTCGCCGAGCAGGTCGAGGTCGCCGGTGCGAAGGCGCTCGGCGATCAGGAGGCAGCCCTAAGGTCGAACCAGAAGAAGCCGCGCGGTGCCAGCGTGAGCAGGTACGGGAGGTCACCGATCGCCGGAAAGGCCGTGCGGCCGAACATCTCCTCGGGCACCCTACCCTGGTACCTGGAGAGGTCGAGCTGTACCGGCTGGGCCGAGCGCGCCAGGTTGTGCACGCAGAGCACGACGTCGTCCTCGTAGGCACGGACGTGCGCGAAGATGCGCGGGTTGTCGCTCGGCAGCGGCTCGTAGGAGCCGAGCCCGAACACGGGATGCTGCTTGCGCAGCGCGATGAAGCGATGCAGCCAGCGAAGCAGCGAGGTCGGGGTACGGAGCTGGGCCTCCACGTTGCAGGCTTGGTACCCCCAAACAGGATCCATAAGCGGTGGCAGGTACAGCTGGGCGAAGTCGGAGCGCGAGAACCCCCCGTTGCGATCGCCGGTCCACTGCATCGGAGTGCGCACGCCGTCGCGGTCGCCGAGGTAGACGTTGTCGCCCATTCCGATCTCGTCGCCGTAGTAGAGGACCGGGCTGCCGGGCAGCGAGAAGAGGATCGCGTGCATCAACTCCGTCTCGTCTCGCCCGTTGTCGAGCAGCGGCGCCAGGCGCCGGCGGATGCCGAGGTTGAGCTTCATGCGCGGGTCCTTCGCGTACTCGGCGTACATGTAGTCGCGCTCCTCGTCGGTGACCATCTCGAGCGTCAGCTCGTCGTGGTTGCGCAGGAAGAGGCCCCACTGCGCGTTCTCCGGGATGGCCGGCGTGCGCGAGAGGATCTCGTAGATGGGCGTCGCGTCCTCACGGCGGGCGGCCATGAACATGCGAGGCATAACCGGGAAGTGGAACGCCATGTGGCACTCGTCGCCCTCCCCAAAGTACGCGACCACGTCCTCAGGCCACTGGTTGGCCTCGGCGAGCAGCACGCGGTCGGGGTAGCGCGCGTCCACCTCGGCGCGCAGCCGCTTGAGGAAGCCGTGCGTCTCGGGCAGGTTCTCGCAGTTCGTGCCCTCGCGTTCGTAGAGATACGGCACCGCGTCGAGCCTGAACCCGTCGATGCCGAGGTCGAGCCAGAAGCGCAGCGCTTCGAGCATCGCATCCTGCACCTCTGGGTTGTCGTAGTTCAGATCGGGCTGGTGCGCGAAGAAGCGGTGCCAGTAGTACGCGCCCGCCACCGGATCCCACGTCCAGTTTGAGGGCTCGGAGTCGACGAAGATGATGCGCGCGTCCGGGTAGCGGTCATCGCGGTCCGACCACACGTACCAGTCGCGCTTCGGGGAGTCGGGGCCCGAACGGGATTCCTGGAACCAGGCGTGGTCGGACGACGTGTGGTTCACGACGAGGTCGGCGATGATGCGGATGCCGCGCTCGTGGGCCGCCTCGACGAGGCTGTGGAAGTCGTCCACCGTCCCGTAATCGGGATGGATCTGGAAGAAGTCGGAGATGTCGTAGCCGCCGTCACGGAGCGGCGACGCGTACATCGGCAGCAGCCACAGGCAGTCGACTCCCAGCCATTGCAGATAGTCGAGCTTCTCCTGGATGCCGCGCAGGTCGCCGGAACCGTCGTCGTTCGAGTCGAAGAAGCC
>DAITAO010000031.1:0-18002 GCA_036824245.1 Gaiellaceae bacterium | reverse complement strand
TCTCCTGGATGCCGCGCAGGTCGCCGGAACCGTCGTCGTTCGAGTCGAAGAAGCCACGGATGTGGATCTCGTAGAAGACGGCCCGCTTGAACCAGAGCGGATCGGACTCGAACCAGCGGCCCGCCTGCCCCTGCGCAGCCGCGCGCTCTGACGCGATGGTCACGCCCAGACCGCCCGTAGGCGCGCGGCGTCCTCGTCGAGAAGGGCGTGGGGCTGCGGTTCCGTCCATCCGCCTTCCATGACGAGACGGAAGCGATCTCCACCGAACCGAGGCAAGACGTGCAGGTGTACGTGAGGAACCTCCTGACCGGCCGCCTGCCCGTCGGCGATCCAGAGATTCACTCCCTCGCACGGAAGATCCGAGGCCCGCAGCGCTGCGCCCGTCCGAGCGGCCAATTCCATCATGGCCGCGCGCTCCGACGGTTCGAGCTGCCCTATGAGCTCCGCGTGTCGCCGAGGCACGACCAGCGCGTGACCTCGGTTCACCGGCATGAGGTCCATGACGATCACGAACTCCTCGTCCTCGTGCACCGTGCTGCGCTCGAGGGCGCCGCCCGCGATCTCACAGAGCAGGCAGTCGCGCGCCGCGGTCACCGCCCACCCTCCCGCGGTGCCAGGCACCGCGTTAAAAGCGTGACGATTCATCCAGAGGGCCCCCTCTGCACCCGGACAATGTGGGACTGGCCGGGCTCGAGCCGCACGTAGTTGCGGCCGATGCCCCACCGGAACGCCGCGTTCGTGAGCAGGTCCTCGCCGGCGAAGGAAGGTGGCAGACCCAGATCGGCCGGCACGATGCAGACACCTTCGCGCGCGTGGAACGGATCGAGGTTGACGACCACGAGCACGGTGTTCCCCTCCCAGCGCTTGGCGTAAGCGAACAGGTACTCGCTCTCCGTCTCGAGCAGCGTCACGTTCTCGAAGCGCTGCAGGGCGGGGTTCGCGCGCCGGATCTCGTTCAGGCGCTTCACGAGCGGCAGCAGCGGGCCTTCGAGCTTCCTCTGCTTGATCTCGTACTTCTCGGAGTCGAGGTACTCCTCGCTGCCCGCGCGCAGCGGAACGTTCTCGCAGGCCTCGAAGCCCGAGTAGATGCCGTACGAGGGCGAAAGCGTCGTGGCCAGCACGAGTCGCGCCTCGAAGGCCGGGCGGCCGCCGAGCTGGAGATACTCGTGCAGGATGTCCTGCGTGTTGACGAAGAAGTTGGGCCGGTAGTAGTCGGCCCAGCCGACCAGCTCGCTGATGAACTCGGCCAGCTCCCAGCGTGTGTTCTTCCAGGTGAAGTACGTGTAGGACTGGCTGAAGCCGACCTTGCCGAGCGTCGTCATCATGGCCGGCCGCGTGAACGCCTCGGAGAGCAGCACCACCTCCGGCTCGTGCGCGCGCAAGTCGGCGATCAGCCACTCCCAGAAGGCGACCGGCTTCGTGTGCGGGTTGTCGACCCGGAAGACCCGCACGCCGCGGTCGATCCAGAACCGGAACACGGCGCGTAGCGCTTCCCAGAGCCCGCGCCAGTCTTCGCTGTCGAAGTTGACGTTGTAGATGTCCTGGTAGCGCTTGGGCGGGTTCTCGGCGTACTTGAGCGTGCCGTCCGGGCGGTGATGGAACCACTCCGGATGCTTTTTCAGCCACGGGTGGTCAGGCGAGCACTGGATGGCGATGTCGAGCGCGATCTCGAGCTTGTGCTTGCGGGCCCGCGCGACGAGCCGCTCGAACTCGGCGAGCGTGCCGAGCGCGGGATGCACGGCAGTATGGCCGCCTTCCGGCGAGCCGATCGCCCACGGGCTGCCCGGATCGCCCGGCTCCGCCTGCTCCGTGTTGTTACGGCCCTTGCGGTTCCTGACGCCGATCGGGTGAACCGGCGGGAAGTAGACGATGTCGAAGCCGAGCTCCGCCAGCTCCGGCAGCACCCGCTCCACGCCCTTGAAGCCGCCCCAGGAGCGCGGGAACAGCTCGTACCAGGATCCAAAGCGTGCGCGCTCGCGGTCGACGTCGAGCTCCAGGGTCGAGGAGGCGGTCCGCTCGCTGCGTGCGCCGGCCGGTGCCGCCAGCCCTTCCTCCAGCGTGAGCGCCTTGCGCTTGAGCAGCAGCGCGCCCTCCGCCAACTCGCTCGAGAGCTCGGCCTGGCCCGCATCCGACTTGCGCCGCAGCTCCCACTGCCACGACGCGACGCGGTCCACCCAGCCCTCAATCCGGAAGACCCAGCGGCCGCACGCGTCAACCTCGAAGCCGCCGGTCCACCAGTCGTTGCCGATCGGCTCGAGCGGCGCCTCCGACCAGCGCTTCGCGCCGGGCCCCTTCCACCGCACGACCGCGCCGAGCACCTCGTGGCCGTCGCGGAACACCCGGGCGGACACGGCGACGCGGTCGCCGACAGTGCGCTTCACGGGGTAGCGCCCGCAGTCCACCTGCGGCTCGACGTCCTGGATCTGGATGCGGGCGGGCGGCTTCTTCGTGCGCGGCGGAACCATCGGGACAGCTGCCTTTCAGAGAAGTGGCGAAACTAAACGGGTGAAGCTACCGCGCTCGAGCGGCATCCTGCTACATCCCACCTCGTTGCCGGGTGGGTGCCTGGACGAGCAGGCCTACCAGTTCGTGGACTGGCTGGCCGCCGCCGGACAGTCATGGTGGCAGATCCTGCCCCTCGGACCGCCTGACGCGGGAGGGTCGCCGTACTGGTCGGCGTCCGCCTTCGCGGCGTGGCGCGGTTTGCTCGCCGAGCCCCGCGCGGCCGTGTCGGCGGCCGAGTTGGCGGACTTCGTCGCACGACATCCGTTCTGGACAGGCGACTGGGCCGCCTTCGCGGGCCCCGAGGCAATTGCGGAGCAGGTGCGCTTCGAGCGTGAGTGGGGCCGGCTGCGGTCCTACGCCGCGGCGCGCGGCGTGCGGCTGATCGGCGACCTGCCGATCTACGTAGCGCCGGGAAGCGCCGATCACGTCCTCCATCCCGAGCTCTTCCAGGCAGGTGCCGTAGCCGGTGTGCCGCCCGACGACTACTCCCGCAACGGCCAGCTGTGGCGCAACCCGCTGTACGACTGGCATGCGCACCGGGCGACGGGCTTCCGCTGGTGGATCGAGCGCTTCCGACGCGCGTTCGAGCTCACCGACTTGACCCGCATCGATCATTTCCGCGGCCTGGTGGCCTACTGGGCGGTCCCGGCCGGCCTGAAGACCGCACGGCGCGGCGTCTGGCGGCGGGCACTGGGGCATGAGCTGCTCGGCACCGTGCAACGCGAACTGGGCCGGCTGCCGGTCATCGCCGAGGACCTCGGGTTGATCACGCCCCCGGTGCACCGGCTGCGTGACGATTTCGGGCTGCCCGGCATGGTTGTGATGCAGTGGGCGTTCGAGGGCGGGAGGGCAAGCCCGCACAGGCTCGAGAACCACCGCGCCAATCAGGTCGTCTACACGGGGACGCACGACAACGACACGGCGGTCGGCTGGTTCCGGTCACTGCCGCAGCGGACGCGCGCACGCACCCACCTCGACCCATCCGAGCCTCACTGGTCGCTGATAGACCTGACGCTCTCCTCGCGTGCGGCGCTCGCGATCATGCCTGCGCAGGACGTGCTGGGGCTCGGCAGCGAGGCGCGGATGAATACACCTGGCCGGCAAGCCGCGAACTGGCGCTGGCGGTTGCGGCGCGGCCAGCTCTCCGAGGAGCCGGCCGCGCGGCTTCGAGAGCTGACGGAGGCATCAGCCCGGAGCGGTTAGCCGGAGCCGGAGCCGCCCCCTCCGGGACCGCTGTTGTCGTCGCCGCTGCCGTCGTCGTCCGTCGTGGTGCCGTTCGTGGTCGTGCCCTCATCGGTCGTCGTATCCTCGGTGGTGGTGCCCTCGGTGGTCGTGTCTTCCGTCGTCGTGCCGTCCGTCGTGGTCGCATCGCTGAGAGTCGGCGTCGTGTCCGAAGCCGGCTCGTCGTCGTCGCCGCAGCCCGCCAGCGCCAGCGTGAGGCCGGCGAGGAGCGCCGCAGCAAGCGCGATCACGCGTGGGATCGTCGTGGTCACGTAAGGCCTCCTTCCGCAGGTGGAGCCAGCCTACGAGCGCCCGCGTTCGGCGCGGGTATGGCCCCGGTTAGGCCTCGTCAAACTCTGAGCAACGACTGCTAGAAGATCTCGGCGCACCACGGCGTCACCGCGGTGCGGAAGAGCAGGTCGGCACGCTCCACGGCGCCGTCTGCGAGCTCGTCGACGCGCCCGGCGCGACGAAGGCCCTCGAAGCTGAAGCCGCCCAGGTAGACGGAGGCGAGGTCGCCAACGTCCAGGCGCAGCTCGGGCTCGCCGCCGTCGCGGTCCACGTGCGCGCTGCCTGAAGAGACGGTGAGTCCCCAGACCCCTTCGTTCCAGTTGCAGAAGGAGTCGTGCACGTCGAGGACGACGCTGCCGTCCGCGGAATAGGAGCGAGCCGTGAGCGCAGCTTCGACGTCCACGAGCCGCAGCCACAGACCGTCACCGATCCCGATGCGGAGCCGCCGCGGCTCCGTGACCGAGAGGAAAAGCGGATGGTCGGGTGTGAGCAGCCACGAGCGCACGCGTTGGACGAGATCGATCCCGAAGAGGAAGCGCCAGATCTCGCGCATCGCCAGCGGCGTCGTGCCGAGCGCCTCGCGCACCTCCAGCTTGCCGCCGGGCATCCCCTCCTCCCAAGATCCCCGGACGCGGTACAGGGCATAGCCCTCGGGCTCGCCGTCGACCTCGAGGACCGCACAGAAGAGCGGGCCGGCGCCGTGCCGCCAGTGCTCGGGGTCTGCGAGCTTGAGGTTCTTCCACCAGAGCTCCGACCGGTCGATCGTTCCGGCGCTCTCGCGGCGCACGCGGTCGTAGATCGGCGGCAGGATCTCGGCGGCCGCCTCGAGGTCGACGAGGCGTGTGCGACCGGCCGGCTCGTCGGGCCGGCGAAAGACGATGCGATCGCGGTCGGCGTCGATGCGCGTCGCCAACGTGGCGATTCCGTAGCCGAAGCGGCCGTAGATGGGCGCTTCCGAGGCCCACAGCGCGGCAAGCGGCTCGCCGCGCTCGTGCGCGTCGTCGAGCTGCCGCCGCATCAGGTCGGTCATGATCCCGCGCCGCCGGTGGCTCGGGTGGACGCCCACCATCGTCACGCCCGCGGTGGGCAGCTCGCCGCCTGGCACGGTCAGGCGAAGCGTGTAGGTACCGGCGGTGCCGACGGGCAGGTCGCCGTCGAGCGCCCAGAACTGCCGCTCGAGGTCGAGCAGCGCTCCCCAGCGCTTCGCGTCGTCCTCGTGCAGCGCTTCCCCGAAGGCCGTCTCGGTCGTCTCCAGGAAGCGCTTGAGCTCGTCCTCAGCCGGCGTCCGGATCGTGATCTGCGCTGTCTGCAGCATGGCCCGAGATTACGGGATGCGCTCGAGCGGCGCGTACTCGAGCACGAGCCTCCGCTCGGCCCCGTCCTCGGCGAAACGCACCGTCACGATGCCGCCCGCCTCGACCCCCGTCACGACGCCTTCGCCGAGCGTCCCGTGGCGCACCGAGTCGCCCGTGGCGAGCTCTGGGACATCGGTGCGCGGCGTCACCGCCCCGTAGCCGCTCCACGAGGCGGGGCGCAGGCGCTCCCGCTCGACGCCCTCGGACGCCAGCTCGTCGAGAAAGCGCGACGGGAGGTTGTAGTTGCGGTTGCCGTAGAGCGAGCGTGTCGTCGTGTGCGTGAGGGTGAGCCGCTCCTGCGCCCGCGTCAGTCCCACGTAGCAGAGGCGGCGTTCCTCCTCGAGCGACTGCTCCTCGATCGACCTCGAGTGCGGGAAAATGCCCTCCTCCATCCCGATCACGAACACAGCACGGAACTCAAGGCCCTTGGCGTTGTGGAGCGTCATCAGCGTGACGAGGCTTTCCGCTTCGCGCATGGCGTCCTGGTCGGAGTAGAGCGAGATCTCCTGCAGGAAGTGCGAAAGACTCGGCTCGGCGGCGCCGGACTGGTACTCCTGCGCGACTCCGACGAGCTCGCGCAGGTTCTCCATCCGTCCCTGCGCCTCGATCGTCCGCTCGGCGGCGAGTGCGTCCAGGTAGCCGCTGTCCTCGAGCACGCGCTCGACAAGCGCCGGAACGGTCAACTCGTGCGTCCCGGCCTGCAAGGCCTGGAGTAGACGCCAGAGGCCCTGCACCGCGCGCAGCGGCGCTCCGGATACGCCTGCCTCCTCGGCGCGGTCGAGCGCCTCGTAGAGCGTTACTCCCATCGCCTCCGCGTGCGTGGCGAGGCGCCCGAGCGTGGTGTCGCCTATGCCCCGCCGCGGCCGGTTGGCGATGCGCTGCAGCGACACCGCGTCGGCGGTGTTGTCGATCGCCTGCAGGTAGGCGATCACGTCCTTGACCTCGGCGCGCTCGTAGAAGCGCGGCCCGCCGATCACCTGGTAGGCGACGTCCTGGCGCACGAGCACGTCCTCGAGCACGCGGGACTGCGCGTTCGTCCGGTAGAAGACCGCGATCTCTCGGCCGTTGAAGCCCTCGTCGACGAGCCGCACGATCTGGGCGGCGACGAAGCGGGCCTCGGCGTGCTCGTCCTCGACCTCCAGGACGCGGACAGGATCGCCTTCGCCGAGTTCCGACCAGAGATTCTTTGGCTTGCGCTCCGTGTTGTTCGCGATGACGTGGTTGGCCGCGCGCAGGATCGTGTTCGTCGAGCGGTAGTTCTGCTCCAGGGCGATCACCTGCGTGCCGGGGAAATCGCGCTCGAACTCCAGAATATTACGAATGTCAGCGCCGCGGAAACTATAGACACTCTGGTCGGGGTCGCCCACGGCACAGACGTTGCGATGCTTGCCGGCCAGGAGTTGCAGGAGCCGGTACTGCGCGTGGTTCGTGTCCTGGTACTCGTCCACGACCACGTAGCGAAAGGCCTTCTGCCAGCGCTCGCGCGCCTCGGGGAAGCGCTCCAGGACGTCGACGGTCAGCATCAGCAGATCGTCGAAGTCGACGGCATTGGAGCCGAAGAGCCGCTGCTGGTAGAGCTCGTACACGTCCGCGACCGTCTGGTCGAAGAACGAGGCGACCCGCTCGCGGTAGTCATTCGGCGAGACGAGCTCGTTCTTCGCCTTCGAGATCTGCGCGTGCACACCACGGGGCACGAAGCGCTTCGGGTCGCGCTCGAGCTCCTCGAGGCAGGCCTTGACGAGCCGCACCTGGTCGGCCTGGTCGTAGATCGTGAAGTTGGTCTTGTAGCCGAGCCGCGCCGCCTCGCGGCGCAGGATGCGGCCGCACGCAGCGTGGAACGTGAGGATCCAGATGGGGCGGGCCGCGTCCTCGAGGAGATCGTCCAGCCGGGTGCGCATCTCGTTGGCGGCCTTGTTGGTGAACGTGATGGCGAGGATCTCGTTCGGCTTCACGCCGCAGGCGCGCACGAGGTGCGCGACGCGATACGTGAGCACGCGCGTCTTGCCGGAGCCGGCTCCGGCGACGACGAGCAGCGGGCCCTCGGTGGCGAGAACGGCCTCGCGCTGCGCGTCGTTGAGGTCGGCGAGGTACTGATCAGGTGAGACGACCGCCACGACTCGATGCTAGCGGCCGGTCTCGGCGTCTTATCGGGCTGGCCGGCCTCCGCCGTGCGTGGCTCAGTATGCGGGGCTCGCCGCGAGGCGCGCCCGCGTCCGCTCGGCCATGACGAGGTTCTCCTTGCGCTCATAGCGCTCCAGTGCTTCGGCGAATGCGCCGGCTGCCTCGTCCGCGCGGCCCGCCAGCGCCAGCACCTCGCCGAGGTCGGCGTAGGCGTCCGCCACGACGTTGATCTGGTCGGTCCTTTCGCCGATCGCGACCCCCTCGCGGGCGAGCCGCTCTGCGTCGGCATGCTCGGCCCGGCGCGCGACCACCTTCGCCTTCACCTGCCGCCAGAGCATCTGTGTCACCTTGTCGTCACTCGCTCCGAGCTCCGCAGCGCGCGCCGCCCAGGCCTCGGCCTCCTCGAGTCGGTCGAGCTGATAGAGCACATCTGCGAGCCTTCCGGCCACCGTCGAGGCGAGGCTCCGCTCTCCGAACTCGGAGTACAGCCGCATCGCTGCCAATCCGGACTCGGCTGCGGCCGCAGGATCGCCGGCCAGGAGCGCGAGCTGCAGGGAGGCCCCGCCGAGCACGTTCGCGAGGGCAATGCCGCCGCCGCGCTCCGCGAACTTCGTCTGCACGTCCCTCATGATCGACCGCCCCTCGTCGACGCGTCCGAGCATCGCGAGTGCGAGGGACCGTCGCACGTCGAGGAACTCGTGCCGCATGCCGCGCGCCTCTTGCTCGTCCAGCCAGGCGAGCAGCTCTGAGGCCGGCGTCGTGCCGTAGAAGCGCCCCGTCGCCCGCCAGCCGAGGAACGCGTCCGGATTTCCGGCCCGTTGCCCTTGGTAGGCGGCGCGCTCATAGGCGTCCCGCAACGCATCCATCTGTCCCTGCAGGTTCCTCACCTGGCCGAGCGCCGCGTAGGCGACGCGGAGCGCGACGTCGTCTCCGGCCGCTTCGAACTCGGGCAAGGCCTCGTCCAGGAGCACGGCCAGCCGCTCGGTCGCGCCCTCCGGCTCGTAGGACTGGCGGAGCAGGCCCTCCATGATCCTGGCGCAGAGCTCGGCGATGCGATCGCTACCGGCGACCCGCTCGGCGAGAGAACGCGCGGAATCGATGGCATCGCTTCCCCTGCCCGCATCGCGGAGGGCCTCGAGCAGGTCCATCTCGAGCGCGAGGTCGGTGTCGCCCGCAGGCACGAGCGCAAGGGCACGTCCGAGCAGGCTGACGGCCGCAATATCTTCGCGGACGCGAGCCCGGACGCCGGCCGCCGTCAGGTGCCGCCGGGCCGCCGCGGCGAGGCTTCCATCGTCGTCCAGCCCGAGCTCGCGGCGATAACGGTAGGCCTGCTCGAGGTGGTAGCCGAGGATCTCCTCCAGCTCGACGAGGGCCGCGCCGTGCTCCTCCAGCCAACGGGCGAAGCGCTCGTGCAGGTCCGCGCGGGTCGCCTTCGCCAGCGCCTCGTAGGCGGCGTCGCGGATCAGCAGGTGGCGGAAGCGGAAGCCGTCCTCGCCCGGCAGCTGCGGCGCCTCCGGCTTGATCAGCTCCTTGCGCACGAGCGCGGCCAGCCGCGGCGTCACCTGCGGCTCCTCCGGCGCCAGCGCCTGCACGGCGCCGCGGTGGAAGATCTCGCCCTCGACGGCGCCGCGCTCGAGCACGCCTCGCTCGGGCGGCTCCAGCTGGTCGAGGCGCGCGGCCAGCAGCGCCTGCAGCGTCGGCGGCACGACGACGTCCGCCTGCTCGTCTCCGGTCATCGCCACCATCTCGGTGATGAAGAGCGGGTTGCCGCCGGCGGCCCGCGCGATCCGCTGCCGCAGCTCGACACCGATTCGCGGCGGAATGAGCCCCTCCACCTCGTCGGCGGGCAGCGGCTCCAGCCGCAGGCTTACGGGCCATTGCGGGCGGCGCTCGAGCAGCTCCGGCCGTGCCATGCAGGCGAGCAGGATTGGCGCGCCCGTGGAGAGCAGCGCAACATGCTCGATCAGGTCGAGGAAGGTCTCCTCGCCCCAGTGGACGTCGTCGAAGACGACCGTCAGCGGCCGCTCGCTCGCCGCCTGCTCGAACGTCTTGCGGACCGCCCAGGCGATGTCCTCCGCCGAGGTCTGGACCTCCGTCTCACGGAGCAGCGACCGGATCGCGGCCGCAGCCGCCTCGTCGGCGGGCGCCACGCCGAGCTGCTTCAGGACCTCGACCACCGGCCAGTAGGTGATCCCCTCCCCGTAGGGCAAGCAGCGGCCGCGGACGGCGGTGGCCTCGACGCGACCCAGAAGCTCGGCGACGAGGCGCGACTTGCCGACGCCCGCGTCCGCCACGACGGTGACGAGCTCGCAGCTGCGCTCCCTCTGCGCTCGCTCCCAGGCCTCGCGGAGCAGCGCGAGCTCGCGCTCCCGGCCGACGAAGCGCGTCTCGTGCCGCCGCTCCGGAGCCTCCTGCACGCGCAGCAGCCGGTAGGCGGCGAGCGGCTCCGCCTTGCCCTTGAGCGCGAGCGGCTCGACCTCCTCCACCTCGACCGCCTCGCGCACGAGCGCGAGCGTCGGCGCGCCGAGCAGCACCTCGCCAGGCTGCGCTGCCTGCTCGAGCCGGGCGGCGACGTTGACGGCGTCGCCCGTCGCCAGCCGCTCCTCGGTGCCGGTGACCACCTCGCCGGTGTTGACGCCGATCCGCGCCTGGACGTCGAGCTCGGGCAGCGCGTCGCGCATCTCCGCCGCCACACGCACCGCCCGCAGCGCGTCGTCCTCGTGCGCGACCGGCACCCCAAACACGGCCATCACCGCGTCGCCGATGAACTTCTCCACCGTGCCGCCGTGACGCTCGACGATCGCCTTCATCCGGTCGAAGTAGCGGGCGAGGACGCCGCGCAAGGCCTCCGGGTCGACCGACTCGCCAAGCGCAGTCGAGCCGGTGACGTCGCAGAAGAGGACGGTGACGGTCTTGCGCACACCCGCTCGCGCGTCGATCGCGAGCAGCGCGCCGCACGCGCCGCAGAAGCGGAAGCCGTCCGGATTCTCCTGACCGCAGGAGGGACAAACTGCCACGCGTCGAGTCTAAGTCGCTTTGCTAGCGTCGCCGACCATGAGCCACAGGTTCGGCTCGGTCGACGAGCTCGGCGAGAACTACGGCTTCCGCAAGGTTCGCCAGGCGCTCGGCGTGACGGCCTTCGGCGTCAACGTCATGGTCTTCCCGCCCGGCGGCGAAGGCATCCACCACTACCACGACGTCCAGGACGAGCTCTACTTCGTGCACCGCGGCCGGGCGCGCTTCGAGGTCGGCGGCGAGAGACGCGAGATCGGCCCGGGCGGCCTCTGCCACGTCGAGTCGACGACGCCTCGCAAGGTGACCAACGTCGGCGACGATGATCTCGTCCTGCTCATCGTGGGCGGCAAGGAGGGCTACGTGGAGCGCGACGGCCACCTGGTCGATCCGGCCGACCTGCCCAAGCGGCAGGCGCTCTCGCGCGGCGAGTTCCTCTAGCGCGCCTCGTTGCCCACGCTCGCCGAGCTCGAGAAGCAGCGCGCCTTCGAGTGCCGTCTCACGCCCGACCGTGCGCTCGAGACGATCGACGACGCGGAGTCCTTCCTGCGCGATCGCGGGCTCGTCACGCGCACCGCCGACAGCGCACTGCCCGGCCTGCACGAGGCCTGTCATGAGGAGCCGTACGCGCCCGGTGAGCGGGGCTTCGGCACGTGGCCGGCGACGAAGTGGTGGTGGTCGTTCGAGCTGATGCGCCGCCCCGGCCTGCACGCGCTGAAGATCCACCGGGGGAAGAACCTGTTCGTCACGGACGAGACGGCCTCGCTCGCCGACCCCATCTGTCGGGGCGAGATCGCCCGGATGCAAGCCGCCGATCCCGGTTGGGGGCGAGTGCTCGGACACCTCGCCGAGGCCGGCCCAGCCACGCTCGAAGACCTGCAGGTGGAGCTCGGCTTGAAGCCGAAAGAGCTCAAGCTGTTGCGCGCGCCGCTCGAGAGCTGCGGCGCCGTGATCGGGCGCCGGATCGAGCTCGGCGAAGACGAGTACACGACCGAGCTGTGGCGCTGGGACCAGGCATTCGCCGAGCCGGCCCCGGACGGCGGGCTGGAGGAGCTTGTCGTGGCCGGGGTGCGGGCCGCCGTCCTCGCACCGGAGCGAGAGCTGCGCCGCTGGTTCTCGTGGAGGTGGCTGTGGCAGGACGACCTCGTCGACCAGCTCGTCTCCGACGAGCGTCTCTACCGACCCGAGGCGGGCTGGGTCGCCGCCGCGGTGTAGGGCTCGCGCCACTCGGCCCACGTCACCGACGCGTACGGAAGCGGCATGCGAAAGACATCATCGAACCCGCTCGCCGCCAGAAGCACCCGCAGCACGCCGCCGTGTGCGACCACAGCGACCGTCTCGCCTTCGTGCCGCCTGGCGAGCGCGGCCACAGCGTCGAGCACCCGCACACGGAGGCTGCGCCAGTCCTCGCCGCCCGGAAACCGCACCGAGAACGGTCTTTCGGCCCACTCGCGCCACACGTCCGGATAGCGGCGCTCGATCTCCTCGTAGCGCAGGCCCTCGAGCTCACCGAAGTCGATCTCGGCGAGCGCCGTCAGCACCACGGGACGTAACCCGTGCGCCACCGCCACCGGCAGCGCAGTTCGCAGCGCGCGCTGCAGCGGACTCGAGTACACGGTGGCGAGCGGCACTGCGCCAAGCTCGCCCGCGAGCCGCTCCGCCTGCAGACGCCCGGCCGGCGACAGGTCCACATCGAGCTGCCCGCAGCACCGCCCGGCCATCCGCACAGCGGGCTCGGCGTGCCGGCAAAGCGCCAGCCGGACCGTCACAGGAGCCCCGCCAGGACGACGAGCGCAACGACGCCGGACAGCTCGGTGACCGCGCCGAGCGTGTCGCCGGTCACGCCGCCCAGCCAGCGCAGGAACCAGAGCGCGAGCACCGTGGCGGTCACGGCAGCGGCAGCCGCGACGGCAAGGCCATCGAGACCGGCGAGCGCCACGGCCAGTACGCACGCCGTGAGCACGCCTCCCAGCGCCGCGACCCACCCCACTCGCCCGCTCAGCACGCCGCCCGGCCCTCCGCCGACACGCGCGTACGGCAGCGCGGCCGCCACCGGCAGCGGCGCGGCTCGCCCCAGTGCACCTGCCAGGACCAGCGCGGTCAGGGCGCCGCCGCCGTCGAGCAGTGCCGCGATCGCGCCCGCTCGCGCCAGCAGGTCGACGACGATGGCGGCGGCCCCGAAGGAGCCGATGCGGGGATCGCGCATGATCTCGAGCGCACGCTCGCGACTCGACCCGCCGGCGCCGTCGGCGGTATCCGCCAGCGCGTCGACGTGCATCCCGCCCGTGAGGACGAGCTCGACGGCGATCGCCACCGCAGCAGCCGCAAGCACAGGCACCCAAGGGTGCAGGAGCACCGCCGCACCCCCTGCCGCGGCCCCCACCCCGGCGCCCACCAGGGGAAAGAGCACCGCGCCGCGCGCCACGTCTCGCGCATCGAGCGCGACGCGGCTGCCAACGGGGACCCGGGTCAGGAAGGCGACCGCCGCCGCCGCGGCGCGCATGCCGTCAGCGGCCGGCATCGGTCACCCCCGCCTCGGCAAACGTGGCCATCTCCTCGAGGACGGCCAGCGCAGCGTTCACGATCGGGAGCGCAAGGGCGGCACCCGACCCCTCGCCGAGGCGCAGGCCGAGATCGAGCAGCGGCTCCAGCCCGAGCGCGTCGAGCAGCAGCTGGTGGCCGGGCTCCGGGGAGCGGTGCGACGCCACGAGCCTGCCGGACACGCCCGGAGCGAGGCGCGTTGCGACCAGCGCGGCCGCGCACGTGATGAAGCCGTCCAGGACGACGGGCATCTCGCCGCTGCCGAGCGCCACGCCCGTGAGCAGCGCGATCTCGAACCCGCCCAGCAGGGCCAGCGTGCCCAGCGGATCTGCGGGATCCGCCCGGTTGCGCTCCAGCGCGAGCCGAACCGTCTCCACCTTGCGCGCGAGCCCGGCATCGTCGACGCCGGTGCCCCGGCCGCAGACCTGCTCGGGCTCGGCGACGAGCAGTCCGGCAGTGAGCGCTGCCGCAGCGGTCGTGTTGGCAATGCCCATGTCGCCAAGCGCCACGACACCGTAACCCGCTGCACTGAGCTCGTGCGAAAGCTCGATACCTGCCTCCACCGCCGCCAGCGCCTGGTCGCGGCTCATCGCCGGGCCCTGGGTGAAGTCGGCCGTGCCCGCTGCGATGCGCAGCTGTCGGATGCGAGCATCGCCGACCGCGTGAGCGACGCCTGCGTCGACGACGACGAGCGCCGCGCCCGCTTCCCTGGCCAGGACGCAGATGGCCGCGCCTCCAGCCGCGAAGTTCATGAGCATCTCGCCCGTCACCGCCTGCGGGTAGGCGCTCACGCCCCGGGCAGCCACCCCGTGATCGGCGGCGGCGACCACGACGACCGGCCGCAAGCGCCCCGGCGTCGCCGTCCCGCGTGCAGCGGCGACCTGGACGGCGAGCTCCTCGAGCCGCCCCAGGCTTCCGCGCGGCTTCGTCTTCGCATCGAGCGCCCGCCGGACGGCGCCGGCGACCGTCGCATCGACAGGACGGATGGCCTTGAGCGTCTGCTCGAGCGGGTCAGCCACCGGGGAGCTCCTCGGGCCGCTCGAGCGGCAGAATCCGCCCGGCGACAACGAGCTCCGCCCGCTCGGCGGCAGCAGCCCAGGCCGTGTTGACCCTCCCGAGCACGTCGCGGTACGAGCGGCCCAGCGGCGTCGCGGGAACGATGCCGAGACCGACTTCGTTGCTGACGGCGATCGTCTCCCCACGGCTTGCGGCGAGCGCCGCGACTTCCGCGGCCTCGGCCTCGACCTGCGCGGCTGTCCAACCTTCTCCGAGCAGATTCGCAACCCAGAGCGAGAGACAGTCGACGACGACCGCTGCGTCGGCGGGCGCGTCACCCAGTGCCCGGCGGAGCTCGACGGGCTCCTCGATCGTCGTCCACGCCTCGGGCCTGGAGGCGCGATGCAGCCGGATGCGCTCGGCCATCTCCTCATCGCCTGCCGTCGCCGTCGCCACGAAGACGACCGGGCGCCGAGCAGCGTCGGCAAGGCGCACCGCCAGTGTCGACTTGCCGCTGCGGGCACCGCCGAGCAGCAGGGTTAGCCCCATCAGCCGCGTGTAGCCACGGTCGGCCGCGCCGGAACGACCACGAGACCGGCGCCGTCCTCTTCGACGACCCGCACCGCAGCGCGGTAATGGCGCGCGACGAGCTCGTCCGTCAGCACGTCGCGCGGCTCTCCCTCGGCGACAACGCGGCCGCCGTCGAGCAGCAGCAATCGGTCCGCGTACTGCCCTGCCAGCGTGAGGTCGTGCATCGTGGCGAGCACCGTCAGCCCGGCCTCCCGCCGCAGGGCGTCCACCAGCTCGAGCGCTTGCTGGCTGCGGCCGAGGTCGAGCGCGCTCGTCGGCTCGTCGAGCAGAAGCACTGGGGCCTCGTGGGCGAGGGCCCGCGCGAGAACGGCGCGCTGCCGTTCGCCGCCGCTCAGCGTGCCGAGGCGGCGGCCGGCGAGCTCTTGCAGCTCGAGCCGGTCGAGCGCACGCCCGGCCGCCTCGCGGTCGCGCCTACCTTCCCTGGCGAGGTAGCCGAGGTGGGGTGTCCGTCCGAGCAGGACGTACTCCGCAACCGTCATCTCAGGTGGCATGGCCGGCGTCTGCGGAACGAGCGCCACCCGCCGCGCCAGCTCGCGCTGCCGCAGCGTCGCCACGTCGGCCCCGTCGATCACGACCGAGCCCTCCCAGGGAACCAGACCGGCGAGGGCACGGAGCAGCGTGCTCTTCCCGGCGCCGTTGGGGCCGATCACCGTCGCCCACCCGCCCGCCTCGACGGCACCGGAGACGCCATGCAGGATCGTCGTTCCGTCGAGCACGACCGACAGCGACCGGAACGCGACCGAGGTCATCCGGACACCCCGCGGCTCGTGCGCAGCACCACCGCAAAGAACGGCGCCCCGAAGAACGCAGTGACGACCCCGATGGGCAGCTCCGCAGGCGCGAGCACGGTGCGGGCGATCACGTCGGCGAAGACGAGAAACCCGCCGCCGACGAGCAGCGACATCGGCAGCACCAGCCGGTAGCTCCCGCCGGCGACGAGCCGCACGAAGTGCGGGACGATCACGCCCAGGAAGCCGATCAGTCCGCTGACCGCCACGGCGCCGGCCGTCCCGAGGGTCGCGGCCGCGACCAGCAGGAGCCGCACGCGGCGGACGTTGACGCCGAGGCTCGCCGCCTCCTCGTCCCCCAGTGTCAATACGTCGAGGAGGCGGCGATGGAGCAGCAGAAGCGTGGCGCTCACCGCGGCGTACGGGAGCAGCAGCACCACGTCGTGCCAGCCGGCGGTGTCGAGCCGCCCCAGGATCCACGAGTAGACGGTCTGCAGGGTGTCGGAGTTCTGCTGCTGCACGAACGTCTGCACCGCTGTGAGGAAGGACGCCACCGTCACGCCGGCGAGCGTCAGTGTGGCTGCGGCCGACACGCCGCCCGAAGCCCTGCCGACCGCGTACGCGAGCGCGACCGCGACCGACCCGCCGGCGAACGACGCCACCGGCAGCAGGTCGCCGCTGAAGGCGCTGCTGCCGCCGTAGACGAGCGCAAGCGTGGCGCCCAGGCCGGCGCCCGCGGCCACTCCGAGCAGGTACGGGTCGGCCAGCGGGTTGCGGAAGACACCCTGGTACGTGGCCCCCGCCACGGACAGCAGCGCACCCACGAGCAGGCCGAGCACGACGCGGGGCGCGCGCAGCTCCCAGAGGATCGCGGATTCCGTCTCCGAAAGGCTTGACTGGATGCCGAGGAACGGCAGGTGCGAGGCGGCGTCCCGAAGGATCGGCTCGGCCCCCAGGCTCGCGGGGCCGACGAGTAGCCCCGTCAGGACCGCCGCGGCCGCAAAGCCGAGGCCGCCCACGAGCCAGAGCCAGGTGCGTCCGCGTGCCGGCACCGGCCGGCGGTGGGCACCGGCCCGGCTCGAGAGCGGGACCTCGGCTGCTTCGGTCATGACTAGTTGCCCAGCGTCCTCAGCGCGCTTGCGACCGCCTGGACGTAGTTCACGACCCGCGGGCCCCACCGGGACGCGATCGAGTCGTCGATGCGCACGATCGTGCGGTTGCGAACCGCGGTGATTCGATCCCAACCCGGACGGGCGGCGACCGTGGCGGCGCTCTGGCCACAGCAGCGGGTGTCGGCCAGCACGATCACGTCGGGATCTGCCTGGAGGATGTATTCGGCGGAAAGCTGCGGGTAGTCGGAGCCGCCCACGTCGGCAGCGTCCGCAATGTTGCTCAGCCCGAACAGCTTGTAGACCCGCCCGACGAAGGTGCTCGACTTGGCCGAGAAGTAGTCGGGCGTCAGCTCGTGGTACACGCTCAGGGCGCGGCGCGGCGCGGAGGCGACCGCCTTCGCGATCTTGCTGCGCATGCGCGTGACAAGCCGGTCAGCCTGCCGCCGATGGCCCGTCCTCGCGCCCAGCTGGCGGATCTGCGCGTAGGTGCCGGCCAGCGTCGTGGGGGCCGGCTGCTGGAGCACGGGGATCTTGAGCTTGCGCAAGGATGCGACGAGCCCCTTTACGTCCGTCGCGATCACGACGAGGTCGGGGCGGTAGCGGGCAATCGCCTCGACGCTCGGCGTGTAGCCCGAGAGCTTGGTGCGCGGAGCGCTCTTCGGGTAGTCCGACTGGTCGTCGACGGCGATCACCTGCTTTCCGGCGCCGATCGCGAAGAGCGACTCGGTGGCGGTCGGCGAGAGCGAGATGATGCGCTGGGGGACCTTCGCCGTGGCCGGCGACGCCGCCGGGACCGTGACGGCGAGGGCCGCGGCCAGAGCCAGAAGGGTGCGTGTGAGCACCGTTCCTCCTTCCTCGAGGGGTTCGGTCTGGAGGCGGGCGGCAGGTCTTCTGACTTGGGGCCCCCCTCCGCGCCGCCTTCCCGGCCCGCTGGCCAGTGGCGTTCGGCGCGGAAGCAGCTCCCCTTACAGCGGCGGGACCGTCCCGGACTTGCACCGGGTTCCCTTGACCGCTCGCCGGTTGTCCCGCCGACCCTAGCATGGCCCGATGCCGCATTCCCGCGCCGCCGCGCTCTGGCTGCCGGTCGTCGTCTGGGCGGCGGTCATCTTCGCGCTCTCCTCGATCCCGTCCCTCGGCACCGGCCTCGGCACGGGGGATCTCGTGCTGCGCAAGATCGCCCACGCCGCCGAGTTCGCAATCCTCGGAGCGCTGCTCGGACGTGCGCTGGCCGAGCTCCCCGCCTTCCTCCTCGGCGTCGGCTACGCGATCAGCGACGAGGTGCACCAGAGCTTCGTGCGCGGCCGCGAAGGCTCGGCGCGCGACGTGGCAATCGACGTCGTGGGCGTCGCCGTGGGCCTCCTGGTGCTGCGGCGGTTGCGGCGATGAAGGCGGTCGCCGTCGACCTCGACGCGCTCGGAGACACACGCCCGCTGTGGGAGGAGTGGCTCCAGGACGCGGCGCGCAGGTTCGCCTCGATCGCGCCGCTCGATCCCGGCGCGCTGCCGGCCGACCGTGCCGCGGCCGCTCGG
>DAITAO010000006.1:0-75650 GCA_036824245.1 Gaiellaceae bacterium | reverse complement strand
CGACCTCGGCGCGGCCGCCCAGCGAGCCGCCGGCGCGCCGCAGCGCTGCGAGCAGGGTCGCTGCGAGGAGCCAGGCGAGCAGGACCAACCCGGGAAAGCCCGTCTCGGCGGCCACGGTGACGGGCGTGTTGTGCGAGGCGGCCTGCTGCGGGTCCTCGCCGCGCAGCCCGGTGCGCTCGGCGTAGGCGTCCTTGAATCCGCCCACCCCCACGCCGGCGACGGGATGGTCGGCGGCAATGCGCAGGCCCTCCGTGACCAGCTTCGAGCGGCCGCCGGTCGCCCGCTCGAGCGACTGGTCGAAGATCTCGTCCCGGATCGGCGGTGCCGAGAAGCCGAGCGAGAGAGCGACCACGGCGGTCAGACCGAGCGCGGCCGCCGCCCGCCAGCGCCAGACGAAGCCGGCCGCCAGCAATGTGCCGGCCATCAGCGCAGCGAAGCTCGACTGCGAGAAGGAGGGCAGCAAGCCGGTCCACACGGCGGCAATGGCGAGCGCCCCGCCGACCAGGAGCTCACGCGTCCGGCCGAGCAGGACGACGACGAGCGTCGCCAGGATCGCGACGACCAGGAAGCGCCCGTAGATGGAGGGGTCCCAGAACACGGAGTTGACCCGGAAGAAGAGCTCCGGCTGGTACGCGTTGCCTTTGATCACCTTCGGGTTCCAGAAGATGTCCCGTGTGAGCCACTGATAGACGCCCACGGCTGAGAAGACGAGCGCGAGGCCGACGAGCAAGCCGAACAGCCAGACGATCGTCCGCCGGGTCCACTCGAGCCGGGCGAGGGTGATCGCCAGTAGCCCGAACGGGAGCACGAAGAAGGCGAGGAAGATGGCGCCCTCGCGCACGTCGTCGCTCCAGGCGAGCGAGAGGCCGCTCCACGCCACGAAGAGGGCAAGCGGCCAGGCGACCGGCCCGAGCTCACGCGTCTGCTCGTCGCCGCGTACGAGCTGCCACGCGAACAGCAAGGCTGCGCCCGCAACGAGCAGATAGAGCGGGACGAGCAGGTTCGCATCCGTGTCGCCGATGTCGACGTGCACCCGCACCGGTACACACGCCAGCGCCGCCAAAGGGAGCAGCCAGGGCCAGCGCAGGAGGCCAGCGGCTACACCGACCGCAGCCGCAAGCCCGCCGACCGCTGCGGCGGCGAGCAGCGGCCGGTGTCCATCGGGTGCCAGGAGCGGGAGCAGGGCGGCCCCACCGACCGCCCAGGCCGCCAGACCGGCAAGGCGCAGGTCGCGGCGCGGCGCAACGATCAGGACGGCGAGTCCGAGCGCTGCGACCGGACCCCCGATGCGAGCGAGCTCGGCACTCACGGTGCGGCCCGCACCACGAGCACGGCGCTGTCGGCGTGCCCCCTGGTCGACACGAAAAGGCGATAGCGGCCTGGTTCGCCCGGAGCGCGGATCCTCAGGCGCGCGCTCGGCCCAAGCCCTGTGCGGCCCGCAAGCCGCCAGCGCACGGTCGGTGCGTCGGTGGAAAGCGGTACACGGAAACGTCCTCCGGGGCGGGCGCGGAGCGCGTCCCGCATGATCTCGACGTACCGCAGTCGCACCTGAACGGGCCGGCTCGGTGCCGAGACGTTGCCTGCGGTGTCCTCGACCCGCACGGTCAGCTCGTAGCGGCCCGGCCGCAGACGGCGGCCTCCACCCATCTCGCCGAACCACTGGAGTGCCGCTTTGCCGCGTGCGCGCGGCATGCCCCTCTGCACGAGTACCCCGTTGGCGCGCAGTACGGGAGGGCCCTTCTCGCTCGACTCGTAGCGCACGATCACCCGGTCGGCGCGGCCGTCGCCGTCGGGCGAGAAGACGGTCGGCGCAGCCGTCACCCCGACCACCTTCGGCGCGGTGGCGTCGACCCGCACGTCGATCGGAACCTCGATCGTCTGGCGAGCGTTCTCACGCCGGACGCGCAGCCTGTACACGCCCTCGGGCGCCACCACGCCGTCGTCGGAGCGCCCATCCCACTCGAGCTGAACGCGGCCCGCGCGATGGAACTCGTCGCTCACGAGCCTGCGCACGGTGTCGTCGTCCCGGTCGACGATCGTGGCCGTCAGGCGATCGGCATCGCGTAGCCGCAGGAGCAGGTCCGCCGGCGCTCCGCTCGGCCCCACAACCCGATCGAAGCGGATCGGGACTATCGGGCTACGCTCGTTCTTGAGCGCCTGTGTGACGGCAAATGCAACGGCCGTGCCCGCGAGCAGGAAGACAACCAGCAGCGTCGGGAGGAGGCGCGCCAAGGCGCGGGGATTCTACGGCGCTCGTTGCCGTGGCCTCCCCCTTCCGGGGGACGCCCGGACGAGCTACCAGGCCGATGCAACGAGCAGTAGTGCATACCTTCCTCCCACGCGCCCTGCTCGCGGCGATGGGCGCCTTCCTCGCGCTCTACGCCTTTCTCGTCGTCATCGACTACGACGGGGCTGGCTCCACACCGATCTTCAACTGGATCTTTCACGGAGTGCTGGTCGGCTCGGCGCTGGCGTGTTTTGCCCGCGGCGTCGCGCCTGGTCGCGAGCGCACACCCTGGCTGCTGCTCGGCGTGGCCATCGCGCTGTGGACGGCAGGAGACCTCTACTGGACCTACCTCCTCGCGGATCAGGATGCGTTTCCTTCTACCGCCGACTGGCTCTGGCTCGCCTTCTACCCGTTCGCGTACGCAGGGATCGGCCTCCTCATCCGCACACGCGTGAGCCACAACCCCTTCAACGTCTGGCTGGACGGCGCGATCGCTGCGCTCACGGTGGCCTCGATCGCGGCCGCCGTCGTCTTCGAGACCGTCCTGAGCGTCACCTCGGGCGACCGCATGGCGGTGGCCGTCAACCTCGCCTACCCGCTCGCCGACATGGTGCTGCTCGCGCTCGTGATCGCGGCCATCGCGCTGTCGGGCTGGCGGCTACGCGGCACCTGGGCGTTCGCCGCAGCGGGCTGCGCCGCCTTCGCGATCACCGACAGCGTCTACCTGTATCAGGTGTCGCTCGGGACCTACGAGACCGACACGCTGCTCGACGTGGGCTGGCCGGCCGCGTGCTTCCTGCTCGCGGTGGCCGCCTGGCAGCCTGCACGCCGCGCCGGCCGACGGCCCGAGGGTTGGTGGAACGTTACGGTGCCGATCGGCTTCGCGTCTCTGGCCATCGGCGTGCTCGTCTACGACCACTTCGTGCGCGTAACGATGCTCGCTCTCGTGCTCGCCACCGCCGCCTGCGCAGTCGTGCTGCTGCGGCTCGCGCTCACCTTCCGGGACAACGTGCGGCTGCTCGTCGCAAGCCGAGAGGAGGCGCTCACAGACGGGATCACCGGGCTCGGCAACCGGCGGGCCCTGCTCCTGCACCTCGAGGCGGCGCTCGCCGATCATGCGGAGGAGAAGCGCCTCGTACTCGTGCTGCTCGACCTCAACGGCTTCAAGGAGTACAACGACAGCTTCGGCCATCTCGCCGGAGACGCCCTGCTCGCCCGCCTCGGCGGACGGCTGGCGGCGGGCCTGCCCGACAGCGGACACGCCTTTCGCATGGGCGGAGACGAGTTCTGCGCCTCCGTCAGAGTGACCGCCGAGGAGGCCCCCCTGATCGCGGCCCGGGCAGGCGCCGCCCTCGCCGATCGCGGCGATGGGTTCGCGATCGACTCGGCGTACGGGCACGTTGTGGCGCCCGACGAGGCCGCTACACCGACCGAGATCCTCAAGCTCGCCGATCAGCGCATGTACGCATCGAAGGCCTCGCGTGCCTCCGTGGGCCGCCAGAGCGCGCGGGTGTTGCTCCGCGCGCTCCAGCAGCGCGAGGGTGAGCTCTCCGGGGCGACCGACCAGCTCGTGGCGCTCGCGGAGGGAGTCGGACGCCGGTTAGGACTGGACGCGGACCGTCTCGAGCGAGTCCGTCGCGCGACGGAGCTGCATGACGTCGGCAACATGGCCGTTCCCGACGCGATCCTGCTCAAGCAGGGCGCGCTCAACGAGTCCGAATGGGACTTCATCCGGCGCCACACGATCACAGGTGAGTGGATCCTCTCCGGCGCGCCGGCGCTCGCGCGTGTTGCACCCATCGTCCGCTCGTCGCACGAGCGCTGGGACGGGTCTGGCTATCCCGACAGTCTCGAGGGTGAGGACATTCCATTCGAGTCGCGGATCGTGGCCGCCTGTGACGCGTACATGGCGATGGTCAACGAGCGTCCGTACCGGGCGGCGCTCTCGCACGAGCACGCCGTGGCGGAGTTGCTGGCCGGCTCGGGCACGCAGTTCGATCCGGCAGTCGTCGACGCGCTTGTAACGGAGCTTTGGGAGCGGATCGAGCGGGACGACGCCGACGTCGTAGTCGCCATCGCGTAGACGCCACAATACGGCCGTGGACGAGCGGTCGGTCGCCGTAGAAATGCGCGAAGAACGCAAGGTTGTGACGGCGCTGTTCGCAGATCTCGTCGGCTCGACGGCGCTGGCCGAGCGGCTCGACCCTGAAGAGGTCAAGCTGGTCGTGAGTGAGGCGGTGGCGCGCATCGTGCGCGAGGTCGAGGACCTCGGTGGGCACGTCAAGGATCTCGCGGGCGACGGCGTCCTCGCCTTCTTCGGCGCGCCGGTTTCCTACGAGGACGACGCCGAGCGTGCCGTCCGCACGGCAGTTCGGATCGTCGCGACACTGCGCGGCTACGCGACCGAGGTCGAGCAAGCCTGGGCGGTGGACGGCTTCGGCGTGCGCGTCGGCGTCGGTACGGGCCCGGTAGTGCTCGGCCAGATCGGCAGCGGCGAGCGCATCGAGTACGCGGCCTTCGGCGACACCGTCAACACGGCGGCTCGCCTCCAGGCGGCCGCCGACCCGGGCGCCGTGCTCGTCGACGCGCAGACGCACCGGCTCGTCGAGCCGCTCTTCGAATGGGGCGCCCCGCTCGAGCTGACGTTGAAGGGGAAAACGGCGCCGGTGCCCGCGTACACACCGATTTCGGCACACGCCGTCGGCGTGCGGCCACGTGGGCTGGAGGGCGTTCAGGCGGCTCTTACAGGGCGCGACGGCGAGCTTGCCGTCGCCCGCGCATGCCTCGACGCCGTCCTGCGCGGCACGGGCGGCATCCTGTTCGTCACGGGCGAGGCCGGCATCGGAAAGAGCCGCCTGCTCGCCGAGCTGGATGCGCTGTTCCAGGCGCAGAGCGTGGACGACGCCGAGCCGCGCTGGATCGTCGGGCGTTGCGCGTCCTACAGCGAGTCGATCCCGCTCTGGCCGTTCCGCGACCTGCTGCGCGAGTGGCTGGGCGTCTCGTTCGACGAGCCCGAGCTGCGCGTTCGCGTCGCGCTGCGCCGCGCCGTGGAACGCCTCTTCGCCGAGCGCGCTCCCGAGATCTATCCGTATCTCGGCTCCGTCCTCGGCGTCACACTCGAGCCGGATGCGGCCGGCCGTCTCGAGCAGCTCTCGCCTGAGGCGCTGCAGTACCGCACATTCGAGGTGATCGGCGAGCTCCTGGAGCGCCTGGCGGCCGACGGGCCGGTCGTTGTCGCCGTCGAAGACCTTCACTGGGCGGACCCCACTTCCGTTCAGCTCATGGAGCGGCTGCTCGCCGTCACAGAGCAGGCGGCAGTGCTGCTGGTCATCGACCAGCGGCAGGAGCGCGACCACCCCTCATGGCAGGTGAAGGAGGTCGCTGCCCGCGAGTTCCCGCACCTCTTCCGGGAGATCGCGCTCGAGCCGTTGACCGGTGACGCGGAGCGCGAGCTCCTCCACTCGCTGATCGGCCGCGACACTCTGCCGGCGCCGGTGGAGCAACGGCTGCTGGATCAGGCCGAGGGCAACCCCTTCTTCCTCGAGGAATGCGTCCGGTCGCTCGCCGATGCCGGAGCGCTCGTGCGCGAGGAGCGCGGCTGGCGTTTCGACCACGCCGTCGACGTCGAGATCCCGCAGACGGTCGAGAAGGTCATTCTCGCGCGCATAGACCGGCTCGCACCCGCCTGCCACGACGTGCTGACGGCAGCGTCGGCGCTCGGGAGGCGCTTCGGACTCGCCTTGCTCGAAGGAGTGGTCGGCGCCGACGGGACGCTCCAGGAGTCACTCCACGAGCTGCAGCGCCTGGACCTCGTGCGCACCGGCCGGCGTTGGCCGCAGCCCGAGTACCGCTTCAAGCACGCGCTCATCCAGGAGACCGCATACCGGACCCTCGTCTCGGCACGCCGCACCGAGCTCCACCGCCGCGCAGCGGAGTGGCTGGAGCGCCAGCACGCAGAGAATCGCGAGGAGGTGGTCGGCCTGCTCGCCCACCACTGGCTGGCCGCGAAGGACGAGGACAAGGCGCTCGCGTACCTGACACGCGCCGGTGACAAGGCGCGCCTCGAGCACGCGCTCGACGAGGCGATCGAGCACTACCGGGCTCTCCTCCCTCTGCTCGAAGGCCGCGGTGAACGCCAGCAGATGGCACTCGTGCTCTTCAAGCTCGGGCTCGCCTTGCACACCTCGCTCCGCTTCGCGGAGGCGAATGCGATCTTCGGGCAGGCCTTCGAGCACTGGCAGGCGCCGCAGGCCTGCCAGGAGGCGACCGCGACTCTGCGCATCGCGCGGGAGATCGTCGGCGGCCAATACGACCCTCCGCGCTCCTACGCGCCGGTCGACATGCAGCCGCAGATGGCTCTCTTCGACCGGCTCGTCGAGCGCTGGCCGGAGGCGACCATGATGCCCTCGCTCGCCGAGCGGTGGGAGGTGTCGGACGACGGCCTTCGCTACGTCTTTCGGCTGCGGGAGGGCCTGCGCTGGTCGGACGGCACGCCGCTCACCGCGAGCGACGTGGAGTACGGCATCAAGCGGTCGCTCGACCCGGACCGGCCCGGCGTGAGCGTGGCCGTCTACTACGTGCTCGAGAACGGACAGGACTACGCACTGGGCCGTAACGACGATGCGGAGCGGATCGGTGTCCGCGCGCTGGACGACCGCACGGTCGAGTTCCGCCTCGTGGCGCCCGCCCCCTATTTCCTGAGCGTCGTCAACCGCCCAGACGGCGGGCCTCAACCGCGCCACGCGGTGGAGGCGCATGGAGACCGGTGGATCGAGCCGGAGTTCCAGGTCGTGAGCGGCGCGTTCCGGCAGGTCGAGCGCACACCCGAGCGTGTCGTGCTCGAGCGGCGCCCCGAGGCACCCGGCCGGCCCGGCAACGTCGGGCGCGTCGAGATCGAGCAGCTGCCACTCGAGGAGTGTCTCGCACGGTACGCCGCGGACGAGGTGGACCTCGTGATCGTTCAGCCCGGCTCGCCCGCGGCGGATCTCCTCCAGGGCGTCACCGAGACCGCGCAGCTCGGCCCGCCCGCGTGGACCGTGTATCTGACCTTCTCGCACTCTCATCCCGCCGTCTCGAACGTGGACTTCCGCCGAGCGCTCGCGCACGCCATCGATCGCGAGAAGCTTCAGAGCGGTTTCCCACCGAGCTTCATGCCTGGGACCGGCGGCGTCGTCCCGCCCGCGCTGCAGGGCCACACGCCGGACATCGCGCCACGCTTCGATGCGGAGCTCGCGCGCGAGTTTCTCGAGCGCGCGGGCGTCGACGAGGGAATCGAGATCGTCACCACGGCAGGCGGGGAGATCGAGCGGCTTTCACGGGCCGTCTGCGACGGCTGGCGTGAGATTCTCGGCCTCTCGGCCGAGCTTCGGGTCCTCGACACCGTCGAGTTCGCGAAGGAGCGCATGCGACTCGTCGAATACGCCCCGGTCGCGCCTACGGCCTGGTTCCCCGGCTACCCCGATCCTGAGTACTTCCTGCGCCTGCTCTTGCATTCCGAGGCGGTCGACAACCGGGGGCACTGGTCGCACGCGCCGTTCGACGAGCTGATCGAGCGGGCGCGCCGCGAGGCCGACGGCCGCGCGCGGCTGGAGCTCTTCCACGAAGCCGACCGCCTGGCAATCGCCGACCAGGTCGCGGTCATCCCGCTCGCCTACGCGCGTAACGTCTTCTTCGTGAAGCCGTGGGTGCGTGGCTGGTGGGAGTTCGGGAAGTCCTGGTCGTCGTTCGCCGACCTGCTGGTTTCGGGCGGGCCACGCGGATGAAGATCGAGATCGTCGAAGGCGACATCACGCAGCTCGACGTCGACGTGATCGTCAACGCGGCGAACAACCACCTCTGGATGGGTGCCGGCGTGGCGGGGGCGATCAAGCGAGTGGGAGGCCCGGAGATCGAGCACGAGGCGATGGCGAAGGGACCGATCGAGGTCGGCGACGCGCTCGCGACCGGAGCGGGCCGCCTTGCGGCCAGGCACGTCGTGCACGCGGCCGTCATGGGCCAGGACCTGCACACCTCACCGGAGCTCATCGCGCAGGCGACGCGGCGCGCGCTCGAGGTCGCAGACGGGCTGGGTGGGCATTCGATCGCACTGCCCGCACTCGGTACGGGCGTCGGAGGCGTGCCGCTCGCGGACGCCGCTCGCGCCATGATCGCCGTCGCGAGCTCGTTCGAGCCGACGTCCCTCGAGCGGGTCGTGTTCGCGCTGTACGGCAGGGACGCCGTAGCCGCGTTCCAGCAAGAGCTCGCCCGCTAGACGCCTACGGGTTGCCGACCACGTTCGTAGTGCGGACGCCTTCGCCGCGCGCTCCGGCGCCTTCGCTGGACCTGCTGCTTCTCTGAGGGTCAGTCCCCGACGCGCGCGCGCGGCTGGCGCACGAGCGAGGTGGCGGCGGACGTGGCGTGGTTGAGGGGGCAGACCCTCGAATGGCTGCCTACGGGTTGCGACCACTTTCGTAGTGCCAACGCTGACGCCGCGGGCTCCGGCGCCTTCGCCGGACCTGCTGCTTCTGTGAGGGTCAGTCCCCGACGCGCGGGCGCGGCTTTGGCGCACGAGCGAGGTGGTTGGCGGACATGGCGTGGTTGAGGGGACAGACCCTCGAATGGCTGCCTACGGGTTGCGAACAGGTTTGTAGTGCCGACACTCACGCCGCGAGCTCCGGCGCCCAGGCTGCGCCGGGGTGGTGATTACGGGTTGCGAGTGACTTGGTTGAAGGGACTGTCCGCGCAGGGGACTGTCCCATCGGCGTCGCGGGGGGCTAGGCGAAGGTGCGGGCCCTGCTTGGGCGGATGAAGACGGTCTGTCCGTCCTCGAGGCCGAGCAGCTCGACCTCGCCGCGCGTCGCTTGCGCCCAGACATGCTCGCCGCCGTCGAGCACCAGCTCGACGCGCACCTCGAAGCCCAGGTGGACCACCCGGTCGATCGTGGCCTGCGAGGTCGACCCGTTGGGCTCGAGCGTGATCTCGATGTCGTGCGGGCGCACGAACGTCTCGCCGAAGCGGCTGACGGGCCCGACGAACGTCATCACGAACTCGTTGGCCGGATGCTCGTAGAGGTCGCGCGGCCGGCCGACCTGCTCGATGCGGCCCTCGTGGATGACCGCGATCCGATCGGCGACGTCCATCGCCTCCTCCTGGTCGTGCGTGACGAAGACCGTCGTGACGTGCACCTCGTCGTGCAGCCGCCTCAGCCAGACGCGCAGCTCCTTGCGGACTCGCGCGTCGAGCGCCCCGAACGGCTCGTCGAGCAGCAAGACCTTCGGCTCGACCGCGAGCGCCCGTGCCAGGGCCATGCGCTGTCGCTGGCCGCCGGAGAGCTGGGCTGGATAGCGCTCGGCGAGGCCGCTCAGCTGCACGAGGTCGAGGAGCTCGCCGACACGCCTTTTGATCTCGCCCCGGGGCCGCTTCCGGATCTCGAGCCCGAACGCCACGTTGCCGGCGACGGTCATGTGCTTGAAGGCGGCGTAATGCTGGAAGACGAAGCCGACCCCACGCTTGCGCGCGGGTACGTGAGTCGCGTCCTCGCCGAAGATGACGATGTCCCCGTCGTCGGGCTGCTCCAGCCCCGCGATTACCCGTAGCAGGGTTGACTTGCCGCTACCGCTCGGGCCGAGCAGCGCCATCAGCGACCCGCCTGGGATGGCGAGCGAGACGTTGTCGAGCGCGACGAAATCGCCGAAACGCTTGGTGACCCGGCGCACTGCTATCGCCATTCAGGAGCTCTCTCGCGGGCGTATGACGGTCATGGCGACGAGCGTGAGGATCGCGACGAGCGCGAGGACGACGGAGGCCGCGTACGCACCAACATAGTCAAAGCTCTGAAAGCGCTCCTCGACATGGAGCGTCATCGTCTCAGTCTTGCCGGCGATCCGGCCGGACATGACGCTCACGGCGCCGAACTCGCCCAGCGCACGCGCGGTCGTCAGCACGATCCCGTAGCCGACCGCCCAGCGGATGGCGGGCAGCGTGATCCGCCGGAATGTCTGCAGCCCGGAGGCGCCGAGCGTCTCCGCGGCCTGCTCCTGCTCCGTGCCGATCTCCCGCAACACCGGCACGACTTCGCGCACGACGAACGGCAGCGACACGAAAATCGTCACGAGGATCATCCCCGGCGTCGCGAAGACGATCTGGACGCCGTGCTCCTCGAGCCAGCTGCCGAACCACCCGTTGCGGCCGTAGAGAAGCAGGAAAGCGAGGCCGACGACGATCGGCGACAGCGCAAGCGGCAGGTCCACCAGGGCGTTGACGAGGTTCTTGCCCGGGAAGCGACGCCGCACGATTGCAAGCGCACAGAGCACGCCGAAGATCGTGTTGGCCGGAACGGCGACGGCGGCGATCAGGATCGTCAGCATGAACGCGTGCTTCGCGGCCGGCGTCGTCACAGCGTCCCAGGCGGGCCCGACCCCGTCCTCGAAGGTGCGCCAGAACACGAGCGCGACGGGCGCGACGAGCAGCGCGCCCAGATAGCCGAGCCCCACGACGCGGAGTCCGTAGCGTCCCAGCCGGCTACGCATTCTCGTGCCTCGTGACGAAGCGCCGGACGAGGCCGATCCCGAGCAGCACGGCCAGCGAGATGGCGAGCAGCACGACCGAGACCGCCGCCGCGGCTGCGGGCTGGCCGCTTTCGATCCGACCGAAGATATAGACGGACGCGACCTCGGTTTCGAAGGGAAGGTTGCCGCTGATCAAGACGACGGCGCCGAACTCGCCGATGGCACGCGCATACGCGAGTGCGACTCCGGACAGGATGGCGGGCAGCAGGATCGGGAGCACGACCCGCCGGAAGATGGTCACCTGGCCTGCGCCGAGCGACGAGGCGGCCTCCTCCATCTCCCGGTCGAGCTCGATCAGCACCGGCTGCACCGTGCGGATCACGAACGGAAGCGTCACGAAGAGCAGCGCGAGCAAAACGGCCGTGCGAGTGAAGGCGACGTCGATTCCGGTCGGCCCCTGGGGCCCGTAGAGGGCCAGCAGCGTTAGCCCGGCCACGATCGTGGGGAGCGCGAACGGCAGGTCGATGAGCGCGTTGACCACGCGCTGGCCCGCGAAACGGTCGCGCACGAGGATCCAGGCGATCACGGTCCCCATCACCGCGTTGACGAGCCCGACGAGCGCCGACAGCGTGAGCGTCAGCTTGAGCGCGGAAACCGCCTGCGGGCTGGAGACGGCCTCCCAGAAGCTGCTCCATCCGCCTTCGCTCGCCTTCCAGGTGACCGCGGCCAGCGGGAGCAGGACGATCAGGCTGAGGTAACCGGTGACGAGCCCCTGTGTGAGGCCCAAAGACGGAGCGCGCCGCAGGAGCTCCTGCGGCGCGCCCTGAGAGCGGGTGGTCAGTGCTCTAGCCTCCTGATTCCGCCTGGATCTTCGTCACGATGCCCGTGCGGGGATCGAAGAAGCGCTTGTCGGCCTTCGCCCAGCCGCCCAGGTACTTGATCGAGAAGAGCCAGGGCCGCACCGGGAACGAGAAGCCGCGCTGCGCGGTCAGCAGGACGGGCCGGTAGCCGTTCTGCGCGAAGATCCGCTGTGCGGGCTTGGTGCGCAGGAAGCGAATGAAAGCGCGCGCCTTTGCCTTGTTGGAGCTGTTGGTCGTGACGGCGATTGGATTCTCGATGCGAATCGTGCCCTTGGGGATCACGTAGTCGAGCCGCTGGCCCTTCTGGTTGGCGAAGATCGCCTCGTTCTCGTAGGCGAGCAGCACGTCGCCGCGCCCCGCGAGGAAGGTCTGCAGGGCCTCACGTGCGCTCTTGTCCTGCGAGACGACGTGGTCGTAGAGCGAGCGCAGGTACGCGACCGCCTGCTTGTGCGTCTTCTTGGCACGTAGCTGAGCGCCGTACGCGGCCAGGACGTTCCACTTGGCGCCGCCGGACGTCTGGACGTTCGGTGTCACGACCTCGACACCCGGCTTGATCAGGTCGTTCCAGTCCTTGATCTTCTTGGGGTTGCCATCACGTACGGCGAGCACGACGACGGAGCGGGTGACGATGCCCTGGTAGGCGTCGTTCTTCCAGCCCTTCGCGACGAGGCCCGCATTGACGAGCGTGGTGATGTCGGGCTCGAGCGAAAGGGCGACGACGTCGGCGCGCAGACCTTCGATGACCGCCCGCGCCTGCTCGCCCGAGCTCCCGTAGGACTGCTCGAACGTGACATCCCCTCCGGCCGCCGTCTTGCCGAACGCGTCGGCGAGCTTGGCGTAGGCCTCGCGCGGCGTCGAGTAGGCGACGAGGGTGAGCTTCGTCTCCTGAGTGGAAGCAGTCGCCTCGGAACTTCGCGAGACGCTGACCGCGAAGGCGGCGAGCGCGGCTACCAGCAGGGCCAGAATCAAGGGCAGACGGTGCACCAGCACCCTCCTTTGATTGATATGTCTTATTTCCTGCATTAGCGGTAGCTATATCTAGGGGCGCGGTCGGACGTCAAGCGGGAACTGGAAGGGCCCGTGCCTACTGGCGGCGGCCGGCGGCGGCCGGAACAGTGCCGTTGAGCCGCTGCAGCTCGACCGCGATCAGCAGCACGAGCCCGACCGCGATCGCGGTGACCATGAGCAGGCTCGTCCCGGGTGGCTCGGCCAGCTTGATCCCGCTGACGGCGAGCGTCGTTGCGAGCGCGATGCGCAGCGAGCGCTCGGGGAGCTTCACAGTTAGCTGGCTTGCGAACAGGACGCCTGGGATCGAGCCCAGCAGCAGCCAGCCCATGGCACTCAGGTCGACGTTGCCGTTGAAGAGGTGCGCCAGGCCGGCGACCCACAGCACGGCGGCCGCATGCCAGATGTCCGTTCCGACGATCTTGGCCGCCGTGAGGGGGAAGACCAACAACATCACAAGGGCGAAGAACGTGCCGCTACCCACCGAGGTCAGGCCCACGATGAAGCCGCCCGAGGCACCCAGCGCGAATGCGATGAGCCGGTCACGCCGCTGGAGGAGGAAGGGCGCGCCGTCGGGCTGCACGCCTCGGCGCACAAAAGTCTTGGCGACCAGCCCTAGCGCCCCCAAGAGCAGCGCCGCGCCTATCACCTTGGCACCGGCCGACTCGACCCCATCGCCGTAGCCCCGCTCCAGGTACTCGGCGAGTTGCACCCCCACGAGCGACAAGGGAGCCGACCCGAGGAACATCCAGAACGTCAACCGTGCATGCACAGTTCCGAGCCGCCGGTGTCGCGCGGCGCCGAAGGTCTTGAAGATGGCCCCGTGCAGGATATCGGTGCCGACTGCGAGCGTCGGCTTGAAGCCGAACAGCAGGATCAGCAGCGGGGTCAGGAGCGCGCCGCCACCCATGCCCGTCAGGCCCACGAGCATGCCGATCAGCAGGCCCGTGACCGAGAGTTCCCAGGTCATGACTTCGCGTAAGCGCTGATGAGCACTGCTGCTACTTCGGGCCGCGAGAACTCCGCAGGCGGAAGCTCTCCGGCGCCGAGCAGCTCCCGCACCTTCGTCCCGGAGAGGAAAACATGGTCGTCGCCAGAGTGAGGGCATGTCTTGGGCGTCGCCATCTGGGCGCAGGCGCGGCACCAGAACGCGTGCTCGAAGAACATCGGCTCGATGTCGAGCTCGTGTGCCTCGAACTCGTCGAAGATCAGCTGGGCGTCGTAAGTGCCGTAGTAGTCCCCCACGCCGGCGTGGTCGCGCCCCACGATGAAGTGGGAGCAGCCGTAGTTCTTCCGGCAGATGGCGTGCCAGATCGCCTCGCGCGGGCCCGCGTAGCGCATGGCGGCCGGGAACGCCGAGACGACCACGCGGTCGGCCGGGTAGTAGTTGTCGATCAGCACGCGGTAGCACTCGACCCGGGTCTCCACGGGCACGTCGTCGGACTTCGTCTCGCCGACGAGCGGGTGGATGAGTAGGCCGTCGACGGTCTCCAGAGCGCCCTTGGTCAGGTACTCGTGTGCGCGGTGGATCGGATTGCGCGTCTGGAAGCCGACGACGCGCTTCCAGCCGCGCTCGGCAAACGTCGCGCGTGTATCGGCCGGGTCTCGCGCCAGTTCCGGGAAGGGTGGCTCGGCGCGCTCGAAGACGGTCACGCGGCCGGCCAGGTACAAGGGCTTCTGCTTGTAGAGGCGGGCGACGCCGGGGTGGGCGTCGTCGGTCGTGCGGAAGCAGCGCTCGGCTTCGCGCTCCTTGTCGTAGGCGAACACGCCTTCCACGTCGAGGACGGCTACCGCGCGGCCGGTTGCGTCAGCCAGCGCGACGCGGTCGCGTGTGGGCGCCTCGTCGACGGCGAGGCACACGGGCAGTGCCCACGGCAAGCCGACGGCAAGTCGCATGTCGTCGACGACCGCCTCGTAGTCCTCCTGGCGCATGAACCCCTCGAGCGGGGAGAGCGCGCCGGAAGCGAGCATGTCGAGGTCCGAGAGCTCGCGCGCGGTCAGGGTGACCGCCTCGAGCCCTTCGACGCCGTCAGGGCGTTCCCCGGTGCGGTCGACCAGCTCCCCGCCGTGCGGCCTGATCAGGCGCTCCGTCGCAACCACAGTCATGCCCGCGCGAGCCATGTCCCAGGGACAGGCCCTTGGACGTGTCCGAAACCTTCAGGGTGGGCGCTCCGCGTGGCGTCGCAGCCATGACGCGTTCGAGCTGGGTCGGTCCGCTGGAGCCCGGTCCCCGGGGCTGTCCCTCGGACGTGCCGGTCAAAGCCGAGGCGTGTCATGCCGCCACCTTGGTGCGTACGAGGCCGAGCTCTTCGAGCTTCGCGACGATCATGCGCGCGGACTCCTCTGGCTCGTGCTCCTCCGTGTCGACGACCAGCTCGGGATCGCTCGGCTCTTCATAGGGGTCGTCGACGCCGGTGAAGCCCTTGATCTCGCCTGCGAACGCCTTTGCATAGAGGCCCTTGACGTCCCGGCGTGCGCACTCCTCGACCGACGCCTTGACATGTACCTCGACGAACGTTCCCCACTCTTCGACGAGCTCGCGCGCCTTGCGGCGGGTCTCCTCGTACGGCGAGATGGCGGCCGCGATGACGGCGCCTCCCTGGCGCGTCAGGCGCGAGGCCACCCAGCCGATCCGCTCGATGTTCGTGTCGCGATCCTCCTTCGAGAAGCCGAGGCCCTTCGAGAGCCGGGTGCGCACCGTGTCGCCGTCGAGGTAGTCGACGACGTGACCGCGCCGGTCGAGCTCGGGGCCGACGAGGTGAGCGATCGTCGACTTGCCCGAGCCGGACAGACCGGTGAACCAGAGGGTGAAGCCGCCCTCCCGCTTGTGGCGCGCCTCCGGGTGCTCGTGCGCATAGATGTGCTCGGTCATGTGCTCCTTTCGACCGCGGTGTCGACGTGGATGCCGCACTCGAGCTTGTCCGAGCCGGCCCAGCGACCGGCCCGCTCCTCCTCGTCGGGCGCGGTCGGCCGCGTGCAGGGAATACAGCCGATCGACCGGTAGCCCGTCTCGTGCAGGGGGTTGTACGGAATCTCGTTGACTTTGATGTACGCCCAGACGCGCTTCTCGTCCCAGTCGGCGAGCGGGTGGATCTTCCAGACTCCGTAGCGCTCGGACCACTGCACCTTGGGCGTGGCGGCGCGGCTCGGTGACTGGTCGCGCCGGATCCCGGACGCCCAGGCCGTGTAGGGGTGCAGCGCCTCGAGGAGCGGCTCGACCTTACGGATGTGGCAGCAGCGGTCGGGGTCGCGCTCCCAGAGGTTCGGGCCCTCGCGACGATGTTGCTCCGCGACCGTGATCACATCGGGGCGGATGAGTTTCAGCCCGTAGCGCTCGACGAGCCGGTCGCGCGTCTCGTACGTCTCGCGGAAGAAGAGCTGCGTGTCGAGCTCGACTACGTCGGTCGGCAGCCCGAGCTCGGACACCATGTGGACGAGCACCGATGACTGCTTCTGCCAGGAGCACGTCAGGCAGAAGCCGTCGCCGAACTCATCGTGCGCCCAGCGGAGCAGCTCCTCGGCGGACAGCGCCTCGACGTCCTTCATGGGGAAACCCTTGGTTCCCCCATGGGCCCCCTCCTTACTTTGGGGGAACTTCCGGTTCCCCCTTTCCCCCCTTCGGTCGCCTTCCGGGCTGCGCTCGGGCAAAGCCCGGCTCCGCCCGCCGACGATGCCCCTGGAGCCGACCCTATTGCGAGCCACGAAGGGTCTCCTCCTTCCGAAGAAGTACCTCGTTAATCGTGTCGGCGCGAAGGCCCAATCGCAGGGTTTCCAGGGGAATTACCTCTTCCGGCGGGATGTTGCCGAGGTTCACGTCGGGGCCGAAGTGCTTGACGAACCACGCCTGCGAGCCCTTCGTGGGCGCCTCGAAGATGAGGTCGTCGAGTGCGAGCTCGTGGGCGATCTCCTCGAGCAGCCCCGTTCGCATCACGCCGTCCTCGCGGAAGATGCCGGACGTACCGCCCTCGCGCCCCTCGGTGATCACCTTCCAGGCGCCCGCCTCGAGCTCCTCCTTGAGCCAGGCGACCCACTGGTAGGGGGCGAATACGACGTCGGAGTCCTTGGAGCCGACCTCGGAGAGCACCGTGAAGTGGCGGGCGAGGTCGGCGATCAGCTGCAGCTTCTCCTCACGCGGAATCTCTACCGCTCCGTCCGAGATCTCGACGTGCGAGAAGCGATGGTCGGTGAGCCAGCGCTTGTACTCGTCGAGCTTGCCGCGCGCGATGACGGCTTCGAAGAGCGTGCCGCCGCAGACGACCGGCGTCTCGAACGAGCGGTAGAGCGCGATCTTCTTCTCCAGGTTGCGCGTCACATAGGAGGTGCCCCAGCCGAGCTTGACGATGTCGACGTAGTCGCCGGCGGTGTCGAAGAGGCCCTCGATCTCGCGCAGGTTGAGTCCTTTGTCGATGACGTGGGTCAGGCCACGCTCGCGCGGCTTCGACGGGCGTGCCGGTAGATCGAGGAAGCCGTCAGAGCCGAGCAAAGATGCCCTCCAGTCGCTTCTTGGCGGCTTCCTGGACGTCGTGGTAGAGCGAGTTCCCGTGCGCGTCGATGCCGACCGTGAGCGGGCCGAAGTCCTTGACCCGGAAGCGCCACAGGCACTCCGGCATCAGATCCTCCCAGGCGACCTCCTCGATCTCCTCGATCTGGGTCGTCTCGAGTGCCGCCGCCCCGCCGACGATGGCGAAGTAGACCATGCCGTAGCGGCGCATCGGGTCGATCGCGTCGTCGGGGAATCCGCCCTTGCCACAGACGGCGCGCACGCCGTAGTCGCGACCGAGCGGCTCGGTGAAGCGCACCATGCGCGCCGAGGTCGTTGTGCCGATGCAGACCGGGTCGTACCCGCCGTCGTCGCGCTTGCGGACGCCCGGCGCGGTGTGCAGCAGGAAGGCGCCGCGCAGGTCCATGGGCGGCTCCTGGCCCTGGTCGAAGATGCGGATGTGCGTCCGGTCGCGGATGCCGATGATGTGGCCCTGGACGAAGACCTCGTCGCCGGCGCGCAGCTTGCGGATCTCGCTCTCGTCCGTGACCGGAAAGGTCACCTCATGCGCGGCCACGCCTAGAGCCACCACCCTCCGGTGCCAGGCAACGTGGCGAGAGAGTGACGCTCCCTCCCCAGGCGCGGTGCAGGCCCGCGTGCGAAGACCCTTTGCTCAGCACCCCGAGCGGTGCCAGGCCCAGCTGCGAGGGAGTGACGAGAAGCGCGCGGTTCCATCGCGTCAGGCCTCACGGTCGTAGTCGGCCGCGCCGTCGGAGGAGATGTGTGCTGTCGCGCGGCGCGCAGCCCAGCACTGGTAGTTGACGGCCACTGGATTGAGCGTCATGTGCGTGTCGGCGTGCTCGATGTGGCACTGGAGCACAGTCACGTCCCCGCCTAGCCCCATCGGGCCGATGCCCGTCTCGTTGAGCAGCGCGAACAACTCGTCCTCGAGCTTCGCGACTACGGGATCCTGGTTGCGTGTGCCGACCGGCCGCGCGATGGCTTCCTTGGCCAGGTACATCGCGTAGTCGGCCGAGCCGCCGATCCCGACGCCCACAATGCCGGGCGGGCACGGCTTGCCGCCGGCCCCGACGATCGATTCCAGGACGAATTCCTTGATCCCGCGCACCCCATCCGCAGGGACGCACATCTTGAGGAAGCTCATGTTCTCGGAGCCGGACCCCTTCGGCACGCACTTGACGTCCAGCCCGTCCCAATCAGGAATGAACTCCCAGTGCACGATCGGCAGCCGGTAACCGATGTTGGGGCCCGTGTTCTCGCGCGTGATCGTGTGCACCGCGTTCGAGCGCAGCGGGTGCTCGAGCGTGGCACGCGCGGTGCCGCCGCGCAGCGCCTCGTAAATGCGCGTCGGATGCAGCGGGAAGTGCTCGCCGACGCGACAGGTGTACACGGCAATGCCCGTGTCCTGGCAAACGAGATTCTTGACGTCGTCGGCGACCTGGACGTTCTTCAGGATCGTCGAGAGCACCCGCCGGCCGGGCACGGAAGTTTCCCGGGTGGCGGCCTCGGCGAGCGCGTCGCGCAGGTCCTGCGGGATGTCCTTGAGCGCCCAGACGTAGAGGTACGCGGCAGCGTCCTCGACCGCCTGCTGGAGATCGGTTGACGCGATCACGGTCATGCCGCCTGAGCCACTCCTCCGATCTCCGCCCAGCGCTCCGCTATGACCTCCGGCTCGACCGGCGCGCGTCCGAAATCGCTCCCGTCGCTGGAGGCCCACCGCGCTACGGCGAACTCGCCGCCGCCCGCCTCCAGCACCTTGCCCGAAAACCCGCATTGCTCCGAGGCCAGGAACACGACTCCCGGCGCCACCTGCTCGGGCTCGAGCTCACCGGGCGACACCGAGCGGCGTAGCACCCTCGTGGCGGCGGCGGGAGAGACAGCGTTGGCGCGGATCCCGTGCGGCTCGCCCTCCGCGGCGACGACGACCATCAGCCCGAAGCTCGCCATCTTGCCGGCGGCGTACGCGGCCAGCCCCGGGCGGGTGCGGTCCATCGCCATCGCACGACCCGACGTCGTGAAGACGAAGCGGCCGTAGCCCTGCCCCTTCATGACCGGCCAGGCTGTGCGCGTGACGTGGAACGGCGCGTCGACGTGGATGCGGCGCATGCGCTCCCAACTTACGTGAGCGCCCTCGAGCTCCTCCCAGATGACGAGGCCGGCATTGTGGATGACGACGTCCAATCGTCCGAAGCGGGCGAGTGCGAACTCGACCAGTTCCGCGCACGCGTCCTCAGACTCGAGGTTCTCGTAGGCGGCCGCAGCGGTCCCACCGGCGCGCACGATCTCGCCGACAACATCATCGGCGGGCGCGTGATCGGCGCCGCTGCCGTCCTGCGCCACGCCCGCGTCATGCACCACGACGGACGCGCCCCGCGCGGCGAGCGCCTTCGCGTACGTCGCGCCCAGCCCGCGGCCGCTGCCCGTCACGAGCGCGACCTGTCCATGGAAGCGGATCGGTTCGTTCATGCCTGCACCTTCGCGGCGGCGGACCGACCCGCGCGACGCCCGAATACGGTGCACTCGAGCAGCGAGTTGCCCATCATGCGGTTGCGCCCGTGCGTGCCGCCGGCGATCTCGCCGCAGGCATACAGGCCCTCGATCGTCGTCTCGCCGTGCTCGTCGATGACGAGGCCACCGTTCTGGTAGTGCAGGACAGGAAAGGTCAGGATCGGCTCCTTCAGCGGATCGATGCGGGCCGCACGGTAGCGGCGCAGCATGTAGGGCAGCGACACGTCGGCGTCGGCTTCGGGAATGCGCGTCGTGTCGAGGAGCACGGCCGGCCGGCCATCCTCGGTCTGCACGCCGCGCCCCGCCTCGACTTCCTCGAAGATCGCCTGCGAGACGGCGTCGCGCGGCCCCAGCGAGTCGGTGAACTCCTCGCCGTCTGCGTTCAGGAGCACGGCGCCGTATGCACGCGTCGTCTCGGGAATCGAGTAACCCTGCATGTTGGGCGGCCACGCGCCGCCGTTCGGGTGGTACTGAAGGGCGTCGAGGTCGCGCGACTCCGCGCCCAGGTCGAGCGCGATGCGCGTCACCTCTCCCGTCGCGCCCGGATGGTTGGTGGAGAGCTCGCCACGTTCTTCCGCCTCGCGGTAGCAGCGGCCGCCTGCGGCGAGGACGACGGCGCCTGCGTCGATGACGTGGTCGCCGCACCGCGCGCGCCATCCGTTCGGCGTGCGCTCGAGCGCCGCCAGCGGCGACTTGGGGAACGTCTGGGTGGCCGATGCCTCGACCGCGTCGCGCAACGCGCTCGTGATCGCATGGCCTGTGCGATCGCCGACCTGCAGCAGCCGCTTGCGAGACGCGCCGCCGCAGCGGGCCAGCCGGTAGCCGCCGTTCTGGCGCGTGAACTCGACACCGAGCTCCTCGAGCCAGTGGATCGCACGAGCGGCTTCGCCCGTCAGCACCTCGACGAGCCTGCGGTCGGCCGTCTCGTGCGAGCTCTGCCAGACGTCCTCCGCATGCTGGTCGGGCGAGTCGTCCTCGCCGAAGGCCGCCTGGATACCGCCCTGCGCCTTTGCCGAGTTGCACGAGGGGAGCGACGCCTTGGTGACCAGCGCGACGCGCGCGCCGGCCCGCTCGGCCGACACGGCGGCAGCAAGGCCGGAAGCACCGCTTCCGACGACGAGCACGTCAAAAGACATGGGCTCGGCCATGGCGAGCGCAGTCTACCACTGTGCTAATCCAACGGATTAGCGATTCTTATTCAGACACGGCCCGGCTGCACCCTCGCTCCCTGGTCACTGCCCGGCCGCGCGTGCGACCATTGTTGTGTGGCGATCGAGATCAAGCCGGTGTCTGGCGTGGAGCAACTCGAGCGCTGGGTCGCCGTCCACAATGAGATCCGCCCGGACGATCCCGAAAATGCAGCGCAGAAGGTCCTCCTCCGGGCGGAGGAGCGTGACCATCTCGATTTGCTCGCGTACCTCGACGGAGAGCCGGTCGGGACCGGGATGGTCGCGGGTGACCGGGAGTCGGAGAGCTCAGGCAGCCCCTGGGTCGAGGTGAACGTCCTCCCCGCCCACCGCGGTCGCGGGGTCGGTTCCGCGCTACTTGAAGCCGCCTCCGACTACGCGCGCCGCCATGGGAAGTCGGGACTGTCATGCGAGGTGCTGAGCGACGACACGTATTCGCTCTCGTTCATCCAGCGCCGCGGCTTTGTCGAGTACCGCCGCTTCGACCGGTACGAGCTCGAGCTCGGCGTCGAAGAAGACCCGGACCCGAATCCGCCCCCTGGAGTCGAACTGCACTGGCTCGCCGAGCGGCCGTCCCTCCTGGCCGGGATGTACGAGGTTGCCGCCGTCACGCATCCGGAGCTCGGCGGGCACCTGGCTCGGCAAGCCGAGACGTTCGTCGAATGGCAGGTCTACGAGCTCGGAAGCCCTGCCCTCCTCCTCCACGCAACTCCGGTCGCGGTCGCGGACAGTCACGTCGTCGGCTACGCCACGGTCCGCACGCTCCTCGACGAGGCGACCGGAGAGATGCGGATGGTGTGCGTGCTGCCCCAATGGCGTCGCCGCGGCGTCGCCAGCGCGCTGCTCAGGGCGCAACTGGCGGCCGTGCACCGCGCCGGCCTGAAGCGGCTGATCGCGTGGGTGCAAGACGGGGGGCCGGCCGGCCTGTACGGCAAGCTCGGCTTCCAGCCGACGGCCGGCGCCATCGAGCTGCGAGGACCGCTCCTCTAGCCGGACATGCCTCGGCCTGCCCTACTGCGCGGCGGGCCGAGGCCGTTCGGGTTGCTATGGGAGCTAGCTGGCGCGAGCGGGAACCGCCGCCGGCGCCCACGACGCGCCCGGCCGGACACCGGCGCGCCGAGCGATCAAACCGTCAGAGCCCGCTCGGGAGGTAGCGTCACGATTGTCGAAGGTGCAACCATCGGCCAGGTGTCCATCGAGATCAAGACCGTTTCCGGCATGGAGCAGCTCGAGTGCTGGGTCGCCATCCAGAACGAGGTCTTCCCCGACGATCCGGAGACGACGTCTATGAAGGCACTGATCAGAGCGCAGGAGTCGGCCCACGTCGACCTGCTTGCCTATCTCGATGGTCAGCCGGTCGGCGCAGCCATGCTCGCAGGCGATCCGGAGTCGCGGAGCTCTGGCCGCCCCTGGGTCGAGGTCCACGTCCTCCCCGGGCGCCGCGGCCGAGGCGTCGGCGGAGCGCTCCTCGGCGCCGTCTCGAGCCACGCACGCGACCGCGGCGCGACCGGATTGGCGTGCAAGGTGCGTGCGAACGACGCGTACTCGCTGGCGTTCGTCAGGCGCCGCGGCTTCGTCGAATGCGGGCGCTGGAAGCACTGCACGTTCGACCTCGATTCCAACCGCCTGATTGAGCCAGTGCTACCCGAGGCGATCGAGCTCGCCTGGCTCGGTGACCGGCCCTCCCCCCTCGAGGGGATGCACGCTGTCGCCTTTGCGACGTACCCCGAGCTCGGCGGGCATCGAGCGCGGCATGCGGAGAGCTTCATCGACTGGCAGGTGTACGAGTTCGGCAGCCCCAATACGCTGCTCGACGTCATACCCGTCGCTGTCGCGGACGGCCAAGTCGTCGGCTTCGCCACCATGCGGAAGATCCTCGACGGGGCGACGGCCGAGGTCCGCACCGTCCTCGTGCTGCCGGAGTGGCGGCGGCGAGGCGTGGCGAGCGCACTGCTCCGCGCCCAGCTCCTCCGGGCGCGGACGACGGGCGTGGTGCGGGTCCTCGTGCGAGTGCGCCACACGTGGCCAATTGACCTCTTCCGCACGCTGGGTTTCGGCGTCGCGGACGGCAGCATCCTGTTTAACGGCCCGCTGCGCTAGCTCGACTGGTTCCAGTGCCGCGTCCGGTGACGGGAGGGCCACGGCCGGCCAGTGCCACAGCAAGTTCATCGTGCTCCAAGGCCGCTCGCATATCCCCGAAGAACGACTCGGCCCGCCTCTCTCGAGGCGGGCCGAGCATTTCGGGTTACTTCAGGGGGCTACTTGGCGCGAGCCGGAACCGCGGCAGGCACGCGAGCCTGCGGCGTCTCCGAGTGCTCGAGCTTCGGCAGCCACTGCAGCCACTTCGGCAGGTACCAGTTGCGGTCGCCGAGCAGCTTCATCGTCGCGGGCAGCAGCACCGCTCGGACGATCGTGGCGTCGATCAGGACGGCGGCCGCGAGGCCGATGCCCATCTCCTTGAAGTCGATGATCGGCATGATCGCGAAGACCGAGAACGTGACGACCATGACGGTTGCTGCGCTGGTGACCACGCCGGCCGACGTCTTGATCCCGTGCGCGACGGCCTGCTCGTTCGAGAGGCCGCGTCCATAGGCCTCGCGGATGCGGCTGATGATGAACACGTGGTAGTCCATCGAGAGCCCGAACAGGATCACGAACAGGAACATCGGTAGCCACGGTGCGATGCCGCCGTTCGACTGGAAGCCGAACAGGCTCTCGCCCCAGCCCCACTGGAAGAGCACGACCAGCAGGCCGTACGCGGCTCCCACCGAGAGGAGGTTGAGCACGACCGCCTTCACGGCGACCACGACTGAACGGAACGCGGCCGTCAGGAGGAAGAACGCGAACACGAGCACGAAGCCGAAGACGAGCGGTACCGACTTCGCCATGCTGTCGCTCCAGTCCTTGTCGGCGGCCGTCGTACCCGTGACGGCGTACTCGAGGCCGTCGACCTTGCCGAGAGTGTTCGGCAGGACGTCGTCCCGCAGAGTGGACAGGGCCTCCTTGGACACGCTGTCGGTGCCGGCGCCTTCGAGCGGGATGTCGACCGTGGCGACGGTTCCGGCGGCGTTCGTGTCGATCTCGATCGGGTTGTTCATCTGGCCGCTCGCAAGCGCCTGTCGCTTCAGGTCGGCGATCGCGGTCTGAACCGGCTCCGCCGTGACGTCGTCAGCCCTTACGGCCACACGAGCAGGCTCGTTGCCGCCCGGGAAGGCCTTCTCCAGCTTCCGGACGGGCTCGATCTCGGCGATCTGGATGTCGTCCGTTCCGGTCTCCGCCGTGTTGATGGCCACGGCCGGGATCGTCAGGGCGACGAGCACGGCAGCCGCGGTGACGGCTGAGACGACCGGGCGGCGCAGCACGCGGTCGAGGATCGCTCCCCAGAGGCGGCTGTCGCCGTTCTTGCTCCGGAAGCGATGCACGAACGGGATGCGGCCCCGCTCGACCTTGTCACCGAGCCTCGCCAGCAGCGCCGGCAGCACGGTGAGCGAGCCGACCATCGCGACCGCGACAACCATCATCGTTCCGACCGAGAAGGACATGAATGTCTTGTCGCCGGAGAGGAACATGCCGGCCATCGCGATCATGACGGTGATGCCCGAGACCAGGACGGCCCGGCCGGATGTCGCAGCAGCCGCCTCGAGCGCAGCACTCTCGCTTCGCCCCGCGGCACGCTCTTCGCGTTCTCGCCGCAGGTAGAACAGCGAGTAGTCGATACCCACCGCCAGACCGATCAGCAGGATCACCTCGGCGATCTGCGCGTCTACCGCGATGAACTGGCTCGGCAGAGCGACGAGTCCCACAGTTGCGACGACGGCCGTGATGGCGAGCAGCAGCGGAACCAGGGCCGCCACGGCCGAGCCGAACACGAACAGCAGGATCAGCAGCGTCAGCGGCAGCGCGATCATGCTGATTTTCGCCAGCATGCTGCCGAACGCCTCATTGAGGTCCCTCTCCGTCGTGACGGAGCCCAGCTCCTCGATGTCGAAGCCGGGGTGACGCGCCGCCACATCGTCGACGGCCTTCTCGATGTTCGCGATGTAGGTAAGCGCCTTGTCGTAGTCGCCCTTCGGGCTGAAAGTGACCATCACGGAGTGCTTGTCGTCCGAGATCAGGTCGGCACGCTGAGCCACGAGGGGGGATTCGATCTTCCGGACCTGCGGAAAGCCCTCGAGCGTCACGGTGACGTCCTCGACGACTGCCTTGAAGACCGGATCCTTGAGCGTGAGCTCTTTCTTGGACTGGATCAGGACCATCTCGCCCTGCTCGTCCACCTTGGTCGCGAAGCCTTCGTCGATGATCTTGTCGGCCCTTGCGGCCTCACCGACGTTGCTCTCGGAGGTCTCGAGGTACTTCGTGCCGACGATGGTGCCGAGGGCAACCGAGACGGCCACGAAGGCGAGCCAGCCGAAGACGGCAGTCTTCCAGTGACCCGCACTCCAGCGACCCATCCGGGCCGCGAAGTTGTTGGAATGCTTCAGAGGTGACACTTGGATCTCCTTTTCGTGAGGTGGTGTTGCCTTGGTCGAGCCTCGCACCGGCCGGGGGCTGCCGGAAGGTGGCCAGCATGCGTCTCACGGTTCGGGTAGCCGCACTGCGCTCGGGCGCTTCCCACACGGCCCGCGCAGGTCTAGGCTGCCCGGGATGAGCCCCGCACGGACGCTGGACGAGCCCGCGCTCCTCGAGCGGATGACGCTCCTGGGGAAGGCCTTCAGGCCGGCCGCTCCGATCGACCGGCGCGGGCTCTTCTCGGGCCGCGTGGAGCAGATCGGTGAGCTCTTCTCGGTGGCGGCGCAGCCGGGCCAGCACGCGGTCGTCTACGGCGAGCGCGGCGTCGGCAAGACGTCGCTCACGGCCGTTGTCGCAGAGCTCCTAGGAGGGTCGCAGGTCGCAGCAGCCAGGGCCACGTGCGACGGCACGGACGACTTCGGCAGCGTCTGGCGCAAGGCGCTCGGCGAGATCTCCTTCCATGCGACGGCGCAAGGCTTCGGCTTCGCAGGCGAAGCGCGGGAGGAGCGGCGACCGGCTTCCGTGCTGCTGGGCTCGGACCCGGTGACGCCGCATGCGGTCACGCGTGCGCTCGAGGCGCTTACGGAGGAGCGCGAGCTCGTGGTCTTCGTGGACGAGTTCGACCGGCTGCGCGACCCCGGAGCGCGCGCGCTGTTTGCCGACGCGATCAAGACGCTCTCCGACAGGGTTGTGAAGGCGACCCTGGTGCTCGTGGGCGTTGCGAACAACGTCGACGAGCTGATCCGCGAGCACGGCTCCGTCGAGCGGGCGCTCGTACAGGTGCGCATGCCGCGCATGTCGCGCCCGGAGCTGGCAGAGATCGCCACCCGCGGCATCGCTGAGGCGCAGATGACGATCCACGGCGCGGCGGTCGACAGCGTGACGGCGCTCTCGCAGGGACTGCCGCACTACACCCATCTGCTCACGCAGCTCGCCGGCCAGGCGGCGCTCACAGAGCGGCGCGCCGACGTCGGCCCAGCCGATGTGGACGCCGCGGTGGAGCGCGCGGTCGAGCGTGCGGGCCAAAGCGTCTCCGACGCATACCAGCGCGCCGCAGCAGACGAGGGCGGCCGTCGCGTTCTGCTCGCGTGCGCGCTCGCCGACGAGGACGAGTTCGGCTTCTTCTCGGCCGCTCACGTGAACGAGTCACTCGTGCGGCTCGCCGGCGAACGCGGCGAGGGAGCACGTGACGGGGAGCTCGACCGGATGGCCTCCGGAGAGCAGGCTGTCCTTCAGCGCGCCCCCGGCGGCGGCGACCGCTATCGGTTCGTCAACCCGCTGCTCCAGCCCTACGTCGTCATGCGCGGGCTAGCCGACGGCACTGTCGCGACGAGCGACCTGCGCTAGGCCCGGAGGAAGGCGAGCACGGCCAGCACCCGGCGGTGGTCGTCGGATGCCTGGGGCAGGCGAAGCTTGCTGAAGATGCTCGTGACATGCTTCTCGACAGCCCGCTCGGTGACCACCATGCGCTCGGCGATGCCCTGGTTGGAGCGGCCCTCGGCCATCAGCTCGAGCACCTCGCGCTCGCGCGGTGTCAGGTCGTCGAGCGGATCGTGGGTGCGGCGCCGGCCCACGAGCTGCGTCACGAGCGCGGGGTCGAGCGCCGAGCCGCCCTCCGCTACACGGCGCACGGCGGCCAGGAACTCGTCCACGTCCGCGACGCGGTCCTTGAGCAGGTAGCCGACGCCCTCGGCGTTGTCTGCCAGGAGCTCCATCGCGTACGCCGGCTCGACGTACTGGGAGAGCACGAGCACGCTTACGTCTGGATACGTCGAGCGGATCTCCTGAGCGGCCCGCAGGCCCTCGTCCGTCTGCGTGGGGGGCATGCGAATGTCGACGATCGCCACGTCAGGCTGGTAGCTGCGCACCTTGAGTAGGAGATCGTCCGCGGTCGCCGACTGACCCACGATCTCGAAGCCGGAATCGGCGAGCAGTCGCGCGATGCCCTCGCGAAGCAGCACCGAGTCATCGGCGAGCACCACGCGAAGCCGTTTGCCGTCGCTCGCAGCCGCGACCGGCTCAGGCGTGGCCCGCTCGCGCACGCGCAGCGGCGGGAAGTCCGACGGCAGGTCCTGAGCAACGAGCTGGAAGATGCGCTCCGGCTGGGGCAGCCCCTTGAGGTCGTGCTCACCCAGGTCGCGGAACTCGAGCTCGCCGCCGTTCCCCGACACGAGCAGGTCGCGGGTTGTCTGGGAAACGAGCACCTGGCCGCCGTGGCCGGCGGTGCAGATCCGTGCCGCCCGATGGACGTCGAGCCCCACGTAGCCACCCTCGGCCGCAACCGGCTCCCCGGTATGAATCCCCATGCGCACACGCAACGGCGCCCGGGCCGGCCAGTCGTGCTCGGCGACGGCACGCTGGACGGCAAGGGCAGCCTGGGCGGCGTCCCGCGTGCTCTGGAAGGCGATGAAGAACTCGTCCCCGCGGCAGTCGATCTCATGCCCGCCCGCCTTCTTGATCGCGGCCCGGACGAGCCGGCGGTGCGCGGCCATCACGTCGCCGTAGTCGTCGCCCAGCTCGTGGGCGAGGCGGGTCGAGTCCTCGACGTCGGTGAACAGCAGGGCGAGCGTGCCGGTGGGGAGCGACATCACGTAGCCGAGTCTACGGCTGCGGCGAGGGCGTTTCGACCCGGACCACGAGTGAGCGCCGGGCCCTGAGGCACCGGCGCTCCGGAAGACGGGTTTTTGCGATGGCGGCTCAGGCGGCCTCTGCGTAGGCCAGGTGGAGGTAGTCCTCGAGATCGGCGTCATGGCCGGGCCGCTGGCCGGCATACGCGAAGGGGTGGTTGAAAGCATCGAGCGCCTGGACGCCGTCGACGTGCACCTCGAAGCGGTCGCCGGTACCGGCGTCGAACACCCGGACAGCGACACGGTTGTCGGCGGCGTACCAGACGAGCGTGACCTCGAGGCCGTCGGCCGCGCGGTAGGCGAGCTCGCGCGCCGGGGAATCGGCAAGGCCGGCGCAGTGGGCCTGGAGAGGCGCGGCGGTCTCGCGGCAGTCATGACAGCGGATGGAGCCGAGCCTGCGCAGGGAATCGGCGAGCGGCCCGTCGCACGCGGCACAGGTGAATGTGTTGAGGACCATCGTGTTCCTTTCAGAGTCGGCGTATGGAGTGGCCATACGCCCAGGCTCCCAGGCGGGCCGCGCGTCGGTAATGCGGCTTGCCGGTGTCTTCGCAGCGGCCAGCCCACCGCCACCGGTGCGGCTAGCCGTACGGGATCTCGGCGCGGATGCGCGTGCCGGCGCCGGGCGTGCTCTCGATCGCGAGCTGCCCGTCCAGTGCCTCGACCCGGTCGACGAGACCGCGTAGCCCCGAGCCGCGACCCGGGTCGGCGCCGCCCTTGCCGTCGTCGGTCACCTCGACGACCGCGCGCCCGTTCAGGCGCTCGACGGAGACCCGCACCATCGAGGCCTCGGCGTACTTCGTCACGTTGGTGAGCGCCTCCGCGACAACGTAGAAGGCGGCCGCCTCGACGGGCCGCGGCAGCCGTTCGTCGGGCACGCACTCGACCTCGACGGGGAGCGGCGCCCGGTCTCGAAGCGACTCGAGCGCCGGGCCGAGTCCGCGCTCCGTCAGTACGGCCGGGTGGATGCCCCTCGCCAGCTCACGGAGCTCTTCGAGCGCGAGCGCGAGCTCGACGCTCGCGGAGCTGAGCAGCTCATCAGCCTGCTGTGTATCGGACCCGAGCTTCGCCTGAGCAAGCCGCAGCGAGAGCGACAGCGACACGAGCCGCTGCTGCGCCCCGTCGTGAAGATTGCGCTCCAGCCGGCGCCGCTCCGCGTCCCCCGCTTCGACGATGCGCGCGCGCGAGCGGCGCAGCTCCTCCTCCTGCGCTGCGCGCTCGGTGACGTCGACACCGCTGATCAAGTACGCCCGGCCGAGGGCCTCCGTCTCGGGCAGCGGTGTGCAGGTCCAGGCAATCAGTCTGCGCTCCCCGCTCTTCGTCATCCAGTGCGTCTCAGCCTCCCGCGGCTCCCCGGTTGCCACCACGGCCGCGATCACGCGGTCCGTTTCCACCGCGTCCTCCGGCGTCGACAGGAAAGCGGCGAATGGGCGGAAACTCGATTCTTCGGCGACGTAGCCCGTGAGCTGACGTCCGGCGCGGTTGATCGGGTCGTTGACCATGCGACCCTCGCCGTCCACGACGACCAGCAGGGCCTCGGTTGCATCGCCTGAGGCGCTCAAGAAGTCGCGCTGCCGCTCGAGCTCGCGCTGCTGGCGCACGCGCTCGGTCACGTCGGCGCCGGTGATGAGGCAGAAGATACGGCCCGGCTCGATCTCAGGCAGCTGCGTGCACGTCCAGGCGACGAGCCGGCGTTCCCCCGATTTGGTCAACCAGTGGGTTTCGGCGTGGTGCGGCTCGCCTGTGGCGACCGTGGCGGCGATGACCCGCTCGGCTTCCGCTGCGTCCTCAGGCACACACAGGAGCTCGATGAACGAACGTCGCCCCACCTCCTCGGTCGTGTAGCCCGTCAGCTCGTGGCAGGCACGGTTGAGGGGCTCTTCGGCCATGAGTCCGTCGCGGCCGATCACGACCAGCAGGCTGGGAGTTGCATCGGCCATCGAGCTCAGGAGGTCGCGCTGACGCTGGAGCTCGTACTGCTGGCGCGTGCGGTCGGTGAGGTCGAGGCCGGCGAGCACATAGCGCTTGGCGTCGCCCGCGCCGGCCACCTCCGTGCAGGTCCACTCGATGACGAGCGAGCGACCGTCGCCCGGCAGCAGCTCACTCTCATGCTCAGCCGAACGCTCGGCGCCCGCGACGCGGGCCTCGAACCAGGCTCGGAAATCGGCTGCTCGGTCAGGCGCGACGAATACGTCCCAGAACGGCCGGCCGCGGACGCGCTCGTCGTCGGCCAGCCCGCTCGCGGCGGCGAGTGTGTCGTTGAAGCGGACGACGTCTCCGCTCGCCTCTACCACGCAGAAGTAGCTGGGCGCCGTGTTGACCACCGTGCGGATGAAGTCGCGCTCTCGCTGGAGCTCGAGCTGGGCGCGCTTCCGCTCCGTGATGTCGCGCACGATGACCACCACCTCGTCGTCGCCGCTTGCGACGATGCGTGCTTCGCGGTCGCGCACGCCGTGCCCGACCTGCTTCGTATCGAGCTCGTACTCGATCATCTGCAGCTCACCTGATTCGAGTGCGCGGTCGGTGGCATCCATGTACAGCGCCACGAGCCCTGGCTCGAGCACGCCGGCGATGTTCGTGCCGACAAGCCCTTCGGGCGGGATCACGAGGCTCTCGGGCGTGTTGGCGTGGTAATCGACGAACGTGCCGTCGCGCCGCAGCCGGAACATTGCGTCCGGCATGGCGGCGAGCAGCGCTCGATTGCGCTGCTCGCTCGTCTGGAGTGCGAAGAGCGCACGATCCTTCTCGATCGCCACCCGGACGGCCGAGCGCACCCGCTCCAGTAGCTCGCGCTCATGCAGGAGCGCTGCGTCGTGCAGCAGCGCACCGAGCGGCCGCCCGCCCGACTCCACGAGCGTCGCTCCGCGGCCGAGTCCGGGCCGGCTGGGATCGCGCGGCGCGCCCTCTGTGTCGACGTAGCGATCCTGCTCCGCGTGCCAGAAGAGAAGCTCCACGGTCGGATCCCGGAGCACGCTCCGCAGGGCCTCCTGCAGGTGCGCCGGCGTTGCGCTCTCGGGGAGCTCGACGAGCGCACGGCTGACGCCTGCACCGGCAAGCCTGACCCGCAGCACGCCCCATAGGAAGAGAAAGGGGGTCGCCGTGAACGCGACGAAGGCCCCCCAGTCGAGAACGTCCGCGACTCCCGGCCAGATCGACTGGAGGCCCAGGACGAGCCCGAGCAGGAGAAGCGCCGTCGCTCCGGCCAGGTAGATCGGGGTCAGCAGCCGTCTGGCAGGGGTGCTCGACCGGCGCCAGCGCTGAACAAGCGTGCCGACGATGGCCAGCAGCACGACCGCCGCCGACGTCTCGATGACGGCGGTGAGCACGTCGGTGACGGTTTCGCTCTCCCTGACGAGGAACGCGTTGTCCGGGCAGTCCTCACATTCGGGAACCGGCGTCGGGTCGACGAAGACGAAGACGATGTTCCCCAGGCCCGCCAGCACGTACGCGGTAAGGACGAGCGCCCGCTCCCAGGTCGAGCCCAGCCGGCCGCTCGGATAGGCAAGCAGGAGGTGGATGAGCGGCGCGACGAAGAAGGCGCCGGCGATCACGCCGAGCGTGAACACAACGGAGTTATCTGAAGCGCCCAGCGACGCAGCGAACCAGGCGAAGCCGACGCCGATCATGAGCAGTCCCGTGCGGTTCTCGGGGCGCCGCGTTCGAGCCAGGAGGCCGGCTGCAATGAACGACCAACCGACCAGGCCACCGAGCAGGACAGCGAGCACCGGCGTCTCCTCGTGCTCGCTCGTGAGCACGAGCGCGGCGGCAATGCCCCCGGCGACAAGCGCGGCCGGCACGACCGCGAGCCAGGGGCGCCTGGTCGAGCTCATTCGAGCAGCGCGGTGATCGCCTCTGCGGAGAGCTCCGCCTTCGGCACGAATCCACGTGCGCCGCACCCGGCCACGAGTGAGCCGAACTCGGAGGCGTCGCGACTCGACGTGAGCAAGACCGCGGGGCTCGAGCCGTTCTGGCAGAGCCGGCGGGCCACCTCGAAGCCGTCGATGTCCGGCAGCTGAACATCGAGGAGGACGACCTCCGGCTTCAGCCTGTGCACGGCCTCGACGGCAGACTCGCCGTCCTCGGCCTCGCCGACCACCTCGAAACCCTCGCTCTCGAGGAGCGCGCGCGCCATGCGGCGGAAGCTGGGATGGTCGTCCACGATGAGGATTCTCCTGCTCACGAGGTCAATGGTGGCATGCAAAGCGCGAATCCGCCGTACGGGTAGCCACACTCTTCACCAGACGCTGCGAAAGAGCTCGGCGACCTCGCCGGGCGTCGCACGGCGCGGATTCGCCTGTGCAGCGGGCCTGGTGACCGTTTCCTGCGCGACCTGCTCGAGCTCCTCCTCGGGAACCCCGAGGTCGCGGAGGCGCTCGAAACCGGCGGTGCGCGCGAGCTCCTCGGCACGCGAGGCCGCCTCTCCTCCGACAGCCTCGCCAAAGCGCGCGATCGGCTCGGCGGCGACCGGCTCGTTGAAACGCAGCGCGGGAGGCAGGCAGATCGCGTTGAGCGCGCCGTGCGGAAGGCCGTAGCGGCCGCCGAGCGCCTGGGCCATCGCGTGCGCGAGCCCCATGAAGGAGGCCGCAAGTGCGGCGCCCGCTTGCATCGCGCCCTCCAGCAGGCGCGTGCGCGCCTCGAGATCCTGGCCCGCCGCGAGCACCCGCGGCAGCCACTCGGCGATCAGGGCAGCACCGCTCAGAGCCGGCACGTCTCCCTCCGGCCGGCGCGTAGTGACGTAGAGGGCCTCGGCGCAGTGGGCCAGCGCGTTGAGGGCCGTGCCGCCGGTGACGTCGCGAGGCAGGTCGAGGGTCAAACGCGGCTCGTAGACGATGCCCGCCAGGCGCGCACCGCCGCCCCCGCCCTTCAAGCGCCGCGCCTCGTCGCGCATGCCGAAGAACGTCGTCCACTCGGAGCCCGAGTAGGTCGTGGGGAGCGAGACAACCGGCAGGCCCGTCTGCGCGGAAACCGCCTTGGCCGTGTCGATGGCGCTGCCCCCGCCGAGCGGGACGAGCGCATCGGCCCCCTCTGCCGCGACGGCGGCCGCACGCACGGTCTCCGCGGGCGAGTGGGGGCGCACCCCCGTGAAGCGAAGCTCGACGGGCAACTCCGTGTCGCGCCAGCGCTCGCTCGTCACGAGCAGCGGCGTAGAAGCCCCCAGCTCACTGAGAAGCGGCGCGAGCTCCTCTAGACCCCAGCGGACGATCACGCCGGCGCGGCGAGCCGTTCGCGGGCGAAGGCCACGAACCCCTCCGACGCACGGGTCAGCGCGCGACCCGTGGCCCGCACGAGCGAGATCTCGCGGGCGGGCTCGAGGCCCTTGACCCGCGCGGCGGCGAGAGTTCCCGCCGCGAGCTCGGCCTCGACCCCGGAGCGCGAGATGAAGCTGACGCCGTGACCGGCGAGCACCGCGCTCTTGACCGACTCCTGGAGCCCCAGCTCGAGCCGGACGTTCAGGTCGCGGAGTCGCGTCCTCGCGCCGCGCAGCTCGTCCTCGATCACCTGGCGCACGCCGGCACCCTCCTGCATGACGATCAGAGGCTCTGCCTTCAGCTCTTCGATCGTGATGGTGCGACCGGCGAACTGGTGGTCAGGAGGACAGGCAAGCACGATCTCGTCGCGGAAGAGTGGCTCGAAGCGGACGGAGCGGTGGCGGCGGGCTGCGCCGACGACACCGAGCTCGAGCTCCCGGTCTGCGACAAGGTCGACCACGGTCTGCGTGTCGTACACGGAGAGCGCCACGTGGACTCCGGGGTTGTGCTGCTGGAAGTCGCAGAGCAGCAGCGGCACGACGTTGTCGCCCGGGCCCGTCGAAGCGCCGATCTCGATCGTTCCCCGCAGCTCGCCTTCCGGGCCAGCCACCTCCTCGAGCAGTTCTTCTTCGAGCACCAGCATGCGCTGCGCCCTGCGATAGAGCAGCAGGCCTGCCTCCGTGGGCTCGACCCGGCGCCCGGAGCGGTCGAGCAGGCGCGTGCCGAGGCGCTTCTCGAGGGCCGCAATCTGGAGGCTGACGGCCGGCTGTGAGAGCCCGAGATGCTCGGCAGCCCGCGAGAAGCTCTTGCGCTCGACGACCGCGCAGAAAGCGGCGAGCTGGCGAGTATCCATAAGCGTTCATTATGCCGATGCGCATGTTTCATAGTCGGCTCAGTCTCGCCACACACGCGTGCGCCGCCCGCCGATACGGTCGCAGCGGGGAGGAGGCTGGGGTACCTATGGGCCCGTCCGCGGGGGACAGGTCCAAAAACATCCGTCGTGCCCCCGAGCGCCGGCCGATCTGCACCGGCGCCGCTCGCCCGATGCGGCCAGCACGGAGCTCCTCGTGCGTCTGTTGCCGCTGGTGCGGCGGCCCGCTAGCTGCTGAGCTCCGGCGCGCCCAGCGCAGCAAGCACGGCCTCGCCGTAGCGCTCGAGCTTCGCGGGGCCGACTCCCGTGATCTCGCGCAGCTCCCACAGCTGGCGCGGCCTGCGGCGCGCGATCTCTGCGAGCGTCGAGTCGTGGAAGACGACGTACGCGGGGATGCCGTCTTCCTCAGCGCGTTGCCGCCGCCACGCTTTCAGCACATCGAAGCCCTCCGGAAGCTCGGCCGGGTCCGGCTTGGGTGGCCGCTCGCGCGTCGCGACGATGCCGAGCTCGGTCAGGAAGCGGCTCGGCTTGCCGGCCCAGGTCAACGCCAGATGCCGCTTCGCCCTGGTCATGCCCACGTAGAGAAGCCGCCGTTCCTCGGCGAGCTCTACGGGCGTACGCGCCAGCCGCGAAGGCAGCTCCCGCTCCTCCACACGTGGGAGGAAGACGGCCTCGAACTCGAGACCCTTGGCCCGATGGAGGGTCAGCAGGTGGACGCCGCGGCCCGCGTCAGGCCCGAAGCGGCGCTCGAGCTCGCGGACCCAGTCCGAAATGCTGCGCTCGCCGTCGTCGAGCTCCTCGGCCAGCCGCACCAGTCGTGCCAGGTCGTTCTGCCGGGTCAGCTCCCGCTCGCCGAGACCGTCCGGAACTACTTCCAGGAGGCCCTGCTCGCGGGCAACCTGCGCTACCGTTGCCGCGAGTGGCCGCGCCGCAGAGCCACGCAGACGCTTGAGCATCTGGCGAGCAGCGTCGCGGGCGAGCAGCGAGGCACCCTGAAACGGCAGCCCGGCCTCGTGGAAGGCCTCCTCGAAGTCGGCCGACCGGGCATTCGTGCGCAGGAGCACCGCCATCTCTTCGAGCGGCACGCCCTCCGCCCCCAGCGACCGCACGCGCTCGACCACCCAGCCCGCCTCCTCAGTGGGGTCGACAAAGCCGCGCGTCTCCGGCTGCGGTCCTGCCGATCGGGTCGCGCGCAGCGTCTTCTCCGCGCCCCCGAGCTTCGGCACGAGGCGGTTGGCGAGGTCGAGCACCTCGGGCGACGAGCGGTAGTTCTTCTCCAGGCGCACCACGGTCGCGTGCGGAAAGCGCTGCGGCAGCGCGAGCAGGAGCTGCGGGGAAGCGCCCGTGAAGCCGTAGATCGCCTGGTAGTCGTCTCCGACTGCACAGATCTCGTCCGCGTCGCCCAGCCAACGGTCCAGCAGCGACTGCTGCAGCAGGTTCACGTCCTGGTATTCGTCGACGGTGAACGCCCGGTAGCGGTCACGCACCTCGGCGAGCGCGCCGGCCTCCTCGTCGAGTAGGCGGATCGTGAGCTCGAGGAGATCCTCGAAGTCGACCCAGCCGCCCTCGTGCTTCCAGTGCTCGTAACGGGCGAAGACCCGTTGCATGAGGTCGACCGGGATGGGAGGCTCATGGTCCCCCAGCGCGCTCAAATAGGTCTCAGGCGTCAGCCGGCGATTCTTGGCCCACTCGACCTCCGTGGCCAGGTCGCCGGCAGGCCGGAAGCGGTAGGCGCGGGGGAGAAAGCCGGAAACGTTGCGCAGCGGCAGCGCCTTCGACGCGACGATGCGAAGCTCGGAATCGGGCCTGAAGTAGCGAAGCTGCGCCAGGGCCGCCGAATGGAAGGTGCGAGCGGCAATTCCGCCCACTCCGAGCGCGCCGAGGCGGCGCCTCATCTCCCCGGCCGCCTTGTCGGTGAACGTGACGGCCAGGATCGCGGAGGCCGGAAAGACGCCGCTCGCGACCTGGTGCGCGATCCGGTGCGTGATCGTCGTGGTCTTGCCCGAGCCGGCGCCCGCGAGAATGCAGACGGGTCCGCGCACCGCCTCGACCGCGCGGCGCTGCTCGACGTTCAGGCCGGAGGAGATGTCCGTCTGTTGCACGGCGGTCACGCTAGTCGGTCGAGCCGACGGAGCCGCACCGCGGGACGCGCAGAGGCGTGACGTGATCGTGGCGGATTAGAAGCGGTTCTCGCCGACGAACGTTGGCCAGTCGAGCGGCGACTCGTACTGGTACTCGCGCCAGTTGGCGATTACACCGTCGCGGATCCTCACGAGCACGATCCCGTGGTAGCGGCGGTTCAGCTCGAATGTGTACTCCCCGGCACCGACTTGCTGGGCCTCGTCGAACACGAGGTGGTGCCACTCCATCCGCATCGGACGCTCCGGCCCCGTAACGCCGCCGAAGAACTCGAAGAGCGCCTTCCGACCGCGGTAGAGCTGACGGTCGGGCGGCTCGCTGTAAACCGCGTCCGCTGCGAAGCAGTCCGCCGCGAGACGCGCGTCGCCGGTGCGCCAGCCCCGGGCGACGGTCTCCATCAGTGCGCGAAACTGCTGCGCGGTCAATCGATGCGAGCAGACTGGGGCGCAGCAACCTCGGCCTCGCCGACCTGCGCCGTGGCGCGCTGCGGAATGAGCACCATCTGTGTCAGCCGGCCGACGAGGCCGAGCGTGTCGCCCTGCTCGACGAGCCGCTCCAGGACGCCTAGCTCGTCCTCCAGCCATGCGGCGTCGATGGGCGGCCGGCGCGCGCGCTGGATCTTGGGGTGGTGTGTCTCGCCTACTTCCTCGCCTTCGCCCCACAGCTCTTCGTTCAGCTTCTCGCCGGCCCGCGCCCCGACGAAGTCGATCGCCACGTCGCGGTCGGGCTCCTTGCCTGACAGCCGGATCATGTCTCGCGCGAGGTCGAGTATGCGCACCGGCTCGCCCATGTCGAGCACGAAGATCTCGCCGCGCCCGCCGATGGCGCCCGCCTGCACGATCAAAGAGACCGCCTCCGGGATGGTCATGAAGTACCGCGTCATCTCCGGGTGCGTGACGGTGACCGGTCCCCCCCGCGCGATCTGCCGCCGGAAGATCGTGATCACGCTGCCCGCGGAGCCGAGCACGTTGCCGAAGCGCACCGCCATGAAGCGCGTCTCCACGTCGCTGCGGTGTCCGAACGCTTCGATCACCCATTCGCATATCGCCTTGCCCTGGCCGTACACCGCGCGCGGATTGAGCGCCTTGTCGGTCGACACGAGCACGAAGCGCTGGGCGCCGAACTCGACGGCGACATCGGCCATCACCTTGGTGGCTAGCACGTTGTTGCGTACCGACTCGACCGGGTTCGCCTCCAAGAGCGGCACGTGCTTGTACGCCGCTGCGTGGAAGACGACGCTCGGCCGGTAGCGCTCGAAGACCTGCCGCATCTTGACGCGGTTGCCCACGTCGGCGAGGAGAGGAATGGTCGCCGAGAAGCCTCGCTCGTCGATGAGCTCGCGCTCGACCTCGAACATGGCCGTCTCGGCCTGGTCGACGAGCACAAGCCGCTGCGGCCCGAGGCGCGCGATCTGTCGGCAGAGCTCGGCACCGATGGAGCCGCCCGCACCCGTGACGAGCACTGTCTCGCCGGTGAGGTACGACGAGACGGATGCGAGGTCGATCTCGACGGGCTCGCGGCCGAGCACGTCCTCGACCTGCACCGGCCGGATCTGGACTGCGAGCGCATCGTCGTCCGAGATGAGCTCGTGCAGTCCCGGGAGCGTCTTGACGGGCACGCCCTCGTCGCGCGCCACATTGACGATTCGCTGGCGGGCTTCGCCGGAGGCGGAGGGGATCGCGATCAGAAGCTCGTCGGGCCGGTGCTCGCGAAGCAGCCGCGGTAGGTCGCCGGTGGTACCGATCACCCGCACGCCGTGGACGCGCAGGTTCTTCTTGCGTGGGTCGTCGTCGACGAGCCCGATCGGCGAGTAGCCGAGCGCCCGGTTCTTGTTGAGCTCGCGGATCACGAGCTGGCCTGCGTCGCCGGCTCCGACCACGATCACTTCCTTGCCGCGCGCCATGAAATCGCCCGGGCCGGGACGCTCGAAGATCGTGCGCACGAGCAGCCGCGATCCCGCAACGAGACCCAGGAGCAATATGAAGTCGATCGCAACCACGCCCGCCGGCACGCGGAAGCCGGCCACCGGGTTCCAGAGGTAGATGGCCGGCAGCACGATGAGCGATGCGACCGTCACGCCGCGCGCGGCCGCCCACATGTCCCGCGTGGACACGTAGCGCCACCAGCGATTGTAGAAACCGAAGGCGATGAAGACGAGCAGCTTCACGGCGACGACCGGCAGCAGCGTGCGCTCGAAGAGCCGCTCATAGGGCGCGGGCACGTCCGCGTCGAAGCGCAGCTGGAACGCGAAGTACCAGGCGGCGGCGACCAGAGCAGCGTCGGCCAGGAGCTGCCAGATGCGATGGCGGTTCACGGGCACCATCAGGCGACGCTCACCGTGGCCGCCCGCCGGATTGTCTCCACCACGCGCTCCTGGATTTCGGCGCCGATGCCCGCCCAGAGCGGCACCGAGAAGTTCTCCGCAGCGGCCCGCTCGCTCTCGGGCAGATCGCCCTCCTTGTAGCCGAGGAAGCGCAGGGCAGGCTGGAGGTGCAGAGGCGGCAGGTAGTACTGGGCGTTCCCGATGCCGGCTTCGGTGAGCGCCGCACGCAGACCGTCGCGCTCGGCCGACCGGCACACGAAGAGGTGATAGACGTGCCCGGGCTCGTCGGCCGGCAGCTCGCACAGCTCGCCGAGGCCGAGCGCCTCGTAGCGCGCCGCCGCCTCGCGGCGGGCGCGGTTCCACTCGTCGATCTTGGTGAGGAAGAGCCTCAGTACCGCGGCCTGCAGCTCGTCGAGGCGCGAGTTGTAGCCGATGAACTCGAAGGTCTTCTTAGCCTTGGAGCCGTGGAAGCGGAGCATGCGTATGCGCTCCGCGAGCTCGCCGTCGTTACAGGCGACGAGGCCACCGTCGCCCAGGCAGAAGATGTTCTTCGTGGGGAAGAAGCTGAACGTGGAAGCAATCCCGGTGCCAGCGATGCCCTCGGCGCCGAAGGCCTGGGCGGCGTCCTCCACGATGGGCACCCCTAGCTCGCCGAGCTCCGCGAGCGCCGCCCGGCGGCCGAACAGGTGCACGGGCATGATCGCTTTGGTGCGCGGGGTGACGCGCTGCGCAACATCCTCGGGGTCGAGATTCAGCGTGTGCGGATCGATGTCCGCGAAGACGGGCGTCGCGCCTCGCCGCACGATCGACTCGGCAGTGGCGAAGAACGTGAACGCAGGGCAGATGACCTCGTCGCCGGGCCCGATTCCGAGTGCGTCGAGAACGAGCACGAGCGCGTCGGTGCCGTTCGCGACGCCGATCGTCTCGGGAACACCCAGGTAGTCGGCCGCCTCGCGCTCGAACGCTTGCACGTTGGGGCCGAGAATGAAGGTGCCGGAGTCGACGACGTCCGCGATCCGGCGGATGATCTCTTCGCGCAGCGGCTCGTACTGCGCGCGCACGTCTACGAGAGGCACCGTGGGCACGAAAAGCGAGTCTAGCGCCGGTGCCGCCCGGCACCCCTACGCGGAGCGCTCCAGGGCGCGCCGCCGCGCACGGGCCCGGGCTCGCAGCAAAAGAAGGATGACGGCGATGACGAGCAGTCCTGCGATTGCGTAGTCGAGGTACTTGAACGCATCGTGGAAATGTTCCCAGTTGGCGCCGAGTCCCCAGCCGATGCCGGCGAAGGCGAAGCACCAGATCGCCGAGCCGAGCAAGGTCAGGACTGTGTACGGCGCCAGTTTCAGACGGAAGACGCCCGCCGGGATGGCGACGAACGAGCGCACCACGGGCGTGATGCGGCCCAGGAAGACAGCCGCGTCGCCGAAGCGCGCGAACCAGCGCTCGGCGCGCTCGAGCCGCTCGGGGCCGAGGTGCAGCCAGCGTCCGTGGCTCTCGATGAGCGGGCGTCCGCCGTAGAGACCGATCGCCCAGCCGAACACCGACCCCGCGGTATAGCCGACCGTTCCGGCGAGCGCGATGACCAGGTAGGCCGGCAGGCCGTCCTCGACCGGTTCCCCGAAGACCACGACGCTATGGTCCGCGATGGCTCCGGCAGCGACTGCGCCCCCGTACACCATCACCAGCTCGCTCGCGGCGGGCAGGACGGCGTCGATGAACATGAGGCCGAACACTGCGTAGAAGGCGTGATCGCCGACCAGGTCTGTGAGCGCATCGGTGACGCCGGAGAGGGCAGAGGCGAGAGCCACGGTCGGCGAGCCTAGCGGCCGACGCGGCGCACCGAGAAGCTCTGCGCCAGTTCGGCTGTCCCGAACTCGTTGGTGGCCTCGACCCTCACCACGTGTCGCCCGCTGTAGGCGCGCGCCCGCTTGCGGTAAAGACCGTCCCAGGCGAACGAGGCGGGTCCCGGGGCCGCGGTGCGGCTCGTGTAGCTGCGCAGCACCGTGCCACGCGGCGTCTCGATCGTCGCCGTCCAGGTCGCTCCGTGTGCGAGGGTAAAGGAGACATGCAGCGCGCCGCCGCGGCGTGTGACGGGCACGACGGCAGGCTCCGCGCGAAGTCCCGCGAGCGTCGTGTTGACCCAGAAAGGCTGCTCGACCGACGACTGCCGGCTCTGGTCGTCGCGGGCGGAGACGACCCAGCGCCAGGCGCCCTCCGGTTCGAGTGTGCCGTCGGGCTTGCGGCCCGTCCAGGGCAGTGTGTACGAGCCGGGTGCGCGCTCCACGGTCTCGATCGTGCGCACCGTCCCGAGCGGCTCGACGAGCGTGACGGCGACGCTCGACGGGCGCACAACGCGGTACCGCAGCGTTTGCTGCTCGTCCACTGCGTCCCCGTTCGGCGACAGCACGATGGGCTCGGGCGGTGTCGCGTGCACGCCCTCGTAGAGGACGGCGAGCATTTCGGAGACAGGTCGCTCGGCACCCGCCGGCCGGCTCAGCAACTTGCCGTCGAAGGCGAGGGCAGCTGCGGGACCGCTCTCCAGCGCTGCCGCCGTGACAGCGCCGAGCCGGACGAGCGTCTGCGCGAGCTCGAAGTTCGTCATGCCGACGCTGAAGCCGGGCAGGCCGCCGTCCACGGCGACCAGGAGGATCGTTCCGTCGGCACGCTGGCCGACGGCAGCCCGCGCCCTTCGTGCAGAAAGGGCGAGGTGCGAGAACTCCTCGCGCGCGTTGAAGACTGCTTTGCCGCCGCGCACGAGCACGGGTCCGCCCGCCAGCCCCTCGGTGACGCCGCTCCAGTCGGTGTTCGGGACGAGTCGCAGAGTCACTTGCTGACCCGCCGGCGCTTCCTCGGCGATCCGCTGCGCCTGGGTCCCGCGACCCACCAGCACCGCGCCGCCGGGTGGAACGGGCGCGCTTCCTGCCTGGAGCAACTGCGTGACCGTGCCGGAGTAGTCGCCGCCGGGCCTCAGCGCCGGGAACACGGAGAACACGGCCGCGACGCTGCCCGGCTCGGACGGCGTCACGCCGCCCCACGCGGCCGTGTAGAGCGACACGCCGTTCGGGCCAGGTCGCCTGTTTACGCCCACCAGCGGGCGCCGCTGGCCGCGGCCCTGCCAGGTCGCGGCCAGCGTCAGGCGCTCGGCGCGCAGCGTGCCGGCAGTGTCGACGCCGATGCTCGCGCGCTTCCCGGTCGGATCGACGACGAGGCCGCCGCCCTGGATCAAGACGCCGGCCGGAGTACCTTCAGCGTTCGCGAAATCCCCGTTGATCCCGACCGCCATCGCCGCAGGGGCGAGCCGGCGCTGGATGGCACTCACGGTCTCCTTGCCGGGGATAAGGCCGTTCGAGAGCACGGTCCTGAGCGAGTAGAGGCCGCCGGGACGCGGTGCCGTGACGACGTGCACCACCTTGGGACCGAAGCGGCTGAACGAGAGCTGCCGCTCGTAGGTGACGCCCGGCATGAGCACGGTCGGCTGTGCGTGCGCGGACGCCGTGAGAAGCGCGACGGCGAGCGCCGTGACGAGCAGCGTGCGCAGCATGACCCGCGGCCAGGTTAGCGGCGCGGACGGGACAGTCCCCTGCGGGGACAGTCCCTGCGACGTGTCTCTACCAGACTTTGACTTCGCGGTAGAGCGTGTCGCGCTGGACGGGCGTCTTGCCGAGTGCCCGGATGGCTCGCACGAACTCCTCAGTCGTGGAGCGGTGTGTGGTCCCGGCTGCCGAGACGACGTTCTCCTCGATCATCACCGAGCCCAGGTCGTCGGCGCCGAACCGGAGCGCTACCTGGCCGATCTTCATCCCCTGCGTGACCCACGAGGACTGGATGTGGTCGATGTTGTCCAGGTAGATGCGGCTGACCGCCTGGGTCAGGAGGTAGTCGAACGAGGTCGGCATCGTCTCGCGGGGGACGCGGGCGGCCAGGCGGTTGCCGTGGGACTGGAACGTCCACGAGGTAAAGGATCGGAAGCCGTGCGTCTCGTCCTGGAGCTCGCGGATGCGGCGCATGTGCTCGACCCGCTCGTCGACGGTCTCCACATGGCCGTACATCATCGTCGCGGTCGTCGACATGCCGAGGCGCTGCGCGTGGCGCATCACGTTCAGCCACGCTGCGGTTGTGGTCTTCTTCGGGGCGACGATCTGCCGCACGCGGTCGACCAGGATCTCGGCCCCGCCGCCCGGGAGCGAGTCGAGGCCGGCGTCGCGGAGGCGCGTGAGAGTCTGCGGAATAGTGAGCCGAGAGCGTCGCGCGATGTGCTCGACCTCGGGCGGCGAGAGCGCGTGCAGGTGACACCGGTAGCGCGCCTTGATGGAGCCGAAGAGATCCTCGTAGTAGTCGATGCCGAGATCGGGGTGATGGCCACCCTGCATGAGCACGCCGGTGCCGCCGATGGCGAGCGTCTCCTCGATCTTTTTGAAGATGACCGGCTTGGGCAGCAGGTAGGCCTCCCGGCGGTCGCCGGGCCGCCGGTAGAAGGCGCAGAAGTCGCAGTCGGTGTAACAGACGTTGGTGTAGTTGACGTTGCGGTCGATGATGAATGTGATCTTGGCCGGGTCGGTGTGTCGCCCGCGCAGCTGCTCGGCAACCCGGCCGACCGCGACGAGATCGCGTGACTGAAGCAGTGCGAGCGCCTCCGAGTCGTCGATGCGCTCTCCGGCGCGCGCCTTGTCGAGGATCAACCGGACACGGCCGTTCCCGGCAGGTCCGAGGGACTGTCCCCGGGACGTGTCCGTGACGGTCATGCGGTCACCTCGTGGCCGGCGAAGCGGAGCTCGGGCAGCTCGTCGAGCTCGCCGGCGTCACGCGCAAGCTCCAGGAAGCGCTGCAAGCCCATGCGCTCGCGCCGCCCAAAGCTGTAGCGCAGCTGCTCGAAGTAGCGTGCGATCCAGCCGGCGGGGTAGCCGTACTCGGCACTCGCCTCTCGCGCCAGCCGCTCGGGATCGCGCCGCGCGCGCTTGACCGAGTCGACGAGCGCGTCCTCGAGCGTCGCCAGCGCGGCCGGCGGCGGATCAGCGCAGGCCCAGACCGCGAAGACCATCGGCAGCCCGGTGCGTTCCAGCCACAACCGCCCCAGGTCGTAATGCGGCGTCGGATCCTCGAACGCGCTGCGCAGCGCCGCGTCACCGATCAGCAGCCGGGCGTCGGCTTCCTCGCCGAGCGGCACGTGCTCGGCACGCGGAAGCAGGATGCGCGTCAGCACCACGGATGTGGCACTTTCCGGCGTCACGGCCAGCGTGCGCACCTCGGCGAGCGGGTTCGGCGTGACGAGCTGGATGGAGCCGACCGCGCCCTCGGATGACACGCAGAGCCGCCGCAGGAGTACCAGGCCGGCCGCATTGCGGGCCCACGCGATGGACGAGATCGGCGCCAGATCGATCTGGCCGTCGAGGAGTAGCCGGTTGAGCTCGGTCGGCACGCCGGAAACCTGCTCGACGTCCGCCTCCAGCCCGTAGAAGACCGGCGCCATGTTGAGGTACGAGATGCGACCAAGGCGAATCACTCGGATACCCACTGGAAGAAGGAGACCAGATTGCCGTCGAGGTCGACCGTCGCGAACTCTCGCGTCCCGAAGTCGGTGTCGGAGACGCCGTCCTTCGACACGCGATGGAGTACGTCGGCACGCCGAAGCTCGTTCACGCCCTGAACCCGGACGCGGAAGCTCGCCGTCCCCGCGATGAACGACTCGGCGCCGGAGCGCACGGGCCGCTCGAGTGAGCCCCGCTCCCGCCAGCTCTCGTCGCTCGCCTCCCAGAGGTGCACGACGGCCTCGTCGCGGCCCAGGACGGCAAAGCCGCCGTCGTGGTGCAGTACCTCGAAGCCGAGCCGGTCGCGGTAGAAGTCAACCGCGGCCGCAGCATCTCGAACCGGCATGGCGGGGATGGTCTGGTCGAGACGGCTCATGGCGCAGACGAGTAGGAGTCACACGCGTGCGCGTGTAACTGCGGGTCCCGTCCCGCCCCCCTACTCGGCGCGAGCCTAGCGCCGGGAAGCGCACGGGTGTGTGACCGTCTGTGCCGGATCTGCAACATCGGCCGGCCTACCACCGCCTGAGCTCGTTGTAGAGCGTGTCGCGCTGCACCGGCACGCGCCCTGCCGCACGTACGACGCGGACGAGCTCCTCGACCTTCTGCTCGGTCTCGGTGCGCGCGCCAGCAGCATGGAAGATCTCCTCGCGCACGACCGTACCCTGCACGTCGTCGGCGCCGACGTGGAGCGCGACCTGGGCGAGCGGCAGGCCCATCATGATCCAGTAGGCCTTCACGTGCGGGACGTTGTCCAGCACCAGCCTCGAGACGGCGATCATCTTCAGATCCTCCGACCCGAAGGTGTGCGTCCACCCGCGCCGCTCGAACACGGTGTTCTCCGGGTGGAACGCCAGCGGGATGAAGGCGAGGAAGCCCCCCGTCTCGTCCTGCAGGTCGCGCAGCCGCAGCAGGTGCTCGACACGTTCCTCATAGGTCTCGACATGCCCGTAAAGGATCGTGCAGTGCGTGGGAATGCCGAGCGCATGCGCGGTGCGGTGTGTCTCGAGCCAGAGCTCGGGCGACTCCTTCCCGGGAGCGACGAGCCGGCGCACACGCTCGGCGAACACCTCCGCGCCGCCGCCCGGCAGCGAGCCGAGCCCCGCGTCGCGCAGCGTGCGCAGCACCTCCTCGTGTGTCAAACCTGACAGCGTCGTCATGTGGTGGATCTCGCTGGCCGTGAAGAGCTTGAGATGCACGTCGGGAAGCGCTTCGTGCAGCTGCCGGACGATCTCGACGTAGTAGTCGAACGTGACGTGCGGGCTCTCGCCGCCCACCATGTGGATCTCGGTGAAGCCGGTCAGCTCCCGCTGGCGCAGCGCGTCCTCCACCAGCTCCTCCGGCGTGTGCGTGTACGCATCCTCTTGCCTGCGCGTGACGGCGAACGCGCAGAACTTGCACTTCACGCGGCACACGTTCGTCTGGTTCAGGTACAGGTTCTGTACGAAGTAGACCTCGTCACCGCCGCCGCGCATGCGGCGCGCCAGGTCGGCGAGCTCCCCGACGCCGAGCAGGTCGTCAGACTCGAGGAGCGCCAGGCCGTCGTCGAAGTCGAGCCGCTCGCCCGCCTCCACCTTCTCTCGGACTGGGTCGAGCAGCGCGCTCCTGTCGAGCACCACCATCAGCGGCTCCTGTTCACGACCGCGTGGGTCAGCGCCTCGAGCTCGTCGCGGTGCGCGCCGCCGTCCAGCTCGCGCCGGGCACGCTGCGCGAAACGGTCGGCCAGGCGGCGGGAGCGTTCGAGCGCTCCGGTCTCCGCCACGCGGACGAGTGCGCCGTCCAGCGGGCCGCCTATCAGCGCCTGCCGAACGACGTCGTCACGGCGCGCGGCGAGCAGGAGCGGGAGCGTGGGAGTGCCTTCTCGCAAGTCGGTGCCGCCCACCTTGCCTGTCTCGAGGGCGTCGCCGGTGCAGTCCAGGATGTCGTCGGCGATCTGGAAGGCGACTCCGAGGGCGAGCCCGAAGCGGGCCAGACGGCGTCCGCCGCCGCCGAGCGCGCACGCCGCCTCGAACAGCTTCCCGGTCTTCAGCGAGCAGCGCTCGAGGTACTCCTCGACGCGGGTTTTCGGGTCGCGGGCCTGGGTGCGCTGCATGGCTTCGCCACGCGCGAGGCAGAGACAGGCGTCGGCGAGCACCGCGACCGCGTGCTCGTCTCCCGTGCCCGCCAGCTCGGCAAATGCGCGTGCGAACAGGTAGTCGCCCGAGGCGAGTGCGGCGGCCGGCCCGTACCGCCACCAGGCGGCCGCGCGGCCACGACGGAACTCCGCGCCGTCGATGAGATCGTCGTGGACGAGGCTCGCCATGTGCACGAGCTCCACGGCAACCCCGGCGGCGACGTTCGGCTCCCCGCCGCGGGGAGCGGTCAGAAAGACGAGCAGGGGGCGCAGGCGCTTGCCGCCGGCCGCCAGGGCCTCGGCGCCGACCTCGGAGACGACGCCTCCGTCTCGATCGACCGCCTGCTCCAGCCGCTCCTCGAGCTCGTCCAGGTACTCGCGCAGCCCGGGTGCAGCAAGGATCTCGGCCACCGCTGTCATGCGGCCACCGCGGTGTGCAGCGCCACGATGCCGCCGGCGAACAGCCGGTAGCGAACGTGGGCGAACCCGGCGCTCGCAATCACCTCTGCGAGGTCGTCGGGCCCTGGAAAGCGCCGGACGCTGGCGGGCAGGTACGAGTACGCCTGTCCGCCGGGGAGGACACGGCCGGCGGCCGGCACGACACGGTCGAACCAGAGCCGGAAGAAGGGCCTCAGCCTTCCCTGCGGCTGTGTGATCTCGAGCACGCCCAGGCGCCCGCCCGTGCGAAGGACGCGGTGCAGCTCGCGCAGACCGTCTTCCAGGTCGGCCAGGTTGCGGACGCCGAAGCCGACTGTCGCGGCGTCGAACGTGCCGTCGCCGAACGGCAGGTCGAGCGCATCGCCCTGCATCCACTCGATGGCGGCAGACTTCCGCCCGGCACGTGCGAGCATGCGCGCCGAGAAATCGAGCCCGGTCACGTCGCCGCCTACAGCCGCGTCGGCGAGAGCGAGATCGCCCGTGCCACAGCACGCGTCGAGCACCTGGTCGCCCGGTCGAACCACCGCCCACGCGGTCTCCCGCCGCCAGCGGCGGTCGAGGCCGGCGGTCATCAGCCGGTTCATCACGTCGTAGACCGGCGCGATGCGGTCGAACATCGACCGGACGTCCGCGGGCGCGAGTGTGCCAGTCGCGATCGTCCCGGGCTCGGAGCCGGTGGCGGAGCTCACGATCCCCACTCCCGTACGAGGGCCTGCTCGATACCTAGCTGGTCGAGGCAGCGCGCCACGATGAAGTCGACGAGCTGATCCACGGACTCGGCGCCGTGGTAGAAGCCCGGTGCCGCAAACAGAATCACGGCGCCTGCGCGGCGCACCCGCAGCAGATTCTCCAGGTGGATCGTCGAGAGCGGCGTCTCGCGCGGGACCAGCACGAGCCGGCGATCCTCCTTGAGCGCCACGTTCGCCGCGCGGTGGATCAGATTCGCCTCGCCGCCCGAGGCAAGCGTCCCGGCAGTCGCCATCGAGCAGGGACAGACCACATAGCCGTGCACGCGCGCAGAGCCGCTGGCATACGGCGCTCCGTAGTCATGCGGGTCGTAGACGGTCGCGGCTCCCTCGGCCGGCTCGATAAAGCGGGCCAGCGTCTCGTCGCGGGGCAGCCGGGCGTCCCCGTACAGCTCGGTGGCGAGCACCTGGATGCCTGCGTCCGACGCGCTCACGCCGATCTCGCAGTCCGCCGCCGCCAGCGCGTGTACGAGACGCGCCGCATAGGGCGCGCCCGAGCCGCCCGTGATGCCGAGGAAGACGCGCACGGCGCGCGCCCGCTAGCCGCCCTCGCCCTTGGAAGCGGCGAGGAAGGCTCCTATCTGCTGGAGCTGCTGGTCGTTGAGGCTGCCGCCGAACTCCTCCCCGTACTGGGGCATCACGTCGTTTCCGAAGTCGCGCGGGTTGGCGACATAGCGGGCGAAGTACGCAGCGTCCTTGCCCTCCTGCGAGCCGATGTCGCTCAGGTCCGGAGCGCCCACGTTCGCCGAGCCGGTGCCGAGGTAGGTATGGCACTGGAGGCAGCCGGTCCCGGCGAAAATGAGCGCACCCTCGCGCGCCTCGTCAGGCAGGTTGTTGGTCTGGACCCACTCGTTGACCACCTCCTCGCCGACGCCGAGCGACTCGCGGACCGTTGCGCCCTTGTACGTGAGGACGCCCATCGTGCTCGCCGTCAGCAGCGTGACGACGATCGCCACCGGTCGCCGCAGTAACCGCCGTTCGCGGCGACGGTCGAGGAAGGGCAGCGCCAGCATGATCACCAGCAGGATCGTCGGCACCCCGATCGTGCCGAGCACGACTGCGTTCGGGTGGTCGAAGATCCGCAGCAGGTAGAAGAGGAAGTAGAAGTACCAGTCGGGTCGCGGGATGAAGCTCGTCGTGCCGGGATCTGCAGGCTCCGCATAACGCGGCCCCAACCAGCCCGAGCCCTCCTCGCCCGCCGGCTGCTCAGAGGTGAAGTACCAGACGCAAGCCAGCGCCACGATCACGCTCACGACGACCAGGCTCATGACGGTGTCGTGGAACATCGCGTACGGGTGGAACGGCTTGCCGCGCTCCTTGACGTCGCGCTTGTAGCGCTCGAACTCCGCCCGCCGCTCGTCCTGCGCCCGGCTCACGCCGCTCGCCTCCTTCGGCTGACGCGCGTCGTGAACGACCTCACTTCTTGAGCCCTCCGCGCGGTGACGGCTGGATGAGTCCGGCGCGGCCGGACGGCTCGGGCTCGGGCTGCTCGGCGCCGGCCGCCTCCGGCGACCACGGCGGCGAGCTGACACCGAGCCGCACGACGAGGTACAGATGGAAGCCGATCAGCGCGAACAGCGCGCCGGGGATGAGCAGCATGTGCATGGCGTAGAAGCGCGTCAGCGTGTCGCTGTTGATCTCCGAGCCGCCACGTAAGAACTGAGCGAGGAACTCCCCGACGAAGGGCGCGGTCCCGTTCAGGTTGATGCCGACGACCGTCGCCCAGTAGGCGGTCTGGTCCCAGGGCAGCAGGTAGCCCGTGAAGCCCTCGAGCATGCCGAGCACCAGGATCAGCACGCCGATGATCCAGTTCAGCTCGCGCGGGTACTTGTAGGCGCCGAACAGGAAGACGCGCGCCATATGGAAGAACATCAGGATGATGAAGACGCTCGCGCCCCAGCGGTGCATGCCGCGCACGAGCCAGCCGAGTGTCAGGTCGTTGGTGATGTACTGGATCGACTCGTAGGCCGCGTCCGCGTCGGCCTTGTAGTAGAAGGCGAGGATCGTGCCGGTGAGCACCTGGACCAGGAACGCCGTCAGCGTCGCCGAGCCGAGCGTGTGGAACCAGTTCGTGTCGGCCGGCACCTTGCGGAAGAGGAAATACTTGACGCCGCCGACGATCCCCGAGCGCTCCTCGAGCCAGTCGAGCGGGTAGTTGATAAGCACCTCGAGCTGCTGGCGCGGGCGCGACTTGCGGCGGGTTGGCAGCGGCGGCATTTACCGGTCCTGCCTCATCTCGGCGGCTGGATCGGGTAGAGCCAGGACTCGATGCCGTCGACGTGCTGGCCCGGGCCGGTCAGCTCGTACTTCTTGATGACAGCTTCGGCGCCGGTGCCGTCTACCTCCGCGACGCTGTACGGCTTGCCCAGGATCAGCCGGCTGTCGCGGATCGAGTACTCGTAGCGGTCGAGCGCGCGCACGGGCGGGCCGGCGGTGCGGTTCCCTTCCGTGTCGTACTGGCCACCGTGGCAGGGGCAGCCGAAGCCCGAGGGATCGACCGGCCGCACTTCGACGACCGTGTCGATCTGGCCGGCCTTCGTCTGCACGGTCTTGCGCTGCTTGTCGTCGATCAGCCCGTTGGGCTGCACGGGACAGCCCAGGTGCGCGCAGCGATTCGAGATGATCGTGAAGCTCGGCTGACCTTCGAGGTCTCCGTTGTAGCGGATGTAAGCGGTGCGTCTGCTGACCTCGCCCAGGCTCGGATCGGAAACGAACGTCGTGACCCGATACTCGCCGTCGGGGAAGTTCTCGAGCGGGCCCAGGTCGACGTCCTCGTAGCTCTGGTCGGTGAAGGCGGGCAGCACCATGAAGCCGAGCACCGGCAGCGTGACGATGCCGCCGATCACGGCGCCGAGGCCGAGCGTGGACATCTCGAGGAACACATTGCGGGGGAAGCGCTCCTCCTCGGGGCCCACACCGACGGCGACTGGCTCGACGGCCGCCTCGGCCGCAGTCTCGGGGGCCTCCTCCGGCGCACCACGGTACTCGCGTGTCGCCTCGCGTACCCAGAGGAAGCCGAAGACGAGCGTGATGACGACGCCCACGACGACGGCCGGCATGCTCACGATGAGCCCGGCGAGGATGCAGACGATCCCTACTGCAAACCCGACCGGCCAGATGGTCGGACCGGGCAGGTGCGGCCTGTCTTGGCCGTTCGGATCCAGTCCGTGCCTCCTTCGCCTAGAGCGTTAACCCGGATTCAAGCGGGCGGCATCTTTACACGTCAACGACGTAACAGATGCCGCAACACTCCCGCTCGGCGGGCACGTCCGCCGTTGTCGGCGACAGACTCCAGGTCGATGCCGTATTCACGCCAGCGACTGTCGACGAGCGCCCGCATCTCGTCCGACATCTCGATCTCCGGCGGCCACTCGCGCGTGCCTTCCGCAGGGCCCTTGGCGGTGGCGTCGATGCCGAGCTTGCCCCCGTAGAACTGCATGGTCGGCGAGTGGTCGAGGTGATCGAGCGGGCCCTCAGTGAGCAGCACGTCGCGCTTCGGATCGACGTTGGCGGTCACGTAGAAGAAGACCTCCTCGTAGTCGTGCACGTTCACGTGCTCGTCGACGACCACGACCGACTTCGAGAGGCTGAGCATGCCGAGCCCCCAGATGGCGTGCATGACCTTCTTCGCGTGCCCGGGAAACGCCTTGCGCATCGAGACAATCACACAGTTGTGGAACGCGCCGGCGACGGGCAGGTCGTAGTCGACGATCTCAGGCACCGTCATGCGCACGGCCGGCAGGAAGATGCGCTCGGTCGCCTTGCCGAGCCAGGCGTCCTCCTGCGGAGGCTTGCCGACCACGATCGACGGGTAGATGGCTTCCTCCCGCATCGTCATGGCCGTGACGTGGAACACGGGAAACGGCTCGACGCCGGTGTAGTAGCCCGTGTGGTCGCCGAACGGCCCTTCGGGCGCCAGGTCGCCTTGCTGGACGTAGCCCTCCAGCACGATCTCCGCGTTGGCCGGCACCTCGATATCGACTGTCTTCGCGCGCACGAGCTCGACCGGCTCGCCGCGCAGGAAGCCGGCCAGCATGAACTCGTCGATGTGCTTCGGAAGCGGCGCCGACGCCGAGTAGGTGGCGATCGGGTCGAGGCCGAGCGCGACCGCGACCTCCAGCTTCCCGTCCGTGGCCAGGTAGTCCATGCGCCCGTCCTTGTGGATCTGCCAGTGCATGAGCGTGCGGCGCTCGTCGAGCACCTGCATGCGATACATGCCGACGTTGCGCGTGCCCGTCTTGGGGTCGTGCGTGATGACGGCCGGGAGGGTGATGAAAGGCCCTGCGTCTTCAGGCCAGCAAGTCTGGACCGGCAGCCGCGTGAGATCGACCTCGTCGCCGGTCAGCACGACGTCGTGGTGCGCTGCCCGGCGCACCGTCCTGGGTAGCGAGTCGGCGATCGATTTGAGCTTCTTGAGGCCCTTCACCTTTTCTGCGATGCCCTGCGGCGGCTGCATCTCGAGCACGTCCTCGAGCTTGCGCGCCACGTCGTCGAGCGACGGCTCGTCGAACGCCATGCACATGCGCCGCTCGGTCCCGAACTGGTTGATGAGGAGCGCGTGCGGCGACTTCGCGTTGGTGAAGAGGAGCGCCGGCCCGCCCGCCTTCACGGTGCGATCGACGATCTCGGTCACCTCGAGGTGCGGGTCGACCTCGGCGCCGACGCGGGCGAGTTCGCCCTCCCGCTCGAGCAGGCGGATCCAGGAGCGCAGGTCGGCAGGCGGCGTCACACCTTTGAGTCTATGGCGGCGCCGGCGAGCTCCGCAGCCTGCTCACGCCTCAGCGCGCTCTTGCCGCGGCTTAGTCAGGCATGGTGCTTCGCGGGCGCGGCTGATTCGGCGAGCGCCTCGGCGACAACGTCCTCGAGCGACAGCCCGCGACCCTGCTCACGTCCGAGCTCGAACTCGGCTCCCTCGTGGACGAGGACGGGTGCGGCGAATCGCTCGCGCTCGACTCCCCATGCGCCTAGCGGTCCGCGCTGCTCTTCCGCCTCGACGGCGCCCCACAACCGACCCGCGCGCTCGAATGCCCCCTGGTCGGCATGGATGCGAGCGAGGCGCGCGAGACCCCGGAGGATCCTCTGGCGATCATCGTTCGCGCTCGCCAGCACCAGAGCCTCGCGACCATAACCGGCCGCCTGCTCGAGCCTCCCGAGCTCCAGCGAGCGATCGACGAGCTTGCCGAGCATCGCCGTACGCCACCACGAGAAATCCTCCTCGCCGGCGAGAACGGCGCTCTGCTCAATGAGCTGCATGCCGCGCTCGCGCCTCCCATCCGAGTACTCGAGGTCCCCCAGCAGGCCCAGCGACTGACTCTCGGTCTTCCGGTCGCCGTGAGCGCGGGCGCCGGCCAGGCTGCGCTTGGCGAGGTCACGTGCGCGGAGCGTGTCACCCCGGTAGAGCGCCGAGTGCCCGAGCCGCATCAGCAGGTGCACCGCGCCGGCCTCGTCCCCGACCGCGGTGAACGCGTCGTAACTCTCCTGGTAGAGGCGTTCGGCCAGCTCGTCGTCGCCCGCAGGATTCGCCGCCCCGCCGTACCCCCGAAGCGCACGGGCGCGCAGGTCGAGCGGCGCGTCAGGTGCGGCCTGCAGCAACTCCTCGAACCAGCGCATGCCTTCGAACGGTGCTACCGCCCAGAACGGCTCGAGCGCAACCGCGAGCCGGAGACCGAGGTCGACGCGTCCCGTCTCGAGCGACCAGGTGAGCGCCGCCCGGACGTTGTCGTGTTCCAAGCGGCCAAACCGGAGCCGCTGGTCGTCGTCGCTGTGCACCGAGACATCCATCGGCTCAATGAGTCCAAGGAAGTGCTCGGCGTGGCGCCGGCGAAGATCGTCGCGCTCGCCGGCGCGCGCGAGCTCGTCGGCGGCGAACTCACGGATCGTCTCCAACATGCCCAGCCGGCCGCCCTCCCAGCGTCGCACGAGGCTCTGCTCGACCAGCGACCCGAGGGTGTCGACGTCCGCCTCGCAGACGCCTTCTGCCGAAGCCAGCGACCAGGAGCCGGCGAAGACGGCGAGGCGGCGGAAGAGCTGCTGTCCACGTTCGCTCAGCAAGTCGTAGCTCCATTCGATTGTCGCCCTGAGCGTGCGCTGCCGCTCGGGCGCGTCCCGCGCGCCGCCGGTCAAGACCGGCAGCGCTTGCTCGAGCCGCGAGAGCAGCTCGTCCGGAGTCATCAGCCGTGTGCGCGCCGCCGCGAGCTCGATCGCGAGCGGCAGGCCGTCCAGCCGCCGGCAGATCCCGGCAACGGCGTCCTCCGGCTCACTCAAGGCTGCGCGCTCGCGGAAGAGCGCGATTGCCTCGGCGTCGGCCAGCGGAGGTACCGGATAGTCGCACTCGCCGGCGATGCGCAGCAGCGCTCGGGTCGTCACCAGCAACTTCAGGTTCGGACAGCCGGCGAGCAGAGCGGCGAGCGACGGAGCACCATCGACGACCTGCTCGAAGTTGTCGAGGAGCAAGAGCATTCGCTTCGCGCCGATGTACTCCGCCGGCGACGTGACGCCGAGAGCCTGCTCGACTGCCACAACGACGAGCTCCGGGTCGCGCAGCGCAGCGAGCGGCACCCAGTGGACGCCATCTGGGAAGTCATCCGGCGCCTCGGCGGCGAGTTGCAGGGCGAGCCGCGTCTTGCCCGAGCCGCCGGGGCCGGTCAGCGTGACGAGACGGTGGTCGCGCAGGAGCGCGCCGGCCTGGGCGAGCTCGCGCTCGCGGCCGACCAGCGGAGAGGGCTGCACGGGCAGCGTCGAGCGGTACAGCACCTTGAGCGGCGGGAAGTCGCCAGGGCCGAGCTGGTAGATCCGGATCGGCGCGCCCAGGTCTTTGAGCCGCTGTTCCCCCAGGTCGCGCAGCTCCTTAACAGTGCCTGTCACTGTTAAGGCGGCCCGGGTCGTCTCCGAGACAAGCACCTGGCCGCCGTGGCCTGCGGCCGCGATGCGCGCGCCGCGGTGGACGTCCATGCCGACGTAACCCTCACCGGTCACAAGCGGCGTGCCCGTGTGCAGACCAACCCGCACGCGTACGCGCCCATCGCCGGGTGCCCGCTGCAGTTCTTGCGCAGCCGCGAGCGCCGCGTCGGCAGACCGGAAGGCGACGAAGAAGGCGTCCCCCTGTGTATCGACCTCGACTCCGCCGTGCCCGGCGAACGCTTCTCGCAGTACGCGGCGGTGCTCCGCAAGCGCTTGAACGTACCGCTCGGCGCCCAACTCGTCGAGCAGCCTCGTCGAGCCCTCCACGTCAGTGAACAGGAACGTGACGGTCCCGGTCGGAAGCTCACGCATCCAACGAGTATCCCGCCGAACGTTGCCGGCCAGATGCCTGTGACCCGATCAGCTTTGCCCGCCGGAGCCGGGCTACTTCTTGCAGACGGCTACGAGGTTGACCAATCCGAACGGCGCCGAGAAGCACCCGACGCTTTCGGAAACGTAGAAGCGCGAGTTCTCGTTTACGAACGCGGCCACCGGCGCGCTGTCTCGCATCGTCACGCGGTCGAGATCGGCGAAGGCGGCGTAGCGTCTCTCGCCGGTCAGCCGCGCGGCGCGCTCGAGGAGACGGTCGAAGCGGCGGTCGGCGAAGTGCGCGATGTTCGTGCTCTTCTTGCCAAGCGCATCGCCCGATAGCAACGGGCGGAGGAACGCGTTCGGATCCGCGTAATCGGCGGCGAAGCCGATGAGCGCGATGTCAAAAGGCTCGCCACGCGTCGTCATCTTGTCGGTGGCAACGGGCGGGATGAAGGTCCGGATCTCGACGTCGAGTCCGATCGCCTGCATTTGCTGCCTGAAGATCTCCGCGATCGCAGGAAACTGGGCGACCGAGAATGCGTAGAGCACCGCCTTGCCGCCGCGCGTGTTCCCGGCCGCCAGGCTGCGCGCGCGGGCGAGGTCGGGGCCGCGCAGCGGGTACAGATCCCAGTCCCGAAAGCCGGGCATGCCCTGCGGCAGGAGCTGGTCCGTCGGCGCCCCGCCGAGATAGCCGAACTGCCGCGCCAGAGAGGGACGATCGATCGCGTAGTTGATTGCCCGCTTCAACGCGACGTTGCCGCCGCCTGACCCGCGCGGTCCGAAAAGCGGACGGTCGTGGTTGAACTGGAAGTACCAGACGGTCCCCGCCCGCCGAACGAAAAACCGACCCCGGTTGATGCCGTGGCGCTTTGCCAGCTCCCCGTAGGCCGGTGCCGGAATGACGAATGGGAGATCGGCCTGGTTTCGATCGGTGCGGAGCTTCTGGGTCGGCGGAGGGACGCCGAACGTGTACTCGATGCGATCGACGTTCGCGGGGCGGCTCTTCGCTATCGCCCCGCGCCAGTGCGGATTGCGAGCCACGACCGCCCTGCGCCGCGGCACCCACTCCTCCAGCACGTACGGCCCGCCACCGTCGAACGGCGCCGCGATCCCTTTCGGGTTGCGCGGAAGACCGCTCGGGCCAGGTTGGGGGCAGAAGAACGGCATCGTCAGACGAGCGAGGAGGTCGGAGAGCGGTCGCTCGAGCACGAGCACGAGCCGGTTCCCGCGAACCTGAACGCCCTGTGCCCGTCGCGCTTTGCCGTTCAGGACGGCGCGCGCGCCATCGATCTCGGCAAGGTACTGCGCGGCCGGTGACTGCATCTTCGGGTCGAGAGCCCGCTGGATCGCATTGGCGTAGCTCGCGGCGGTGACCGGGACGCCGTTGGCGAACCGCGCGTAGTTTGGCCGCACGGAGATGACCACGCGCTTGCCGTTGCGCGAGACGCGCGGGAAGGCGGCGGCCGTCCCGAGCAGCGGCCTGGGCGCCTTCGTCTCACTATCGGGATACCGGTAGAGGTTCGCGCAGACGGCGTCCATCAGCTGCCACGACGCAGGGTCGTAAGCGAGCGTCGGGTCAACGGTGGGAAAGTCACCCGGGTGGTCAAGACGCAGAGTGCCGCCACGAACGTCGGCCCGTTGCGGCGCGCTGCTGGGAGCCGGCTGCGCGAGCGCAGCGAGCCCGAGCCCCGCGAGGAGCGCGCACATGGAGAGCGCCAGCCGGTGCCGCATCGAATCCTCCTCGTTTCGCCACGCGATCTTCACGCGCTGCACGAGCATTTACAAGACGCGTGGCCGCGCGGCGATCTTCCGCTTACGGCTCGTCAAGGGCAGCGGCGACCGCTTCGTCGAGCGCGAGTCGTCGGCCTTCGGCACGCCCGGCGTCGAAGCCGGAATCGGCGGCGGTTCCGGCGGCCGGGTCATGGAGCGCGCGATTCTCGGCCCACCAAGGGGGCAGGGGGATGGTCACGCGCGCCTCCTCGGCCTCGAGCGCACCCCAGAGGCGGCCAGCTCGGCCCAGTTGGCCGGCCTCTGCAGCCAGGCGTGAAAGGAGCATGAGTGCGCCCATGCAATGCAGACGGTCTCCTATCCCGTGGGCGACCGGCAGAGCCTCTCTTCCCCACCGTTCCGCCTCGTCCGACTTACCCAGCTCCAGCGCCCACTCCGCCAGCTGCAGCGCGTTTCCGCAATGCCACCACGAGAATCCGACGTCGCGCGCCAGGGCGACGCTCTCGGTCATGAGCTCGATCGCGGCTTCGACTCGTCCTTCGTCGTGCTCCAGATGCGCGAGCAGTCCGATCGGCTGGCATTCGCCCTTCTTCGACCCGGATCGGCGGTGCAGGGCGATGCTCTCTTCGCACAGAGCGCGCGCCTGCGCCGTGTCGCCTCGATGTGCGGCGCCGACGGCCAGGCGATGCAGGATGATCGCGACGCCGTGTTCGTCTCCGAGCGCCCGGAACCCGGCCAGGCTGCGCTCGAGCGCGTCTGCGGCGGCATCGACTTGGCCGAGAAAGACGGCGGGGCTCGAGTACACGCGGAGCGCCCGGGCACGGAGCAGCGGCGGAACCTCGTCGACCCACTCGAGCAGGGCGGCCATCCTCCGGACACCTTCCGCCGGATTGTTGGTCACCCAGAAGTTCTCGAGCGCGACCCCCAGGCGCAGTGCGAGCTCCACCTCACGGCGCTGGACGAAGAAATCGAGTGCTGCACGGATGTTGCTCTGATCGGCGATGACGAGGTCGTGGCGCTGCGGAACCTCGTCCTCGGCGGCCAGACCGGCGGATTCGGCCAGTGCCAGGAAGTGGGCGGCGTGCCGCTCACGAAGGCGGTCGGCCTCGCCGGACGCCTCGAGCTGCTCGCGCGCGTATTCATGGATCGTGTCGAGCATGCCGAAGCGCCCTGATTCCCAGCGTCGTAGCAGGCTCTTATCGACGAGCGCAGCGAGGGCGTCGAGATCCGCGTCTGCGACCGTCTCGGCGGCGTCCACGTCGAACGAGCCCGCGAAGACCGCGAGCCGACGGAAGAGCAGACGCTCGGCTTCCGCCAGCAGCTCGTGACTCCAATCGATCGCCGCCCGCAGCGTGCGCTGGCGGTCGGGAGCGTCACGACGCCCGCCGGTCAGGATTGGCAGCGCTTGTCCCAGGCGGTCGAGCAGCGCGGCGGGCGCGAGGACGTTCGTTCGCGCCGCCGCGAGCTCGACGGCGAGCGGGAGGCAGTCGAGCCGACGGCAGATCTCGTGCACGGCGTCCGCAGGCTCGTGCTGGACGGCACGCTCCTGGAACAGCCGCACGGCGTCGTCGAGCGGCATGGGATCGACGGGGTACTCGCGCTCGCCTTCGATATGCAGTAGCTCGCGGCTTGTGCACAGCAGCTTGAGGTTCGGCGTCTTCTTCAGAAGCTCGGAGAGCTGAGGCGCCGAATCGAGCAGCTGCTCGAGGTTGTCGATCACGAGCAGGAGGCGCTTGTCGGCGACCTGCCCGGCCGGGTCACCCTGCGCTCCGAGTGCCTGCGCCACCGCGGGCAGGACCAGCTCGGCGTCTCGCACGGCCTGCAGCGGTACCCAGTACACGCCGTCGGGAAAGTCGTCGGCGGCCTCGGCGGCCAGCTGCAGGGCGAGGCGCGTCTTGCCCGAGCCGCCCGCGCCGGTCAGCGTCAGCAGCCGGTGCTCGCCGAGCAGCCTGCCCCCCTCCGCGAGCTCGCGGTCGCGTCCGACGAGCGGCGAGGGCTGCACCGGAAGCGTCGAGCGGTACAGCACCTTGAGCGGTGGATAGTCACCGTCGCCGAGCTGATAGATCCGGACCGGCGCGCCGAGATCTTTGAGCCGCTGCTCGCCCAGATCGCGGAGCTCTGCGCCGCCGTCGAGCGCGGCCCGCGTGGTCTCCGAGAGGAGCACCTGTCCGCCGTGACCGGCCGCAGCAAGGCGAGCGCCGCGATGGACGTCAATGCCGACATAGCCCTCATCGGTGACGAGCGGCTCTCCCGTGTGGACGCCGATGCGAACACGGATCGGCCCGGCCGCGAGCGCGCTGCCGGCGTCAGCCGCGGCCGAGACAGCCGCAGCAGCATCGGCGAACGCGACGAAGAACGCGTCGCCCTGGGTGTCGACCTCCACGCCGCCGTGCCGGCCGAACGACGCGCGCAGCGCGCGCCGGTGCTGGGCGAGTGCCTCTGCGTACCGTTCGGCGCCAAGCTCGTCCAGCAGGCGCGTCGAGCCCTCCACGTCCGTGAACAGAAATGTCACCGTGCCGGTCGGAAGGTCAGGCATCGGCAAGGGCCGCTTCCACTGCCTGGACGAGCGACAAGCGCACGCCTTCCGAGCGCGCCCGATCGAACTGCGCGCTCGCAGCCGCCAGCACGGGGCCCGAGAATGCCTCCCTCTCCACCTGCCACCAGCCGCCGACCGGCGCGCGGGCCTCCTCCGCCTCGACGGCACCCCAGAGCAAGCCCGCCCTCCCCGGCTCGTCACGCCGAGTTGCGACACGGGCCAGCAACGCGAGTGCCGTGATCGCCCCCATACGATTGTCGATCCGCACGACTGCCGGCAGGGCCTCGCGAGCCCAGCGCTCGGCATCTTCGATCCGCCCGGCTTGCTCTGCGTATTCAGCCGCGCTGATGAGAGTCGTTCCGTGCCACCAGTGAAAGCCGATCTCTTCGGCAGCGTCGATGCGCACGCGGATCGACGTGGCGGAAAGCGCCTCCTGTGCCCGTTGTGCAGCGCTAATTGCGTCCGACGCGCGCGCGAACGCGATGAAGAACGCGTCGCCCTGTGTGTCCACCTCCACGCCGCCGTGGCGCGCGAACTCATCGCGCAGCAGCCGCCGGTGCTCGGCGAGCGACTCCGCGTAACGCTCGCCGCCCAGCTCGCCGAGGAGCCGCGTGGAGCCCTCCACGTCCGTGAACAGGAACGTGACGGTCCCGGCAGGGAGCGCTCTCACGCTTCGGAAGTCTGGAGCGCGCACTCCATCCCGTCCAGCCCAGGCGACAGAACGAGCCGTCGAGTGAGTGCTAGGAGGGTTTGACGATTCGATTGGCGAAACGCATGCTGGGGGCATCTTGGCGCGACGATTCCGGTTCAGGGTGCGCCCGGGGCACGACTTTGTGTCCTCGTCCAATGACCCGCGTCGGCCTGGCGGTGCCTACGACGCCGGGCAAGAGATCGTCGTGGCAGAAGCAGAGGCAGCACAACTCCTCCGGCTAAACCGCAGAGGTCTGGAGCTCATTGAGGTCATTGAAGACCAACCGGGGCAGCCGAGGAATGGCCTTCCCGGCTAGGTTCGCTAGTAGATCGGGCGCCGGCGGGCCTGGCGGCGATGCGCCAGATACTCCACCGCCTGGCCCAGCGCGATCACGCCGACGAAGATGAGCCCGACGACCAGCATGCCCAGAACGACGTTCCTGCCCTCCTCGGCCGGGTCGGCGAGGGGAAGCACGAAAGCGAGCAGCGTCGACACGCCTGCATCTTACGAGCCGACCCGCCGGTTGTGCGCCGCGAGCGCCCGCTCGACGGCGTCGGAACCGGCCGCTTCGCAGGCGAGCTCGAGCAGCGGGCCCGAATCGGCTCGCGCTCGCAGCGCGTCACGGGCCGGCTCCAGGTCTCCGTTCCCGAGCAGCGCAGCCGTGCCCGCCCATGCCGGCCCGTCGTCGCGGCGGCCGTCGGCGCGGATGAGAGCGCAGAGCGAGATCAGCTCGGCGAGGTCGCCGACCCCGGCCGGGCTTGCCACGGCGGCGACCCGCACGAGCCCGTGCGCGTAGAGGTAGTCGCCCAGTAGCAGCAGGGTGTCGCGCTCCGCCGGTGCGAACACCCGGGAGCGACCGTAGTGAACGAGGTAGCCCTCGTAGATGGTCTCGAGCCCGAGCGCCAGCCCCTCCTCGGCGAGAGGCGAGAACACGGCCACGGGCTCACGCTCGTGGCCAGGGAGAAGGGCGCTCTGCCAGAGCTCACTCTCGTGCGCCGCTTCGGCCGCGATCGTGCCCCACACGTCCATCGCCTAGTCCGGAGCTTCGAAGAAGCTCCGGACCGCCTCGATCGTCCGGTCGACTTCGGCGTCGCCGTGCGAGAGCGAGACGAACATCGCCTCGAACTGCGACGGAGCGATGTAGATGCCCGCCGCGAGCAGATGACGGAACAGCGCGCCGTAGCGCTCTGTATCGCTGCGCTGCGCGCCGGCGAAGTCCGTGACAGTGACTGTCCCTGTTAGGAAGAGCGTCAGCATGGCGCCGACGCGCTGGACGACGCCCTGGTCTCCGACGGCCGCCTGTAAGCCGCGTTCGAGCCGGCTTCCGATCCGCTCCAGCTCGGCGTACACGGCCGGGTCGCGCAGGCGGCGCAGCGCGGCGAGGCCTGCCGCGGTCGCCAGTGGGTTCCCAGACAGCGTCCCGGCCTGGTAGACGTCGCCGGCCGGCGCCAGGCGCCCCATGAGGTCGGCGCGGCCGCCGAATGCGGCCAGCGGGAGCCCGCCTCCGACTATCTTGCCAAGGACGGTCAGATCGGGCGACACGCCGTAGCGCTCCTGGGCGCCGCCGCGTGCCACGCGGAAGCCGGTGATGACCTCGTCGAAGACGAGCAGCGCCCCCGACGCGTCGCAGAGCCGGCGCAGGCCCTCGAGGAAGCCCGGCGCCGGGGGCACGACACCCATGTTTCCGGCGACCGGCTCCAGGAAAATGCACGCGAGCCCCTCGCCGAAGGCCGCGACGGCCTCCGCCGCCGCGTCGAGGTCGTTGAACGGACAGACGACGGTATCGGCGGCCACGGCAGGCGGCACTCCGGGCGTCGACGGGATGCCGAGCGTGGCGATGCCCGAGCCGGCATCGACGAGCAGCGCGTCGACGTGGCCGTGGTAGCAGCCCGCGAACTTGAGCACCCGGTCGCGGCGCGTGACCGCACGCGCAAGCCGCACGGCGCTCATGGCCGCCTCGGTGCCCGATGAGACGAGGCGTACCTGCTCCACAGAAGGGACTGCGTCCACGATCTCGGCGGCGAGCTCCACCTCGCGTTCGGTGGGCGCGCCGAAGCTCGTTCCGTCCGTCGCGGCAGCGCGAATCGCCTCGACCGTCTGCGGGTCCGCGTGGCCGAAGATGAGCGGCCCCCACGACAGCACCCAGTCCAGGTAGCGGTTGCCCTCCACGTCCTCGAGGTAAGCGCCCTCGGCGCGGCGCACGAAGAAGGGCTCGTCGAGCCCGACGGCCCGCATCGCGCGCACCGGCGAGTTGACGCCGCCGGGGATCAGCTCACGCGCGCGCCGATACAGGTCACTCGCGGTTCTCAGAGCCAGCGCGCGAGGTCCTTCGTCCAGTAGCTGACGATCATCCCGGCTCCGGCGCGCTTGATGGCGGTGAGCGACTCGAGCGCCGCCTGCCGCTCGTCCAGCCACCCTCGCGCGGCTGCCGCCTTGAGCATCGCGTACTCCCCGGACACGTTGTAGGCGGCCACGGGCAGGTCGAAGCGCTCGCGCACCGCGCGGATGACGTCCAGGTTGGGCAGCGCTGGCTTGACCATGAGCAGGTCGGCGCCCTCTGCCACGTCGAGCTCGCACTCGCGCAGCGCCTCGCGTACGTTGCCCGGGTCCATCTGATAGCCACGCCGGTCGCCGAATGCGGGCGCCGACTCGGCAGCTTCGCGGAACGGGCCGTAGAAAGCCGACGCGTACTTCGCGGCGTACGACACGATCGGGATGTCCTCGTACTCGGCGTCGTCGAGCGCAGCTCGGACTGCTCCCACGCGCCCGTCCATCATGTCGCTGGGACAGACGGCGTCGGCGCCGGCTTCGGCATGGCTCACTGCCGTTCGGGCGAGCAGCTCGAGGGTCTCGTCGTTACGCACTCCGTTCTCGGCTGCTGCCACAACGCCGCAGTGCCCGTGCGAGGTGTACTCGCAGAGGCACACGTCGGTCAGCACGACGAGATCGGGGGTGCGTGCGCGCAGCTCGCGTATTGCCTGCTGCACGATCCCGTCCGAATCCCAGGCACCCGAGCCCTCCTCGTCCTTCTCCTCGGGGATTCCGAAGAGCAGGACGGCCGGCACCCCCAGCGCGTTGAGCTCTTCGGCCTCCTGCGCGAGACTCGCGACCGAATGCCGCCCCATGGCGGGCAGCGCATCGTTCGAAACCGCGCTCGGGCCCACGAAGAGCGGCATGACGAAGTCGCGCAGGTCGAGCCTCGCCTCGCGCACTAGATCGCGCAAAGCGCCGGTGCGGCGCAGGCGGCGGAGGCGCGTGCGAGGAAAAGTGGCCACGGGCCGGATTCTCGCAGTCAGACGAGCAGCCGGCGCGCGGCGAGCCGGGCCAGGCCGGTCAGCGCCGCAGCGATTGCGAGCAGCCATGTGGCCTCAACCGCCACCTCCCGCCAGGGATCGGCGTCGTAGAGAGCAGAGCTGAAGAACCGCACCGCGTGCTCGACGGGAAAGAGATCGCCGATGGAGCCTGCCACGGGGAGCACGTCCGATGGAACGACGGCGAGAAAGGCCAGAGGCAATGCGAGGGCGACGGCGGCGAGCAGCGCCGTCCGCGCCTCGCGGCCCACGCCCGCGATGAGCGCTCCGAGCCCACCGAGTGCGGCGCCCGCGAGCACGAGACCGCCGGCCACGAGGGGCACGCGCGCCCAGGGCTGGCCGCCGCGCACGTCGCCCAGCTCGACCGCGATCCCCAGCGCGAGCGTCAACGCGAGGCCGAGTACGAGCGCGACGAGCGCAGCAAGTGCCACCTTGGCCGCCACGACGTCGCTCAGCCCCGCAAGCCCTCGCGCGAGGCGGCCGACCACGTTCTCCTCGCGCTCCGCAGCCAGTGAGCCCGTCGCGATGAGCAACGCGAGCAGCCCGACAGTGAGCGTCAGTGCATACGCCTGCACCTGGGCCGAGAAGGCCCAGGTACGACCGCGCTCCGGCTTGCGCACGAGCTCGATCGGATTGGCCGTGGCGCGCAGGGCATCGTCCGTCTGCGCGAGGGCGAGCCGTGCCGCATCGACGAACGCGCGCACCTCGCGCACCTCGGCGCTCTGCGGCACGCGACCGAGCAACGCGTCCGTCCGCTCCAGGCCCAGCACGTCGAACTCACGCCCCAGGAATGAGCCGCTGCCGCCGCGCAGCAGCAGGCTCACGTATCCCAGATTCGAGTCGATGTACGCCCCCTGGAGTCGCCGGTTGAGCGTATAGACGAGCGCCTGCACCTCCCGCACGACGCGTGACGAGAAGGGGCTCGGGCTCGTCTCCAGCTCGAGCGTGGGACTGCGCACCATGCCGCGCAGGTCGTCGAGGAAGCCCTCGGGCACGCGGACGAGCGCCACGACGCGGCCCGTCTCGAGCTGGCGCTGCGCCTCGTCGTACGGCAGCCGTACGAGCCGCACCTCGTCGCCGGCCTGCTCGATCGCCCGCTCGATCGCGAACGTGCGGTCGCCGAGTTGCACGGTGGGGGGCAGCTGCTCCTCGTCGACCAGCGCCACGCGCGGCTTGGAGCTGGCGTAGCCGGCCACCAGCGCCACGAGCACGGCGACGAGCAGCGGGTAGCCGACGGCGGCTGCCAGCAGCAGCGGCGAGCGACGCAGGATGCGGAGGTCCTTCTCCAGCAGCAGCGCAACTCGCCTCGCGCTCACGCGTGTGCCCCCTCGACGCCCGCGAAGTCGGCGGCCGGTCCGCCGAACACGACACGCCCGTCCTCGAGGGCCACGATCCGGTCCGCGAGCCGCAGCGGCTCTTCGGCGCTCTGCGTGGCGAAGACGACCGCCCGCGCGCCGGCCCGCAGCTCGCCGACCGTCGACCAGAAACGCTCGCGGGCGCGGTCGTCGAGCGGCGCCGTCGGCTCGTCGGCAAGCAAGACGTCGGGCTCGCCCAGCAACGCTAGTGCGAGATTGAGTCGCTGGCGCGTTCCCACCGAGAGCTCGGCGCTGGGACGCGCCTCGTCTACGAGCCCGAGCTCCTCGAGCAGCCGCGTTGCGACGGCAGCGGGCTCACGCTCCGCGGCGAGCCGGGCAAACAGCTCGACATTCTCGCGCGCCGACAGGCGTCCATAGTGTCCCGGGCGCTGCGGCGCCCAACCGACGCGGATGCCGGCCCCTCGCTCCACCCGGCCGCCGCTCGGCGGCAGCGCCCCCGCCAGCACGGCCAGCAACGTGGACTTACCTGCCCCGTTGGGCCCGACCAGCGCAATGACCTCGCCGCCTTGCACCTCGAGATCGGTCGGCTCGAGCGCCTGACGGTCACCGTAGCGTCGGGAGACGCCGTGGGCGGCCAGCAGGGCGGTCAACGGCGCGCCGCGGCGGGCGGCTCCTCTGAGGTCACGGGCGTCACCGGCCGCGGAGGCGGCTGCGCGGCGGTCGACTCCACCTCCACGGGCACCGTGATCTCGCCCGCTCCCCATGGCTCGAGCGTCGTCCGCTGGGAGAAGAACTCCCACAACGCCCGCATCACGGCGAGCAGCGGCAGCGCCACGAACACGCCCGGCAGTCCGTAGATCTCGACGCCAGCAAGCAGGCCGAAGATGACGAGCAGCGGATGCAGGCGCAAGGCGCTGCCCATCACCTTCGGCACGACGATGTGGCCCTCGATCTGGTGGATGCCGAGGAACAGCAACGCCACCCAGAGCGCCGAGAGCGGATCGACGACCAGCGCGTAGAGCAGCGGCGGCCCGGCGCCGAGCCAGGGGCCCAGGTAGGGGATGAGCTCCATGGCCGCTACCCATGCGCCGAACAGGACCGCGTAGCGGTCCATGCCGTCGGCCCAGCCGAGCGTGCCGAGCACCCAGAGGCTGAAGCCGGCGCTGGCGCCGATGATGAGCGAGAGCAGCACCTGGCCCTTGACGTAACCGGCAAGCGCTCTCTCGAGGTGCGGGATGAGCGAGCCGGATCCCGGCTGCGGCGGAAAGCGGCGGTCCATGGCAGTGCGCAGCCGCCCCATGTCGAGCAACATGTAGATCGACACGACGAGGATCAGCACGGCGCTGATCAGCAGCTCGACGATCGAGAGCGCGGCCCCCTCGAGGAAGTTGATCACCTCGTCGGTGTATCCCTGCACGTCGCGCTCGCGGATCCGCTCGACGAGGTCGTGGCCTTCCTCCTGGACCTGAATGCGCGAGAGCCCGTGGTCGTCGAGCCACAGCTGCAGCTGGTCGACGTCGCGGTCTGCGTCGGTCTGACCGTTCCGTCCGTCGACGTCCGTAACGTAGGCGTTCACCCGTTCGGCGGCCGTCCGGGGCTCGTCGACGACGTAGACCCCCAGGGCGATCACCGACACGACCAGTGCCGCCGCGAAGCTGAGGTAGACGATGGCGATCGAGATCCCGCGCGGAATCCAGATGCGGCCGAGGGCGCGGACGAGCGGGTCGAGGAGCAGCGCAACGAGCGCGGCCACGACGAACAGAAAGACGGCGTGACGAACCGCACCGACGACCGTCCAGATCAGCAGCAACAGCAGCGGCAAGCCGACCAGTTGGATCCAGCGAGGGATCTGGATCCTGGGTACCTCGGCCATCGCGCCGATCGTACCGCTCGTGTCGTCTACCTTCGGCCGCCCGCCTGGGACTGGACGTGGGAGCAGGACGGCGTGCTTGCGCTCGATCGCCACGAGCTCTGGGACGAATGGGCTCTATCATCCCCGCCTCCCATGTCACGAACTCGCCCCAGACGCCGGCGGTTGCATGCTGCGCCGCACTCGGTTAGCGTCGCGCGGATGCCGCGGCGGGCCAGAACCACCCCGCGCAGAGGCGCGCGCCGCCGTGCACAGGCACGCGTGCAGACCGGTCGCGTCGTGGCGGCGGTCTTCGCGGTGCTGGCCGTGGCGGTAACGCTACTGCTGACCGCGTTCGGCTCCGCCGAGCCGAGCCGAGTCGTGGGCGTGACGGTCGCCCCCGCCAAGCGGCTGCTGCCGGCACGGCCCCTGCCGCAGGTCGTTGCGGTGCGCGGCGCATTGCGGCTAGAGCTGCCGATCGCGCAGAGCCGCGTCACCGCGATCGGCTATCACGCCGCTGCGACCGGCGCCCTCGCGCTCGACCCGGTCGGCCGGGCTGCGAACGAAGGCCTGTTGGGCCGCGTGGCGAGACGGCTCTTCGGCGGCGGGGGCGACGGCTTGCGCTACTACCGCCTCGGCGGTAGCGGCGGCTCCGAGACGGCCGTGCTGAACGTCGGGGCCGCGCCCGGGACGGATGTCTACTCGCCGGTCGACGGCACGGTGGTCGGGATGACCGACTACGTCGTGAGCGGCCGGAAGTTCGGCGTGCGAATCGACATCCAGCCTGCCGACGCACCCTCACTGGTCGTCTCGCTCAGTCATCTGCGACCCGATCTCGGCCTGCGGGTCGGCTCCTCCGTCGCCTCGACCGTGTCGAAGATCGGATCGCTGCTCGACCTCTCACGTGCAGAGCGCCAGGCGCTCGCCCGGTACACACAGGACGAGGGCAACCACGTCGCCCTCGAAGTGCGTCCGGCTGCGACGCTGTCGCTGCCCTGATGAGCACGCCCTGAAGCTCCTCTTCGTCGCCGACGTGTTCGGTGCTCCCGGCCGCCGGGCGATCGAGCAGCGGTTGCCCGGGCTACGGGAAGAGCTCGGCATCGACTTCTGCGCGGTGAACGCCGAGAACACGGCGGACGGCGCCGGCCTGACGCCGAAGCTGGCCGAGCGCCTGCTCGGTGCGGGAGCCGACGTGCTCACGCTCGGCAACCACGCGTGGCGCCGGCGAGAGCTGCTCCCCTACCTCGAGACGTCGGATCGCGTCGTGCGCCCCGCAAACATGTCGGCGCACGCGCCGGGGCGCGGGCTGACGGTCGCGCCGGCCCGGGACGGCAGCCTGGTGGCAGTCGTGAACCTGATGGGCTGGCTGTTCCTCCAGGTGCCGGTCTCGCCGTTCGAGATCGTGGACGAGCTGATCGAGGACGCCCGCCGGCAGACGCCCGTCGTGCTCGTCGACTTCCACGCCGAGGCGACCAGCGAGAAGGTGGCGCTCGCGCGCTGGCTGGACGGGCGCGTCACCGCGGTCATCGGCACGCACACGCACGTGCAGACGAGCGACGCCCGAGTTCAGCCCGGCGGCACCGCCGCGATCACCGACGCGGGCATGACCGGTCCGCACGACTCGGTGATCGGCGTCAAGGCCGAGCTCGCGATCCAGCGCATGCGCACGGGTGTCCCCGTGCGCTTCGAGCCGGCCGAAACCGGCGTTCGCATCGAGGGCGTGGTGGTCGAGTGCGATGCCGACGGCCGCGCGACGGCCTGCGACGCCCTGCGCGTGGACGTCCCGTAGGGGCGCAACGAAATGTCTTTCACCGGCGGGTAATCGAGGGTCAGGCTTCAGCCTGACCCTGAGCTCGTGGTCACTCGGTTGACGCCCTGGGTCTGCGGGCGGGCGGGGGGCACATGGGAGGGGACAGCCCCTCGGTTACCTCCCGGCGAAGGTGCGGAGTCACTAGCCACACGTGCCGCGGCCGCCTCGCGCCTTGGTGAGACGAGCACCGCCACCAAAGCCAGCAGCACGAGGTTGCGCATCAACGCGAACCAGGATGGAGCCGCCGCGAGGTCGTCGGCTAGGTCCCAGTAGCGACTCGGAAACCAAAGCTGCGTGAGCAGCGCCGAGGCGCCGAGCAGCGCCGAGGCGGCGGCGCCGCGCCGGCCGCGCACAAGCGGCACGATGGGCAGCAGCCAGATGAGGAACTGCGGCGACAGCACCTTGCCGAGCGCGACGAACGCGCATAGCGCCGCTGCTGAGTAGCGGACCAGCCGCTCGCGGTCTGCAGGACCGCGAGCGAAGGCGACCCAGATGGCCACCACGGCGCTCAGCTGCAGAAGTGTCTGCAGCGCCGCCAGCACGTCCGCTGCGCCGCCGGAGAGGTTCTGCGAGCCGGAGCTCGACACGACCGTGAGATCGAGTCCCGCGACCTGATGAGCGGCGAGCATGACCGAGGCTCCAAGGCTCTCGATCTGCAGTCCGCGCGTCGCATGTACCGAGAAGCTGTCCCAGAGCCCGCCCGGCGCGACGAGCGCGAACGGCAGGACGAAGGCGGCGACCACGCCGGCGAACGCACCGGCCCCGAGCAGCGCCTCGCGGCGGCCGCGGCGGCGCCAGACGTAGGCGAGCGCAAGCGGGAGCAGCACCGCCGGATAGACTTTCGCCGCAGCCCCCAGGCCGAGCGCCGCGCAGCCCACGCGCTCCCGGCCGGTCAGCAGCGCAGCGAGCGCTGCGGCCGTCAGCGCCGCCGGGAGGAGATCGAAGCGCGACAGCACCACGGATCCCAGCAGGAGCGGCGCGAGCGCCGCGAACAGCAGTGCTGCGGCGAGCGAGCCAAGGCGCCTTCCCAGAGCGCGCAGCGCAACGAGCATGGCGGCCAGCGCGCCCGCTCCGCACAGCCACATGAGCAGCTCGAAGACGTGCCGGTAGCCGTCTGTCCCCTCGCCGGCCGTCGGCAAGGCGAAGACGGGCAGCGCGCCGGGCGGATACTCGACTGCAAAGTCGCGGTACGGCACCAGCCCACGCACCATCGCCTCGCCGTAGCGCTCGTACAGCGGCACGTCCGTGATGGCCGAGCGGGACCAGAAGCCCTGGTGAAGGAGAAGCCACGCGACGAGAAAGAGCGCGAGGGCACCGACGCCGATCGCGGCGATGCGCTGCCGCTCCGACACGCCCGGTGCTTCGCTCTCCGGCTCAGGCGGCTGCGAGGGTCCGGTCGCTTGTGCCGGCGCCAGGATCGCGAAGGCCACGAAGGGAAGGAACCAGGGGATGTAGAGGTAGAACCAGTGCGTGAGCACGAGCTCGAAGCCGAGTAACAGCGCTGCCGTGAGCGCGGCGAGCTGGAGCGGCGACTTGCGGCGCGGTATGAAGAACGAGGCGACACCCGCCGCTGCCACGACGCCGATCAGCACCTTCTGGACGAAGGCCAGGTCGGGGATGCCGCTGGCGTGGTACTGCCCCCAGTCCCAGAGCGAGAACGGCGACTCTCGATCGAGCTGAGCATCGAACGTCCGCTCCCAGAACACGTCCGCTGCATGAAACGGGCTCGGCTCGAGGAGCAGCACCCAGAAGGCGGCGAGTGAGGCGAGCACGAACGCGCTCACGAAGACGGCCTTGGCCCGCGGCCTGCCTAGCGCGTCCGGATACGAGGCCCAGAGCGGCGCCAGGATCAGCGCCGACAGCTTGGTCCACGAGCCCAGCGCGAGGAAGGCGCCCCGCGCGACCGGGGAGGAGACCAGCCAGAAGCCCCAGATGAGCAGCGCCGGCTGGATCGTGTCATTCGTGTTCGCGTTGGAGACGTATTGCGTGAAGGGGAACGCGGCCCAGGCGAACGTGAGCGTCGCGGCCAGGCGCGCCCGCCCGAAACGCCAGCCGACCAGCGCCAGCCCGAGCAGCGCGAGCCCGTCCCACAGCAGGCTCGTGAAGTGCGCCGCCGGCAGATCGTCCCACTTGCCGCTCCAGCCGAAGATCAAGTATCCAGGCAGGTACGCGAGGTAGGACACGGGCCCGTACGTGTCCCCGTTCTCGTTGGCGGTCTCGCAGCGTCCGTTCGTCTGAACGCGGTCGCGCACCTGGCCCTCGGCGTTCTCCGGGCCGCAGCGCTTGAGGTTCGCCTCCTCCGGCATGTGGCCGTAGGGCGCTTCTCCGGCCGCGATGCGCTGCGCTCCGATCACACCCGCGTAACCGACGTCGATCACGTTCGAGGTCTCGACGTTGAGCCCGATCCGGAAGCCGACCAGGAAGACCGTCGCAGCGGTCAACGCCCACACCGGCCAGACGTGCCGGACCGGCGGGCCGCGGCGGCCGCGCAGTCCTATGGAGACCATGCGGGCGAGCAGGTAGAGGAGCGGCGGATAGGCGAGCGGAACGCTCGTGAAGATGTCGCCCGCGTTGAAGAACGCGAGCGACACCCCGAAGGAGAGGAGCGCAAGCAGGTCGAGGTTGCGGAGCGAGAGCGGACGCCGCAGATTGGCCAGGCCGAAGAAGAAGGCCAGCGAGAGCGCCACCCAGATGAGCGGGTCGTTCAGCTCCTTGCCGCCGAACGCGCCGTCCAGGCCGCGCGCCATCGTCCACGCCACCTGAGGGCCGGTCCAGGCCTCGAGCACGGCACTCGCGTCGTCGTCGACCTTTCCCCGCGCGATCTCGCCGGCCTCGCGCCACCATACGTGCACGGTCCACGTTCCGTCCGTGCTCGCGTACGTCGCGTCGACCGAGCGGCCTTCACGGGGATAGCGCTCTAGCCAGTCCGCCACCTTGTCGTGCGCGAGGAAGACGTTTGTGGCCCGTCGCTCCGTCAGACCGGCCTGTTCCCCCACAGGGGCGAACGGTGTCTCAACGAGCCGGCCACGCTCGTCGTAGACCGGCGCGGTAGGCGCCTCCTGGGCGCCCGCGCCGGAAGCGAAGGCGAGCGCGGCAAGCGCCGCAAGGACGAGCCACCGCATCAGGCGGCAGCGTGCCTGCTGCGGCGGCCTTTCGCTAGGGGATGCGGACGCGGTGCTCGCGAAACGACCAGAGCTTGTTGCCGACGAAGTTCACGGGCGTGACGAGCATGATGGCGACCGCCTGCGCCGGCACCTTGGCCGCTCCCATCTCCACGAACAGCGCCAGCAGGACCTCGTTGGCCGCGAGTGCGCACAGGGCCACGACCAGGAAGCGCAGGCCCTGGTAAGCGACGTGGCCGCGCTGGCCGCTGAACGTCCACAGGCGGTTCCAGGTGTAGTTGTTGGTGACCGCCACGAGGAACGAGCACGCCGCGGCGAGCAGGTAGTGCATCCCGAACGAGAGCAGCAGCACGAAGACGGTCAGGTTGACGACATAACCCGTTGCCCCGACCGCGCAGAACTTGGCTAGCTGGACCCAGTTCGCCGACCGCCGCAGCGCGCGGGCAGCGCGGGCTCGCGAGAGGCCGACGTCGGGGGCGGAGGCGGCGGTCGTACGGTCCATCGCGCGGGCGAATGTAGCACCGCGCCCGACGCTCAGGAGAGGCGCTTCCCCTAGCGGATGGAGAAGCCCTCCTGGTCAAGCGGCTCCTCCCAGATGACCTCGACGTCGTGAACGTCCGCATGCTTCGGGCCGCGTCCGGCCCAGTCGATCATGCTCTCGACACGCTCGCGCGCACCCTCGAACGCCGCCTCCACGCTGCCGTCCGAGGCGTTGCGCACCCACCCCGAGAGACCGAGCGAGCGTGCGCGGTCACGCGTCTCGACCCGGAAGAAGACGCCTTGCACCTGTCCTCGAATTCGAACGCGTGCTCTTGCGGCCTCGGTCACTGCTCAAAGCCACCCTCTCCGATCAGCGGGACGAAGCGGCAGGGCACCGAGTGCACGACTGCGGGCCCTTCCGGGCTGCGGACGATCGCCTGGAGTCGCTGGCCGTGCAGGCCCCCCACCGGCACGACCAGGCGGCCGCGCGGCACCAGCTGGTCGTAGAGCGCCTGCGGCAGTCCGGGTGCGGCAGCGGCGACCGCGACGGCGTCGAAGGGCGCGCGCTCGGGAACGCCGAGCGTCCCGTCGCCCACGACCACCTCGACCTCCGGGTAACCGGCCTCGGCCAGCGCCGCGCGTGCGCGCTCGGCGAGCTCGGCGATGCGCTCGATCGAGACCACTTCGGCAGCCAGCTCGGCCAGCACGGCCGCCTGGTAGCCGGAGCCGGTGCCGACGTCCAGCACACGTTCCCCGCCGTCCAGTGCCAGCGCTTCGGCGATGCGCGCCACCATGTAGGGCTGCGAGATCGTCTGGCCCGCCCCGATCGGCAACGCGGCGTCGTCGTAGGCGCGCTCGCGGAAGTCCTCCGGTACGAAGAGCTCGCGCGGGACCCGCTCCATAGCCTCGAGCACGCGCTCGTCCACGATGTCGCGGTCGCGGAGCTGGCGCTGGACCATCTGCCGGCGCTTCTCGGTAAAGGCGATGTCAGGCGGCACGAGCGGGGGCGCCGGCCGCGACGCCGAAGTGCGCGCACACGAGCGGCGCGATGTCGACGATGCGCGGAGGCGGAGAGCCGCCGCCGACCGTCAGCATCGGCACCTCTGAGTCGCCGGCCGCCAGGGAGCCGTGGCTGCCGCCGCCGGCATGATGGCGGCCGCCGAGGTCCGCGAATGCGACCCCCGGAGAGGCGGTGGCGAGAACGTCACCTCCGTTCGGATTGCCGAGCGCCGCCCAGACGCGCTCGAGTGCGTTGGGCTCCGGCAACAGGCCAGCGTCGCCGCGCGTGTGCCAGTCCTCGCCGTCGGGGGAGAAGCGCAGCTCCTCACCCGCACGCCGTACGACCGCCTCGCCCTCCTCGGCGAAGAGGACGGTGTCCACGCTACGCTCACGCTCGAGCCGGCCGGCCAGCTCGCGCACGTCGACACGGCAGCCCGGCAGCCGGTAGACCATGCCGACTCGATTCGATGCCGCTACGGCCAGCTCCGCGCCACCGGCCGGCCCACGCGCGGGCGCCAGCCGGAAATCGGAGAAGGATGCGTCCAGCCGTGCTCCGCGTTTGATGGGCGTCTGGCCGTGGTCCGAGCAGAGCACGACGTCGTAGCGCTCGAGGAATTCGTCCCCGCCGCCCGCCGCCTCGAGCAACGCGCCGACAGCGGCGTCGCTGCGGGCGAGTGCGTCGCCGGCACGGTGCGGGCCGTGGTGGTGGGACGCAAAGTCGTAGTCAGGCAAGTAGTAGACGAGGAAATCGAAGCCGTCGCGGGTCACCAGCCAGCGGCCCACCGTGGCGGCGTAGGCGTCGACCGAGCCTATTCCGCGTGCGCGCACGGCCAGCGGGGCGCCGGTGCGATCCGACTCGAACAGGTTGAAGTAGAAGAAGCGCTTGGGCCCGTACGCGGGCCGCATCAGCCCGGGCACCGTGGAGCGGTGACGCGTGGGGCCGCGGTAGCACGTGAAGTTGACAGCCGCGGTGGTGAGGCCTTCACTCTCGAGCGTCTCGAAGACGGTGGGTGTCTCGGGGGCGAGATGGTCGCGATTCATGTGGATGACCGCGTCGCGGATCACCCGGCGCGAGCCCACTGCGCGCATGGCCGCGAACGACGAGCCGTACTCCACGAAGCGGCGCTCGCCGCGGTTGAACCAGACGAGGTGCGGGATGTGGTGTGCGTCCGGATGCGCCCCCGTGGCGATCGAGGCGAGGCAGACCGGCGTCAGCGAGGGGAACGTCGAGATTGCGCGCGTGTACTCGCCGTGCCGCGCGAGGAACGCCAGCGCAGGCGCATGTCCGTTCTCGACCGCGTCCTCGAAGACGGCCGGCGTCAGCCCGTCGATGACGATCAGGATCAGCTTCTTCGTAGCGCTCATTTCCGAATGCAGCTCAGTGCCTCGTTTTGAAGTGAGCGCCCAGCACTCATGGCTTCGCCAGTGTGCGGAGCCCCGCGTACTTCTCGCCTGCCCGTCGCCGCAGCCGCGCGGCCAGTGTGGGCACCGCAAGGGCCTCTGCGTAGCCCACGAGCGGGATAAACGCCAGCACCGCCCCGAGCAGCGCCACCAGCGCCACCAGCAGGGCCGTCCCCCCACGCGTGCCGCCGCGGCGCAGCGTTCCGGAGACCACCGGCCCGGCTCCGCCACCGCCGAGCACGCCCCCGGCGACGCCTGCGGCCACTTCCGGCCAGCCGGCCAGCACGAGCCCGAGGAGCGCGCCGGCGGCTGCAGCCGGCAAGGCCGCGAGGACGGCAGCGCCGCGGAGCCCGGCGGCGGCGCCCGCGAACGCGACACCGAGGCTCGCGCCGAGACCGGCGAACAGTCCGATGGTGTAGACGTCCTCCACCGCGGGCCCAGTGTAGAGCCGCAATCCCCGGCTAGAGCTCCGCCCGGTTGTGTAAGCAGTTCGTTAAGGCGGCAATCCGGCGGGCCCGAGAGCCAGTACGGTCCGGCGGCAAGCCACTAGAGGGGAGATGAATATGAAGAAGCTCGTCGTGTTGGGGTCACTCGCCGCGTTGGCCGTCATGGCGATCGTCGCAACTACGGCGTTCGCCGGCGGAGGCCACGACAAGGATCGCGGCCGCTTCGCGGCACGTATGAGCGGCTACCAGGAGATCATCCCGGCTAATCCGGATGCGACGATTCCGGTTCCCGAGGGCGGCGCCGTGTCGACGACCGGCCGCGGCCACTTCTCGGCTCGGCTCCGCAACGATCCACTGCGGCTCGAGTTCGAGCTCGAGTGGGACGACCTCGAGGGCACAGACGTCCTGTTCGCCCACATTCACTTCGGCCAACTGGGCACGGTCGGCGGCGTCAGCGCCTTCCTGTGCGGTGGCGGCGGTAAGCCGGCCTGCGCAGACGGCGGCAGCGGATCAGCCGAAGGGACGATCAACATCGCCGACGTGGTCGGCCCCGCCGGCCAGGGCATCGAAGCAGGCGCGCTGGAAGAGTTGATCCGTGCAATGCGCCACGGCGCCACGTACGCGAACCTGCACACCAATAAGTGGCCGAGCGGCGAGATCCGCGGCCAGATCAACCACGGCTTCAAGGGACACTTCAAGCGGAAGAAGTAGCGCTCCGCACGTTCGACGCCGGGGGCGCTAGACGCCCCCGGCGCCTTTCTCCAGGCGGCGGATGACCGACAGGCCAAACTCCGCCGCGCGCGCGCCGTCCACGACGCGATGGTCGAACGTCAGCGCGACGTGGCCGACCTGCGCGATCGTCGCCTCGCCGTCGCGCACGGCCGGACGCGGCGCGATGCGTCCGATGCTGAGGATTGCCACCTCAGGGTGGTTGACGATCGGCGTCTGGAAGAGCCCGGCGAGCTTCCCGGCGCTCGTCACGGTAAAGGTCGAGCCGCGCAGCTCCTCCGGCTCGAGAGTGCCCTCCCGCGCGCTCTCGGCGAGACGCCTCACATCGGCGTCGAGCTCCTCGACGGGCCGCTCGTCGCACGCGCGCACGACCGGGACGACCAGGCCCGCCTCGGTCTGGACGGCCACGCCCAGGTCGTAGCGATCGAGATAGAGGATCGCGTCGCCATCCAAGCGCGCGTTCAGCTCGGGAAACTCCTTGAGTGAGAGCGCACACGCCTTCAGGACGGTCGCGACGAGCCTGTCCAGCTCGGCGCCCCCGAAGTCGCACTCCTCGACCCAGGTGACCGCCGGCACCTCGCGATGAGCGCGCGCCATGTGGTCGGCGATCAGGCGCCGCACGCCGCGCAGCGGCTCGCGGCGCCCTTCGGCC